>NZ_JBYCCT010000022.1:0-213729 GCF_057473865.1 Coleofasciculus sp. H7-1
CAGTCGCCCGCAATCTAGCTCTCAACCTGTATCGTGATTTAGGCTTTGACAACATGGCTCAAGCTCAGCGTCGTTGTGGGTTCAGCTTGAACCACTTGAAGTCAATCTTTAGAATGAAATAGCCCTGTCAACATTTACTGATGGCTTTGGCAATTTATTTGATAGAAATACTTGCAATAAGATTATTGTCAAACGGATACAAGAACGCCATCAACAGCAATAGTTACCCAGAGATGAATTCATCTGCCGCGTTTTTGATAATCCTCGAACGAACTTCCCCTATCAATCTTATACCCATTAATTGTGTACGTTTCGCCTGAACAATATCACCAATCTTAGGGAACTGCTGCCTAATTCTATCTTTAAGCTTTCCACTAATAGATAAAGCATCAATTGATTCTTCTAGTAAGCCACTTATAATGGATGTTGCTTGAACTTTTTGCCCACACTCAGGGCAAAACTTTGCATTGGGTGGTAAGTCCGCCGAACAATTAGCACATTGGTCTGATGCCTCTTTTAAAGCCCTTAAATAACTTTCAAACTGCGGATCGTCACCTGCAAACTCTTTAGAATATCTAATACTTAAAACCTTGATCGCCTCTGCCAAATCAGGCATTAAAAATGCTTTTTCTGTAACAAGAAGTGCAAGATGCACCATATATCTAAAACCAGTTTTTTTATCAGAAACAGCGATTGTTCCCTTGTTTGTTAGTACGCCTGAGTAGCATAAAATATTTAATGCTAGTTTAAGATTAGGCGACATATCACGTCGAACTGTGAAAAAAGCTGACTGGTAGTTATTTTGCTTTTGACGATGGTTTTTACTTCTAAGTTCTGGAATAATATAACTCCGTAATAAATCCATCCCAACACCAACATGGTGAGAAAACTTAGGGATTCTTTTGGATAAGTTTTGATGATAAGGAATAAGTTCTTTATCAATAAAATCCTGTACTGCTAACCTAACTGCCCTCTCAGAAAACCCTTCTTTTAATTGTTGAGCTTTTTCAAGAGTGCGATTCAAAATATGTAAAAATGCCCGAGGATTTCCTGTAGAAAGATAAATACAGATATCTAGTGTCTGACCTTTACTAAAAATCTTTTTACATAAAGAATTATCAGAATCTATTCGCTTTTTCAACATATCTCTAAAATTTTCTCTGATTGCCTGACGTCCTTCAATAGTATGATCAAATCTATCCATTGGTATAGCTATCGCATCTTGCTCAGGTTCAAAGTTCTTTCCATAAGAAGTTATGCTTGGATAAACAGCTGCCTTAACGGCTATTGAACCGCCATGAATACGTTTAAATATTTCAAAGAAAATTTCTTGTTGTCTAGGAATAAAAGTGTGAGCGGCCTCATCAAATAAAAAGACTATCTTTTGTAGATCGAATTTTGCAATTATTTCCTTAAGAGTTTCCATTACATAGCCTAAGTCGTTAACTTTATCAAAAAAATCATTTCCGATTTTAGCTATTATTTCTTCCTTATTTACTGCCATCGCTAGGTTTTGCAACTGATGGGCTTTTTCTTGCAAATATATTTTTGTCTCTTTAGGAGATTTTATACCAAACATTGCCTCGTATGGATCGATAACACTTTGATGACTAATCAAATCAAGAAAAAGAAGCTTTTCATGTAATTTTTCAAGGATTTTTGCACCTACCCAAGATTGAAAAGCATCCCGTTCACCTACTTTAATTCCCTCTAGTAAGGTACTGGTTTGAAACGTAACATATACAGCTAACTTTCGATGTATCGTAAAGTCTCTGTCCATCTCGAATTCCGCTTGCCTAAGTAGCATAGACTTTCCAACGCCACGAGAACCTTCCAAAAGATGAGCGCCACCACCTTTTACAGTGTCTACAACTTTGCGTTCAAAGTCACCTAAAACTGTTAACTGCGGAATTTGCGTATAGACTAGATCCTCACATCTAGCAGCCTGTAGTAACTCTAAAACTTGTGAATTTTCAGACATTCTTATAATTTATTGCAATCGGGAAAGGGACGGTAATTTTTTTTCTAATTCAAAAAAACTGTCGCTAAATCGATTTTCCCACAGGTGTAACAGTATATTTTGAACTTGCATTACTAAATCGAGATGCTTTTGCCAATCTACAGAATTATGATTAAAACGGTCGGGTAAAACAGACTCAAAGGTGGAAATTTTTCCATGTATTGTATTGCTAAGAATTCTATATATTTTTTTGCATTCTTCCACCTCAAATAGAAAGCCAGTAGATTTTTTATAATTTTCATTTAAAATAAATGATTTATAACTGGGACTATTGAGGTAATCAATCATTTCATTAAAGTTAAGATCCTTATCGTGGCACTTCCATCCCCAGAACTGATGAGGCATATCCCATAAGTATATGATAGCAACACCAAGCTCTAATACTCTACGAAGAAGAGTTTGAGCAGGTTTATCCAGGGAGCATCCAGCTAGATATACTGAAGTTACGACATCTGCAAACACTTCATCAAATATGGTTGTAATTTCTTTCTGAGATTGAGATAAATAGGGCTTTTCGCGTATAACTTGACCGAGAATAGCAAAGGCACGCGCTTTTATTTCTACTTGAGATAATTTTTCTATATTTTCTAAAAGAGAAACTTTTAGATTTTGCCTTAGTTTCTCTTGAAGTTCTATGAAAATTTGGGTTGCTCCCGGACTTTGCTCCTCACTCAAGTCCATAATTTTACCTTTCTATTATTAGATTTATACATTTTTTCAGTAAAGTTGTTTGCAGACATACAACCACTACAACTCCTACAACTGGTTAAGAGCGAAAGTCTGACGCTAATATTGTAGCCGTAGGCTTATCCCTGGGATACAGTTAGCACAAACCAAAGACTTCTAGTTGATGGAACTTGATAATAGGTTGTCAAGTTGTAGAGGATTTGGGCGGTCGCAACTTCCATTCAAGCACCTCAACTGCTAACTAATGAGCAGCAGTTAGGGATGAAAGACAACTAACGGACGATAATTACCCAGAGACAGGCCAAAAAGGCGATCGCGCGATCGCCTTTTTGGAGGGTGCGTTTCTCTTAGCACCCTAAATTCTCATTTAATGAGGTAAAACCTGCCCCAATGCCTCCAAAAGGCGATCCACACTCTCTGGACGGCTGTTGAAGCCCATAAGACCCACACGCCAGACTTTACCCGCGAGTTCGCCCAGTCCGCCCCCAATTTCTATATTGTGTTCGTTGAGTAGCTGACGCGCGATCGCTTTGCCATCCACACCCTCTGGAATGCAAACGGTTGTCAGGGTTGGCAGGCGAAACTCTCGTTTAACGTGCATAGTAAGTCCTAAGTTTTCTAAGCTTTCCCAGAGATACTCGACGTTCTTTTGATGGCGCGTCCAGCTATTTTCTATTCCTTCTTCTGCAATCAAACGCAACGCTTCCCGCAGAGCATAGTACAAGTTAATGGGGGCAGTGTGGTGATAGATGCGTTCCTTGCCCCAATACTTACTCAACAACGTCATATCTAAATACCAATTAGCCACCTTAGTGCCACGTTGTTGCAATTTTTCAACTGCACGCGGACTCATCGTAAACGGCGAAGCACCGGGGGGACAACCTAACCCTTTCTGGCTACAGCTATAAGCTAAGTCAACCTTCCACTCATCCAGAAACAAGGGCACACCCCCCAGACTGGTAACACTATCCACCAATAGCAGACAGTCAAATTCACGACAGATGTCGCCGACTGCTTCCAACGGTTGGCGTGCCCCCGTGGATGTCTCGGCATGGACTAAAGCCAGAATAGCGGGGCGATGAGTTTCTAAGGCGGTTCGGAGTTCGTCTATGGGGAACACTTGCCCCCAAGGTTTGGTAATCGTTCGCACATCCGCACCATATCGTCCTGCCATATCCACGAGACGGTTGCCGAAGTACCCGTTAACGCCCACCAGAACCACATCACCGGGTTCGGTGACGTTGGCAAGGGTTGCTTCCATTGCTGCCGTTCCCGTACCGCTGACTGCAATAGTGAGAGGGTTTTCTGTCTGCCAAACATAGCGCAGCAACATCTGGATTTCGTCCATCAGTGCCAGAAATGCTGGATCGAGGTGCCCCACCGGAGGGGTATTCATCGCCTGAAGGACGGCGGGATGGGCATTGGATGGACCTGGACCCAGCAGCAGACGAGTTGGGATTTCTAAAGGGGCGAGTTGCAGCCGAGTCGTGTTGTTAATTGAGAAGGTTAGGGTCATGATTGGTTCTAGGCTTGATCAAGCGGGGACTAATTTAGAGTCTAAAGGTTAGCTGAGTGCAAGTAACGCTACTGATAAATCGGTTAAGAGACTGTTTGTTAGGACTCGCCGCACATCACCACATAGTAAGGGCAACCACAAGGGATTGAACCCGAAAAAACGCTATATGTATAAGCTTTGCGTAAGTCCTGTTTGTAAGGAAAATCTGAAAGCAGAAAGTTAGGGGTTTGCGGGTGTTTTTAAAGCAGTCCTAACGCTTTAAGACTGCGCCTGGTGATTTCAATGCGATTGACGGCATCATTATCATTTCGCATATCGATATTTGTGGCAAAGAAATAAACATTATTGTTCTGTTCCAGATATCCCACAAACCAGCCAGTCTCAGGAGTCGTAGTGTTAGTCCAGCCCGTCTTTCCGCGCAGCACATAGTCTGGGGTTTGTTCGCGCACCATAATATCTTTGACCAAATTTAAGCTGCGTTGAGAAAAGGGTAAGTCGCTGCGATAGAGACGTTGCAGGAACTCAATCTCTTGTTTGGGCGTAATTTGTAAAGGACCTTCTAACCAAAATCGATCGATCTGCTCAGATGTACCAATTTGGCGGTTTCCATAGCCGACTTGATTGATAAACTTCTGCATCCGTTCATGCCCAATTTTCCGAGCCAAAACTTGGTAGAACCAAACCGTTGAGTCTTTGAAACCTTGGCGCAGGTTGGTGTCTCGGTTCCAAGCTGCCACTTCCCGTTGAATGCCGTCCCAGGTTAATACAGTAACCTCATCTCGAATCACCCCCGTTTCCAATGCCACAAGCGCGTTGAAAATCTTGAAGGTTGAAGCGGGGAAGAATGCCGTTGAGTTTCGAGGCGCGTTATGTTCGTAGAATTGGTTTTTGTTGCGGTCGTAAACTAAAATTGACCCTTCAATGCCCAGTTCTCTGAAAGAACGCCCCAGGTCTATCCTTTGAGCTGTGGTTATCTCCGAAGTTGGTTGAGGTGGCTGAGAGTTCGCCGCAGTGCCGAGGAAAGCGCTAATGGTCAACAGCGCCACGAGGCTAACAATGGCAAGAGCGATCGCTAGCAACACTTGCTTGATTCGATACATCAGGATTTTCCTTACTGATTCAGGACTTACGCAAATAGCACCACATCTGAGGGCAACCACAGGGGGATTGCCCCTACAAAACGCTATATGTATAAGCTTTGCGTAAGCCCTGTGATTTTCAAACCAGTAGTAATACAGCAATCGGTTTGGCAGTTCCAGAAATTTAGTCAGGCATCTGGGACTTCGCTTGCCGCAAATTCAAGTGAAGTTGTGACTGTGCTGGAGATACCAGATATTGAGCGCCAGTTGATGCACCTCGCGCCAGGGAAGGTTGTTTGCCTTGGCTAATTCGGCACAATCTTCGTATTCTGGCTGCACATTAGCGATCGCTCTCTGGTCAGAATGCCCAGTCCAGGCAACCTTGACGCGAACGCAGCCATATTCTGTTTGCACCTGCTGAATTTCTCGCTGCAAAATTGAGCGTTGCTGTATCAGACGCCGGATGCCGAGTGTCGTCGTTTCTCGGAATAAGATGGTTTCGCAAGCGGATATCTGTTCTGGATGGCAAATAACCGTCAGCAAAATGCCAGGACGAGACTTTTTCATCCCAATCGGTTGAGTGAAGACATCTAGCGCACCGGCGGCAAACAGTGCCTCAAACACATAGCCAATGGCTTGGGGACTCAAGTCATCGATTTGGGTTTCCAGCACCGAAATCATTTCTAAACAGGGGCTTTCGGAAGGCTGAATGAATTCCGACTCCTGTTGAGAGGCAAATCGCGTCTCTACACCCTCGCCAATCCAGAGGCGCAGAATATTGGGAATCGGTAACTGACGGGAACCAGCACCATTCCCAACCCGCTGGATAGTCATGGGTGGTGGAGATCCAAAGCCGGTAGCAAGCGTACAAGCGATCGCTGCCCCAGTCGGCGTCACCAGTTCCCGCTCGATCCCATTACTATAAACTGGCACCTGGCGCGATTCCCACAACTTCAATACAGCTGGTACTGGCACCGCTAGCTGACCGTGAGCCGCTCTTACCATACCGCCCCCAGTCGGGAGTGCCGAACAATATAATTCGTCAATCCCCAACCAATCCAAGCCCAGACAAGTGCCCACAATATCTACAATGGCATCAGTAGCCCCGACTTCATGAAAATGAACTTCCTCTGGGGCAATGCCGTGAACCGCTCCTTCTGCGTCTGCCAGCCGTCGAAACACTGCCAAACTGGACGCTTGTACCCGTAACGGAAACTCAGCTGCTGCAATCAACTGCACAATTTCTGGCAAATGCCGCGTCGGGGAATGAGGATGACCCCATGATATCTCGCCATCGTGATGCTGATGCCCCCCATTTTGACGGTGATGTTCGTGGCGGTGATTTAAATCAGTGTCATTGCGATCGCTCAAATCTACGTGAAATTTAGTGGCTTGCTGACCGTTCCGGTGAACCTGTTCGGCTCGTAACTGGTATTCTTGGGAAATTCCCAGCTTATGGAGCTTTTCTCTCAAGTAATCTAGGGGAACCCCCGCATCTACGAGTGCCCCCAGGCACATATCACCGGCAATTCCTGTTGGACATTCTAGATACGCTAGCTTGTTCATAAGGAGATAAGAGTCAGGAGTCTGGAAAAATTCTGGATTCTGAATTCTGTAATCTCAGTTCTGGATTCTGCATTATGGCGACAATCTACAACATCCATCCTGATACACCACAAACTCGTGGAATAGAACAAATAGTAGGTGCCCTAAGAGATGGCGCTGTGATGCTATATCCCACTGATACTGTCTACGCGATTGGCTGTAACCTAAACGTCAAGTCAGCAGTAGAGCGTGTGAGGCAGATTAAGCAGCTATCTAATGATAAGCCCCTGACGTTCCTGTGTCCGTCTCTGTCGAACATTGCCCAATATGCCATCGTCAGTGATGTCGCTTATCGGATTATGAAGAATTTAATTCCTGGGACCTACACGTTTCTGCTGCCAGCCACCAAATTAGTGCCCAAGCTGGTGATGAGTCCCAAGCGCAAAACTACCGGCATTCGGGTTCCAGAGCATACGGTGTGCCAGTCGCTGTTGCAGGCATTAGGCAATCCGATTATTTCCACCTCAGCTCACCTAGCGGATGAGAATGGCAACGCCCCAACTCTAGGGCTGGAGAAGGCAAAATTGTTTGACCAGCTAGACAAGCTAGTAGACATGATTGTGGACACTGGCTCGTCCGGCGGAGATGGGGTATCAACAATTTTGGATTTGACAGATGAGGAACCTGTCATCGTCCGGCGGGGTCTGGGATGGGAGGCTGCAACGGCTTGGGCGACATCGGTCAGTTGATTAAAGATTAAAGATTAAAGATTAAAGATTAAAGATTGAGTTAAAGCTGTTAAATACAAAATCCCAAATCGCCAATTCTTCAATCCCTTTGTGAACTAAAGACTATTAACTACAGCCTCCGCACTAGGGACTTCGGACGATAACCCTACCAGCAATCCAGTTCTTGGATTGTCCACTCAACACCAGCTCCTACCGCTTTGCGACAACACTTTGCGTCGATAGTTTGCGGGGGCGCAAGCCCAGGTACAGCAAGGGTTAGCGCTTCTTTAGGTGAGAGGGAATGATGGGAGAGCGTCGAGATGACCCATAGTGAGCTAAGAGTAGTAACACATCCGCTGTCCGGTGTCCAACAATAAGCCCCTACAGTCTAAATATAGAGAGTTGAGACGGTCAATCGCAGGCGCTGCCTGACGGGAGACAAAACTTTTGAACCGTTTTCAGTGGCTCTTGTTGACTTTGAATACTTTCGCTACCAGGGGCTTTCACCATGACAACTATCAATTCTCCCAGTCAATCTTCTGAAAACCTATGTCACTCGACCGAGCAACTGTTGGGAATCGACGTGCAAACGATGACCGAGCTGTTGTTGGAGGAGTTGCGGACTGAAATCAAAGGGATGTCTTGGCACGTTCAGGCAGTCGCCAACCGAATCGCGCTAGAGGTGGAGCGAATTTGCCGCAAGAGTCCGCGCATCCAAACTTCTGGTGAGGTTCGCTCTTGGCAGTTAAATCTGGGACGGCATCGGTTGCAAAAGTGTCTGTCATATTACCGGCTGGGTTCTAAGCGGGGTCGGGTGGAACTGCACAGCAACCTAAGCGCGATGGTTTATCGTTATGTGGTGTCGCCACAATCTCAATTAGGTTTTCAAGCCCGCTACAACCTGATTGAGGACTTCTTGCAAGAGTTTTACGTGGAGTCTATCAAAGCTTTCCGGCGGGAAAACGATCTGACGGTAGACTACACTCCCCGCACTCAACTGGAACTGGCGGAGTATATGGCGTTCAGCGAACAGTATGCCAAGCGTCGCATCAATTTACCGAATGGCACCAGCCAGCAGCTGGTTGTGTTGAGGGCACAGGGGTTTGCTCGCCGCCAGCCTGCTGAGACGAGCATGGATATTGAGAAGGCGATTGAGTTTCCTAGGGGTGAGGATGCGGACACCCAAAGTCGGTCAGCGGCGATGCACCAGCTGCGATCGCAATTGGTTGCCGATACGATTGACCCGGCGGAAGCGGTGTTGCGCGATCGCGTCGTCGCTGAACTGATGGAATACCTGCAAGTCCAAGGTCAAGAAGACTGTGTAAATTACCTGGTTTTAAAACTGCAAGACCTCCCAGCACCAGAGATTGACGAAATCCTGGGTTTAACAGCACGTCAGCGCGACTACCTACAACAGCGCTTTAAGTACCATGTGGAAAAATTCTCACATTCAAACAACTGGAAGCTGGTACATCAATGGTTAGGAGCCGATCTCGACCAAAAACTGGGACTCTCTTCCCAGCAGTGGGAAGCGTTTTGGAATCAACTTTCTGCGGAACAGCAGCAGCTGTTGCAGTTAAAACAAGCTCTCCTCAGCGATCGGGAGATTGCTCAAACACTCACCTGCACGCCCAAACAGTTACAAAAGCGCTGGACTCAAGTGCTGGAAATGGCTTGGAAAATCCGCAATTTAGACAATTAAAAATGCTTGCATTAAAAATGAATCATTTCTTGTTTCATCTTTAATGCAATAATTTTTAATTTTTAATTATTTTCTACCCCCACTGGAATTTCCCAGGAATGGAATAGGAACGGGAATCGAGCAAATGCTCTGCCTGACCAACTGCAACGACTCGTCCCGCTGCTAATATTACTAAACGATCGGCGAGTTCCAGGGCATCGGCTCGTGAATGAGTCACCAGTACAACCGGCAAGTTAAATTGACGTTGAATGGTTTTCAACTCGGTTCGGAGAGTTGCTCTCAAATCATCATCGAGGGCGCTGAAGGGTTCATCGAGAAGCAGAATTTTAGGGTAGGGAGCTAAAGCACGGGCGATCGCTACCCGTTGAGCTTGTCCGCCAGAAATCTGCTGCACGGGTTGATGTACCAGATCCTCAAGTTCTAACAACTTTACCAATTCATTAACGCGCTGCTGCCGCCGGTGCCGTTGCCAGCGGTTGAGAGCAAAGCCAATATTTTCCGCTACGTTCAAATGCCCAAATAAGGCGCAGTTTTGGAAGACATAACCGACATTTCGCCGGTGCGCTGGCAAGTTCAGACGCTCTTTAGTATCCAGGAAGATTGTTCCCGCCACTTCAATCCGACCCCAGTCCGGATGCAACAACCCTGCGATCGCTTGTAATGTCGAACTCTTGCCACAGCCAGACGGCCCAAATAGAACGGTTAAGCCGCCAGAAACTTCAAACTGAATATTTAGGTGAAACTGCCCGCCAATGGTCGCCGACTTGGGCAGAAAATTTTTGCCAAACGCGACTTTCAGCATGGAATGCACATAGAATACCCCAACGCAATTCCTGTTTAGTTTTGCTAGGGTATATGTTAACAATTGTCAACGAACGCGCACGGCTACTCGGCGGTTATGGCGATCAATCTTGCTCAATCTTCTGCTTCACCCCAGCCACCAGCCCAGAATACAACAGCGCTCAAGCACGTTTTTGAGACGATTCGGGCTGATAGTTGTCCGCACTCCTACAACTTTCATATGCACACCGTCTACTCGGATGGTCGTTTGGCACCGAGGGCGTTGATGGAACAGGCGATCGCTATTGGTCTTAAAGGGCTGGCGATCGCTGACCACCATACGATTGACGGTTTCAAAGAAGCTCAATACTGGCTGCAACACACCTACAAAAATCCCCATTCCGCCCACCTACCCCACCTGTGGATCGGCACCGAAATCACCTCTAGCTTGCTGAACACAGAAGTCCACATCCTTTGCTATGCTTTCGATCCAGAACACTCGGCGATGAAGCTATATCTGAAAGGCTCTGCACCCCAAGGAAGCGATGCTGACGCCGCCAATGTGATTGCCGTCGTCCATCAGGCGGGTGGTTTGGCAGTCTTGGCTCATCCAGCCCGCTACCGCCTTCCCGCTGCCAAACTTATCCCTGCCGCCGCTGAGTTAGGCATTGACGGCGTTGAAACCTACTACGCCTACAACAACCCTAGCCCTTGGCAACCCAGTCCTAGGGAAACGATGGAGGTGGAACAGCTAGCTGCCACCTATGGTTTGTTCAGCACCTGCGGCACCGATACCCACGGCTTAAATTTGCTCCAACGCCTGTAACACCCCCAACCCCTCTGGGCAAGCTCCAGAGGGAAGCTGGAGCCGCTGGCAAGGCGATCGCGCGGCGGTGATATGACTTTTTTTAATCGACGGCTAGCAATGAGATGATTGTAGACAGTTCGGGAGAAACCCGCTGACTCAGATTTAGTTGATTCACTACTGTGTTGAAGGAGTCGCCCTGCTGCAAGCGATCGCGCATCTCCTCCACTTCACCCCAGGTTAAATCGCTTTCGACATAGGCTTTAGCTACTGCAATCACTAAGTCTGAGTATTCATTGCCCTCAGCTTTGGTCATCATATTGTGCTGAATATTCAGAGTTTGGTCAAAGCGGTGATACCAGCACTTGGGTTGATGCGGGAGTAAGGCTTCAAACAAAGCTTTATGTTCTTCGTTACCAACTGCGCGATCGCTTTCACTCGACACAATTAACATGGGCGCGGCGTAACTCATTTCCGCCCGATCGAAGATATCTCTTCCCATGTCTAAAAATACTCGCAACGTTGGCATGAGAAAGCCGTCATAGCCAAAATGTGCGACTCCCGGTTCAGTCTTCCACTCAAAGTAAATATTAAATATCCGCACAAACAGATCCACTACCTTATTGCTGCCACTCAAATAAGGGGCAAACAGCAAAGCCCGATAAATTTGTACGGCGCGTTCTAGGGATAGCCAAGCTGCCAAAGTGCTGCCACCAGAAAGCCCTCCCACTACCACTTTTCTTCCCAAAGCTTGAGCTTGTTGTAGCCAGTAAAGCCCAAACTGTTGATAAACTTCCTGTTCTTCGGGAAGCGGAGGGGGGTTATCTCCATCCCAATTGCCTGCGATGCCATGCCCCGGCAGCAAAGGAATCAAGACGTTGTAACCTGCTTTAAAGAAAGCTTCTCCTATCGGCACAAACTGTTCTGGAGTGGCAGTAAACCCATGAAAGAATAGACACACTTTGTCCGTAGGATTAGAGTAAAGAAAAAACCGAGAGCCGCGAGTTTCATCCATCAGCGGTAGCGCATCTTCACGGGCTTTTGTCTCTCGCACCAATGCTGCGGTAAAGGTGGAATAGTTGAACATTTTTATCTGAATCGTTTTTGGATGGGAAGCCCGAATTCAATGCGGCGCAGCACATCTATAGCAGTCCTAAATGATTCGTGAAGGCGCGATCCCCGACTTCGTAAGAGTTGTCGGGGATCTGAGGCGCTGGCATCTCACAAATAAAATAGGATTGCTATACATCTATTTAGATTAACAGTCACAAGGACTCTGTGAATCCTTCAGTTACAAAAACAGTTCGTAGGGAATGGAAAACGCTCTTGAAACCCAACATCTGCATGGGTTACGCTATCGCTAACCACTACTACAAATAATTAATCCCACCTACTTAGGCTGATTTTCTCAAACGAATGGGTGGCACCCGCAGCTGCAATTTTTGATTTTACAATTGCACACTTAATTAATCGCTTTTCGCTTCTATCTAAAGGAATATAATGTTACTGGCAGCTAAACAAAAGCCGCTCATTGCGGAGCGGCTTTTATGGGTGAGAATCAGCAAAAATTGGCAACTTTTATGGTAATATTCCACTTTGAATGACCATCAGAACGGTGACACTAACGCTCATTAATACTAAAAGAATTCCCAGAGAAATTGATTGACCCAAATGAGGCGTTTGTGAAACTTTCATCTTTTTTCTTTGAATTTATGAATTGTATTTAATGAAGATACCAGCAACCTCAAGGGATCAATGTAAAAAAGACGAGTTTCTTTAATAAACGCAATATTTCTTAAGAATCGTCAGGGCGATCGCTCATAAAGACAAGCACAGATCCAGATAGCAAAAGATGTAAGGGCACGCGCTAAGCCCATGCCCTAAAAGCTGTGAGAGTGAGGATTACCGAGTCAAACCGTGTTCAAGGGCATAGCGCACTAACTCGGTGCGGCTATTTGTCCCTGTCTTGCTAAATAAGCGGCTGACGTACTTCTCAACGTTGCGGACACTGGTTTCCAGGCGTCGGGCAATTTCTTTATTCATCAATCCTTGCGCTACCAAGTCTAAGACACTTTGCTCTCGTGGCGTTAAGTCTATGCGGATATGGGAAGGCGACTGGGGGATTCGATTGGTATCTTCTAACATCCCCCGGATGGCAGCAATCTGTTGCTTGATGTCCTCAATATCGTTACCGCCGGTGGTGTTAGTTGTGGTGGTGCGACGTTCCAGTAAGTTTTTGACAATTGCCTCCAATTCCTCCGGATCGAAGGGCTTCGGGAGATAAGCATCGCAACCCGCTTGATAGCCTTGGATGCGATCGCTTGTCATGCCTCTAGCAGTTAAAAATACCACTGGTAAATTTTTGAAGCGAGGATCTTCCCGCAGCTGCTTGAGGAACTGATACCCATCCACCTTGGGCATCATCACATCTGAAATCACTAAGTCCGGCTGGTTCTTCTGCAACATCTGCCATGCGTCACCAGCGTTACTGGCAACCTGAACGGTAAAACCACTGTCTTGCAGATATTCTTTGACTGCTTCGCGCAGTCCCGGTTCGTCGTCTACCAGTAACAATTTTCCTGTCATTTATCTTTCCTTGCCGCTACGTTTTTTTAACAGTGTTTTCTTAACAGCTGTGTTGGCATCTGTGTTCCCTTGCTGCTGGTTTTTTTTAATGTAGCGAACTTTTTTAACCTCTCTTTGTTGGGACTTCTGGACTATTCAAATGCAACCATCAATAATATAATTTAACGCGCTCAAATTGTCTATTTCTATTTGACAGCTGTGCTTCCCCTTGCCCACTAGGTTACGAGAAGGGAAAAGGCGCTGCGATCGCTACCGACTCAGTCTGTTCGGTAAAGCAAGCGATCGCAGACCTTTATTGACAGGACTTATGCAAAGCTTATACATATAGAGTTTTTTCGGGTTCAATCCCCCTGTGGTTGCCGGTGGCAGATGCGGTGATGTGCGGCGAGTCCTGATTGATTAAAAACTAAAAGTTGGCATTTTATTGAATAATTTCGACTTCCGTTCCTTTTTTCACAACTTGATATAACTCTTCAACATCTCGATTTTTTAGAGAAATACAGCCTAATGTCCAGTTTGAGCGCTTTTCTATCAAAAAATCTTGCCGATCGGGGACGCCGTGAATTCCTACCTGTCCCCCGATTGAATCAAGCCAATTTATTTTCCCGTTTCCCTTGGCTTTGATATGTTTTCTCCAAGAATCTTTGGTTGGGTAATCCAGCCAGAGAAACTTTGACCACGTAGGATGCGTATAGAGGTCTTTTATCTTGAATATGCCTTCTGGAGTCCTGCCATCCCCTTCTTTGAGCTTATCATCCACTGAGTTGAAGCCCAAAACCACTGGATAAGACTTTAGGGGCTTTTTATCGTAATAAACTGTCAGTCTGTACCTAGATTTCTCAATGAGTATAGAGACTTTATTCTTGTCTATTTCTGGAGAATCTACTAGCTGTGTAAGCTGATGCGTATAGTTTAAAAGCCCCTTTCCTGCAACTTTAGGATGTAAATGATTTGCAGAACGATTATCAGAACAATTATTCCAGCAAAAGACGTGCAGAAGATAGGGCAGCGGTACAGCATAACCCAGACGAATGAGTTGGATGTATAGGCAAAAAATCCCGGATAGGAAAACAGAAAAAATTAAAAACTGTCTTCTTCTATTCCCCTGTTTTCTGCTGCTGCCCATTGTGGATGTAGTTGGAGCAATTCAAACCTTTGGTGGACGCCCAGCTTGTGCGGTTTTTGACACCAAAGGAGGATTGACAACGGCTATTTTAACTAACGAAGTACAAGACACAACAAAGCCAAGATCCCGTTAATCAGATAAAAGGCGGCAACTACTTGGGTTTCACTCCAGCCACTCAGTTCTAGATGGTGGTGAATCGGTGCCATTTTAAATAAACGCTTGCCGATGCCATCTGGACCTTTGGTGGCTTTATAGTAGCCTATCTGCGCCATTACTGAGAGCGATTCCACGAAGAAAATACCGCTGAGGATAAACAGCGCCCAGAGATTGTTAGTCAGAAGCCCTACTGCTGTCAGTGCGCCTCCCAGTGCCATAGAACCCGTATCGCCCATAAAGACGCGGGCTTTGTTACGGTTGTGAACCAAAAAGCCCAGGTAGCTGCCACTCATGCAGGCACAAAAAATCATCAAACTTGGCGACGCGGGAGCAACAATGGCACCGAGTCCCAAAAGAGCTAAAGCGCCTGTTCCCGCCGCCAGTCCATCCACTCCATCCGTGAGGTTTGTCGCATTACTTTCCGCCACTAGCACAAATACTGCCAAAGGCCAGAACAGCAACCCCAAAGGAATAGCTAAACCAAAAGGCAAGGCAATCGTGGTGATACTTGCTGGTTGATTCCAGACAAGCCATAGAGAAAACAGAACCCCCACCCCAATCTGCAAAATGAGTTTCATCCGGGGCGAGATGCCTTTATTAGACCGGCGTCTAATGACTTGCCAATCGTCAACCCAGCCAATCGCACCGTAGGCTAAAGTTACGATTGATACGGCAATTACGGGAAACAGTCCTTGTATCCCTACAGTCAATCCAGACCACACCAAGGCGGCGACTACCCCGACTGGCACAAAAAACACCCCGCCCATTGTCGGAGTGCCTGCTTTTTGTAAATGCGCTTGGGGGCCATCCTCCCGAATAAATTGACCCGCTTTTAGGGCTTGCAGGAAGGGGACTGCCCAATATCCTAAAAGAGCTGTCACCAGGGCGCAAAGCCACAGGGGCAAGGTCATAGAGATGCCCACGGCTGGGAAGACACCTGCTTGCAGATCGAATAATATCGTCCCTAGGGAAAGCCCAACTGCCAGTAACGCTAGCAGGCTAGTTCCTGAGGGGTTGAACGACCGACCAGAAAATAATTTAGCGTCCACAAATTTTTCGTTCACTTCTCACACCAGAATTCAGAATTTCAGAATCCAGAATTTACTCTGACGCCTGAGTGCTGAATTCTTCTCGTCTGACTAATCTTCGTCTACATCGGCGATTTCATCATCGTCTTCGAGGTCATCGTAAACATCATCCGGTGCCATCAGATCGGAGATTTCTGCATCACCATCGCGGAAACTATCTTCAGCTTGAACATCTCGCGGCAACAGGCGTCCTGTGGATTCTAGCCAGTCGAGAATGGAAGGTTCTTGTTGTAACGGAATCAGAGCAGCCAGCTGGTGACGAGGTTCTTCACGCAGAGACGGATTGTACATATTTGAGGATTCTGTTTGGGAGCTAACTAGACATATTGAGTTTACCACTCCCACCAAACGCGATCGCTGACGTGGATAATATTCTGTGTCAAGGGAGTTGTTATCAAACTTATCAACTGGGCGAGCGATCGCTGATGCCAGCTGGTGTTGGACAAAAGCTAAGCTGTTGGTAGAGAAGTCACCCAGAAGAGAGGTCTAGGAGGAAATGAGGAAAGCAGCACTGTTGGAAGCGATCGCTTGCTCTAATCGCGGACTGCTAGCAACCGAAACTGACAAAATAGCGATTCTCTCAGCGGTTTCCCGATTGGAAGACCTCAACCCCACTCCCCGTCCGGTTGAGGCAACTGACCTACTAGATGGCAATTGGCGACTACTTTACACTACCAGTCGCGGTTTATTAACCATTGACCAACTGCCATTGCTCAAACTTGGTCAAATCTATCAATGCATTCGAGCCAAAGACGCCAAAGTTTACAATATTGCTGAAGTTTATGGCTTACCCTATCTGGAAGGATTTGTCAGCGTTGCTGCCCGGTTTGAACCAATTTCCGAACGCCGCGTCTTGGTAAAATTTGAGCGATCCATTTCCGGTTTACAGCGCCTGATTAACTATCAGTCGCCTTCCGAATTTATTCGGCAAATTGAAAGCGGTCAACGATTTCCAGCTTTGGATTTTGGTATCGACAGCAGCAACCAGCAAGGTTGGCTGGATACTACCTATCTAGATGAGGATTTGCGAATAGGGCGAGGCAATGAAGGTAGTGTGTTTGTGTTAACAAAAGCTTAGGGTAATGGCTAATAGCTAAGGGTAATTATCCTTAGCTATTAGTCAGAGAAATACCTGCAAAAGAGGGATATAGCAATCCTTTTTTTACGAACCGCCAAGAACGCAGAGGACGCCAAGAAAGAGAGAGGAAGAAAGAGAATTTTAATAGTTACTTAGGATTGCTATGAATAAAGAATAGTCGCCCAAGTGAAAGTTTTTAGACATTAAAAATTAATCAAATGGAACCAACACAAGAAATTTTGTTCCGCTTGTCGCAAGGACAACTGAATCTGTTACAAAATTGTCCCCGAAAGTTTCAACAAATCTACTTAGATAAACTGAGTTCACCCACTAATCCAGAACAACTAGAACGGCAAAATTGGGGCAGCCGCTTTCACTTATTGATGCAGCAGCGAGAACTGGGATTGCCGGTAGAATCTCTGGTGCAGGAGGATGCCCAACTGCATCGTTGGGTAACGGCTTTGGTGAATGTCGCACCAGAAATTTTGATGTCCAACCCGAAAACATTCCGCCAAAGCGAACATTGTCGCACGCTGAATTTTCAGGGATATTTACTGACTGTTATCTATGATTTGTTAATTGAAGACACGCAATCTGCTCAAATTTTGGATTGGAAAACTTATCCTCAACCAAAAAATCGGCGTTGGTTAGAAAAAGATTGGCAGACTCGTTTATATCTTTATGTTTTGGCGGAAACTAGCGATTATTTGCCAGACCAAATTTCTATGACTTACTGGTTTGTCCAGTCTCAACCTCAACCACAAAGCCTCAATTTTACTTACAATGTTGCTCAACACGAGCAAACAAAAAGGGATTTAACGGGATTGTTGACGCAGCTAACCGATTATTTGCAACGTTATCAACAAGGAGAAGATTTTCCTCAAGTTCCAGAAACCGCTAATCGTTGCCCTGACTGTAACTTTGCGGTTCGGTGTCAGCGCGATCGCCACTTAGCAAATGCTTCGCATCGCACCAGTGAAGAAAATTTCTCTCATCAAGATTGGCTACCCAACTTAGCTAATATTCAGGAAGTTTCTCTGTAAAGAAATAAAAAATTAAAAGTTATGACAAATCCTGATAAAAACGATCCTGCATCCAACTACTCTTCTATCTATATCCGCGACCTAGAAATTGACGATCTTGCCCCAGTTTACCACTTGGGAGAAGCTGTATTTACTAGCAATTTGTACCCTTATTTATATCGAACCTGGGATGAATGGGAGGTGATTGGGCTTTACAACACCGATCCAGAATACTGTCTGGTTGCTGAAATCGACGAACAACTGGCAGGGTTCATTTTGGGAACCGTTATCAGCAAGGCATCCTGGACTTATGGATACATTATTTGGCTGGGTGTTAATCCTAATTTTCAGCGTCGAGGCGTCGGGGACAAGCTAGTTGACAAGCTGGTAGAACGGATGATTGAAGACGGGGTGCGGTTCATGCTGGTGGATACCGATCCCGTAAATATCCCAGCCGTGAAGTTTTTTAGCCGCAAAGGTTTTGGCAATACTCGCCAGCACATTTTCTTGTCGATGAATTTGAGCAAGCACGAGTATTATGGCAGGTTGATTGCCTACGAGCGTGAAAAAGCTGAGAGGGCTGCTTATAAGCGAACCCGCCGCCGTCCTTCCACACAAACCCAAGGAATTGCTGGTGAAGCAGCTACGAAGGTTATGGTGACTGACACTCCATCAACCCCTGTAGAACCTCCGAACTTCTCCGATCCCGAATGATTTTCATTAGCTACTGCTGCGGCTAAAGAAAATTGCCGCTAAGATTATCAAACCCAATAAGGCTAAGGGAACCCACAGATTGACAAGCTCGATCATCTCGGTTTTTTTAATCTTGGCAATCAACTTAATTAATTAATATTTTTTATGAAAAATGGCTAAAATGTAAAGCGAAATTTATTTTTAAGGCAACCATGACATCAAAAGACGCGGTGACATGGCTACAAGAGAGAACAGCACTGGGTGTACTATCGGCAGAAGTATTAGAAGCGATCGCGCAAGTCGTCGAAGAAAAAGTCGTACCAGTGCAAACAACCTTAGTGGTGGAGGAAACGCCCCCCGAAGGACTCTATATTCTCAAACAAGGGCAACTAGAAGGCGACCGCACCAACCAAACAGGTTTAGCCTGGGTGATTAGTTTTCTTCCCGGAGCCACCATTCACTTACAAGAGCTACTGTTAGACCAGCAGGCTCAAAGAACTATCAAGACACTCAGCGAATGCACGCTGTGGTTTATTCCCGCAGCGCAATTTCGGCAAATAGTCGCCCAATATCCCGAAATTACCCAAGCGTTCTCCCAGCAGTTGGCTCAAGAACTCGCTCAACTATCTTCTCAACTGAACTACCAACAAGAGCGTCAAACCGCCTTGCGCCCTTATCTGGTAGCAAAGGCAAAACGCGGGGTAGTGGGAAAAAGCCGCTATGCAGTGCGGCTGCGGCAGCAAATCAAAGAGGCGGCTGAGGATCGGCGTCCAGTCTTGATTTTCGGGGAACCGGGACTAGAAAAAGACAATACCGCCGCTCTGATTCACTTCGGATCTTCCTATCGGCACGAACCGATCGTTAAAGTAGACTGTAGTACGCTGCAAGCAAGTGGTGCAGAACTATTTGGTCGTGTCAGTGGCAAACCAGGGCTAATTGAATCCCTAGGGACAGGCACCTTAGTCTTCAACAACATCCAAGAACTCCCCCCAGAGTTAACGCCTAAGCTGGCTCAATTGTTAGAAACCAACACCTACACCCCCCTCAGCCGTCCGGAAGATCGACAAGCGCCAAGCCGCTCGTGTCAAGCCCGCATTATGATGATTGCGGAAAAACACCTGCCCACTATTGAGCGCCAAGTCGGTCATTTAATTAAAGTGCCGCCGCTGCGGGTGCGAAAAGCGGACATCGAAGACCAGGTAGAATACTACATTCGCCTGTTCTGTCGAGCCAAGGGGACTCGCAAACCCAAAGTCGCTCCAGAAGCTATACGCCGCTTACAAGCGTATGATTTCCCCGGCAACCTGAAAGAATTGCAAAGTCTCGTAGAACGGGCACTCGTTCAATGTGCCGGTGTGAATCTGCTCACCGAAGAAGTATTCTGGTCTGTCGAGACTCATAAAAAGCGATTTCGCGTCAATCTTTTAAATGCCTATCCCGACTTGCGGCGATTTCTCCGCAGTCCCTGGTGGCCCGACCGGATTAACTACGGCTTTACTTTGGGTGCTTTTGCGATTGTCGTCGCACTATTATTTTTGGGTCCCCAGCGTCGCTCCGAAAATGTAGCTCTAAACCTATTTTGGGCGTGGTGGTGGCCTTTGATATTGATCGGTTTTCCCTTTGTCGGACGCCTGTGGTGCGCTGTTTGTCCCTTTATGATTTATGGGGAAGTCACCCAAAAACTTTCTCAGTGGCTCTTTCCAGGGCGATCGCTGAAGCGTTGGCCTAGGCAATCTGCGGAGAAGTGGGGCGGATGGTTTTTGTTCGGGCTATTTGTCCTCATTTATCTGTGGGAAGAACTCTGGGATTTAGAAGATACTGCCTATCTCTCCGCTTGTTTGCTGTTATTAATTACTGCTGGGGCGATGATTTTCTCCGCAATTTTTGAACGGCGGTTTTGGTGTCGGTATTTATGTCCAATTGGGGGGATGAATGGACTTTTTGCCAAGCTGTCAATGACTGAACTCAGAGCGCAACAGGGTACTTGTTCGGCGGAATGCACCACCTATCAATGCTACAAAGGTGGCCCTCAAAAAGGGGAAGGCTTAGAAACCGGCGGCTGTCCGTTGTACTCTCATCCTGCTCAGTTGGAAGATAACAAAGACTGCGTTTTGTGCATGACTTGTCTCAAAGCTTGTCCGCACCGTTCGGTTGAGCTAAATTTGCGTCCCCCTGGGATTGAATTGTGGACAACTCATGTTCCCCACGATTATGAAGTGGCGCTGTTACTGTTGCTATTGAACGGTGTCTATCTCCATCGATTGCCGGAATTGCAATCAACTTTGGGCTTGAACTTAGATTTAACCCAATTTTGGCAACATTTCGGATTTTCCCTGGCAGCTTTAATCGTCCCTGCTGCTGTGCCGTTTTTAGCTTATAGCGCCATCAAACTATTTAAGGGTTCCCTAAAGCCTCGTTCGTTTGTAGAGTTGGCTTATGGATATTTGCCGCTCGTGTTGGGGGCAAATTTAGCTCACTATTTGCGGCTGGGTTTAGGGGAAGCGGGACGCATTTTGCCGCTAACAATGGCGACTTTCAGTTTTAGCGGTGAAGGGTTGCCCGTGTTGGTCGCACACCCCGCTGTGATTGAGTTTTTGCAAGGCACAACGCTAATTTTCTCACTACTGTTGACGATGCTAATAACCCAAAAAATTGCTCGTCAATCTTTCCGGGTGCTGTTGCCTCAACATCTGGGCGCGATCGCTCTTTTCGTTAGTCTTTGGGCAATTATTGTCAGGTAGTCAGCGTAGTAAATTACTCTTATAATCAGATTCCCGACTTCGTAAGAGTTGTCGGGAATCTCACTTTAGCGAATCATTTAGAATTGCTATATATGAAAGCTGGCACAAACTATGTAACTTGCAGGATTTTAAAAAACTTTTTGCCCTTATTCTCTTGTAATCGGTATCTCCAACCAATTACTTAATTCTTGCGCCAACCAATCAAGTTCTTGTGTTGTCAGATAGCCATAGAAGCGAGTTTCGCTGTCCGTACTCAATGATTGCCCGATGCGATAGCTAGAGCTGGCGTCTGTGTAATTGACCTCATCTGTAGCCCAAATTTTTAACTCTGGTGGTACCTCCATAATGCCCGCTTCAGTATCTCGACGATAGAGGCGCTTAAGGTAAGTCAATTTATAGAGGTTACGGCGACTTGCCCGAAAAACCAGTCGCCGTATTCCCCACGCTATTTGAGTTACAGTTATCGACTTTTGATCAATATAGATGTACGTGTTTACCTTGATGGCGAAAAAAGTTTGCCACAGACTGGAAATACCGCACCCCAAAAACACTAAGCTCATCACGATGAAGAACCCGCCAGCATTTAGCAAAGAGGAATATAACAGAATTAGCGAAAAGATAGTCAAACAGCAGCTAAAGAGAGATGAACAACCTATCGCTCCTGTAGTATTTTCTGGAGGTAGGTATATCTCTAGAGTTTCTGCATTCTTGCGAAGAGAAACTTTACTGTCATGAGGTTTTTGCAGGGTTAGAGGAGTTGATGTAGTCGATGAATCAACAGATTGGAGTTGCAGAAGAGAAGGCTGCTCCAATGTAGCGAGAGCTGCTTGAGCTGAACTAAATCGCTGCTTGCGGTTGGGATGCGTCATTTGCTTGAGCCATTGCACAAAGCTGGGAGCCAAATGCGTCACGGGTTCAAACTGGAGAAGCAAATCTTCTTGTAGCAAATCAGCGGGTTGTGTTCCTGTCACCAAATAGATTAATGTTGCTCCCAAACTATAGAGATCGGAAGCTGGAAAAGCACGTCCGCTAAATTGTTCGGGAGGCATATAACCATAGGTTCCAACAATCGTCATCGTCCCGATTTCTCGGACAGCCGTTTGCACAGAACCAAAATCAACCAAGTAGATATCTCCAACCTGATGAGCAGAGCGATCGCTAGTTAATAAAATATTGCTTGGCTTAATATCCCGATGAATCACCGGAGGATTGCTAGAGTGCAAGTAGCTCAATACATTCAGTAATGCTTTTGCGATTTGTGTTACCTCTTCTTCGCTAAATGTCCGTCCCCGTTTAATCCATTCCTCCAAGGAAGTTGCAGGAATGTAAGTTTGCACGAGTACAAATCCCTGACGATCGGGTAAGTGCAATTCAAAGGAATCGAGATAGCGAGGAATTGCCGGATGCGATAAAGATTTGAGTGTTTCGGCTTCTCGTTCAAACAGTTTCAAATCTTCCCAACGGAAGTCACTGTTAAAAGTGAGAATCTTAAGTACAACAAGTTCCTGGGTTTGTAAATCCTGAGCGAGTAGGGTACGCCGTCCAGCATTGTGCCCCAATTGGCATTGAATGTGATAGCGATCGCGCAGTATCTGTTCTTCTCCTAGCATAGGGAATTATTGCTCCTGCAATGTATGTAAAAACTTACTCAGCCTCACCAATGAGGGTAAAAGCCGCCCATTGTTTAGGATTGGGATATTGTTTCATTGCTGTCAACATCGCTTGACGTAAAGCAACAGCTTTGTCAGGATTTTGGTGCAAATTGCGGTAAAATTCAGTCATCAAAAAGGCAGTAGAATTATCATTAACTGCCCACAGCGATACCATGACGCTGGGGACTCCCGCAGAAATTAAAGAGCGAGATAAGCCAACCACACCATCGCCTGTAATGTCTCCGCGTCCCGTGTCGCAAGCGCTGAGAACCACTAAATCGGCGCTTAGTTTCATGTCGAAGATTTCGCCTGCGGTAAGTAAACCATCAACTACGTTGTCAGGTGTACCAGAAGGAGCAAGCGCGATCGCTCCCGGTACACCGAAGCCTTTAAAATCATGAAGTAAGCCGTGGGTAGCCAGATGAATGATGCGAGCTTTCTGCATTTTCTGCATCACTATTGTTTTGGTTGCTCTACTACCTATCAGCGCTTCAGTGTTGAATAATTTAGCAATTTGCATCGCTTCTTTTTCCGCACCAGGAAGAGGCTCTAAGTTTGCCTCCAATTTCCCAATTTTAATTTTAGGCATGGTAGGATTGCCTACTACCAGCACATCCTTGGCTGCTCTTTGACCCTTGTGCTTCTGCTTATGGGTTAAGTCTAAAACTTGAATGGCAGGCGCAGTGAGAATGGTATGCTTTTCAATTAAGTATTTGCCTTGCTCATCTTGCAGTGCGGGGAAGGGGACGAGAAACAGCGATGCTTGCGGGATAAAGATGACTCGCTCATTCGGGTCAGTGGGTAGCAAGTCTGCAATCGGTTCGATGAGTAGTTTATAAAGTTGTTGTAACTTTTTGGTTGAGTTTTCGGGTTGGGAGTTAACAACAGTTACGTCAAAGATATTGCGACCTCTAACACCGATATCATCACGACTGTTGGTAACGAGAACTAATAAGGATTGATTCAGAGATTTAAGGTCTACTTTCTTAAAAGCAATTTTACCTGTGGGTTTAATTATCCAAATGTAGAGTTTTTGTTGCCATTCTCTATGATCTTTTATTTTGAAGGCTTCATAAACAATCGAATACTGAACGAGTGTTGCGTTTTGTTTAGAAGCCACTTGCTTAATTTCTTGAATCGTTGGAGGTTTTATATCAGGTAGATTGCTAGGGTTTTCTGCTAATTTGGAATCTAATAACTCTACCAAAGCACGACCGCGACTGCGCTCGGCAATTAAGAGTGCTTTGTCAAATTTATTTTGAGCAACCAAGGCTTGTTGCAGAAAGCTATAAGAACCAGATTGTTGTTCAAAAAAAGAGATTTTTTGGTCATCTTTTAATTGTCGCGCTCGTAGAGATTCCAGAATCTCAATAGCTGCGAATAAAGTAGTTTCGGCTTGAGAATATTTACCTTGAGTATTGTAAACTCCCCCAATATTGTTGAGCGTCGCACCTTCCCCGGCTTTATCACCAATTTCAGCGCGAATGGCTAAAGCTTGTTGATAATTATCCAACGCTTGCGGGTACTGTCCCAGCTTGTCATAAGCTGCCCCAATATTGTGGAGTGCCGTCCCTTCTGCTGCCTTGTCACTCATTTCTTGAGCAATTGCTAAAGCTTGTTGAAAATACTTCAAGGCTTGTGGGTACTGTCCCAGGTTGTGGTTAACGACCCCCATATTGTTGAGCGTCGTCCCTTCTTGTGCCTGATTACCAATTTCAGTGCGAATGGCTAAAGCTTGTTGAAAATACTTCAACGCTTGCGGGTACTGTCCCTGGTTGCGGTAAACTTCTCCAATATTGTTGAGGGTTGTCCCTTCTCCCACCTTGTTACCAATTTCTTGGACAATCGCTAAGGCTTGTTGATAAGACTTCAAGGCTTGAGAGTCCTGTCCTAGGCGACCATAAACCACCCCCATATTGTTGAGGATTGTCCCTGCTGTTACCTTGTTAACAATTTCTTGAGCAATCGCTAAGGCTTGTTGATAAGGCTCCAAGGCTTGTGGGTACTGTCGCAGGCTGTCATACACTACTATCCTGTTACCAATTTCTTGGACAATCGCTAAGGCTTGCTGATAAGACTCCAAGGCTTGTGGGTACTGCCCTAGGTTGTCATAAACTACCCCCATATTGGTGAGCGTCATACCTTCTGTTGTCTTGTCACCAATTTTTTTAGTAATCGCTAAGGCTTTTTGATAAGACTCCAATGCTTGTCGGTACTCTCCCAGGGAGTTGTAAACTTGCCCAATACCATTGAGTGTCTTACCTTCTGTTACCTTGTCACTAATTTCTTGAGCAATTGCTAAAGCTTGTTGAAGATACTTCAACGCTTGTGGGTACTGTCCCAAGTTGGCGTAAGCGAACCCAATATTGTGGAGGATTGTCCCTTCTCCCTGGCGATCGCCAATTGCTTTAAAAGTGATTAAAATCTGCTCAAACGTCTCTAACGCCTCTCGAAACAGTCCTTTATTTAACTGCTGAATACCTAATTGATACAGCCGTAACGCCTCATCATCGCGTTGTTCTGTTGTCTGCGCCTGCGCCAAAACCGCATTGCTTCCCGAAGTAAGCCCCACCACTTGTAACGGACAACTCAACGAGATGAGCAAGGTTGCAGTAACAACGCTAAGGCGACGCAGATGAGGATACATAGCAGAATTCTCTATCAATGGGTTAGCGAACTGCTTATATATATCTCCCATGTTGGGGAGGTTATGTAAAAATTCACTCAACTTCTTCCCGAAGATTCCGAAGAGTGCGCTGTTCGTAAATATTTTGACAATTTCCTTGGCTCAGTTGAGGATGAAATTGCTCAACAGCCGCTTCAGATGCTTTTTTCTTTCCCTTTAAATCCGTGAGTCGCTAAGCGCTTACCTCAAAGGAGATTGACAAAGTAGCCATCTCTGAAGTGTTCATGGGTATGGCTTCTGCAACAATGCCACCCCGTTCGCCACTCAGATCGTTAAGTAAATCGCCCATCACCTCAACAGGTTCTTTCAGCTCCACCGGCCCCGATCTGACATCTTGTTCCCCTGCAAGGGATACTAATGTCTTGACAGCTCTTTCTAGAGGCTCACGGCTGACAATTACCAGCGCTTCCCCTGTTCCTGTTGCGATCGCTCTCAATTTCAGTTGTTGCGGGTCGCCAATCAGTTGCGTTTGATTGGGTCGTAATTTCATCGTCTCATTTGACGCAGGCCACTGATAGGGAAACACCACCACTAATCCCCCACTAGAGTCAATCAGTAGAGTCGTCAGATAGAGGTCGCTAGACTCGTGATTGGTAACTCGAAACTGAAATAGTTGGTTCACTGGTAACTTATTAGCATAAGTTTGTTCCGACTCCCGACGAGTATTCCTACCTCGACCTGTGAAAGTTCTAGCAAGGGTTTGATTGGGTTGTTCTACCAAGTTCATCGAAACTTCTACAGAAAGCTCCGAGGAATCGGCATTCAAAGTCTTTTTAATAATCCGAACTGCTAGCAGAGATTTGAGTTTAGCTTCCAGACGCTTAACCGCTGTCGTTACCGTTTCCCCCGGTTCGCCAAAAGATTTCGGCACCAGTTCCAGTCCTTGGGTAAATAAACCAATACTGTCGATAGATGGAAGATTTGCCACTTGCTTTTGCAGTTTTTGCTGATAATCTGCCGTCATCCGACTGAAGATGTACTGCACCCCTCCCGGATAGGGGACGTTTCCCGGTTGTGCAGGCACCGCTTCAATGCGATTAATCGCGGAGAGTTCCTGTTTAGCCGCGTTCGTCTCTCCTCCTAAAGACGGATCGAGACCAATGCTTAACTTCAAATTCGCTGGCACAACCCGACTTGATTCTTGCAGCAGCATCCCTGGTTTTAAAGACGCATTGGCTCTCTCTACCAGCTTCGCTTCTCCCCTTAAGCCGCTACGGGGAGATACCAATTCTAATTTTCCTGATGTTTGCCCTTTGTCATCGACAATTGCGAATGTGGCACCGGGTTGGAAAGCTTCTAGACTTTTAGAATCTACTCCTCCCAACCACAAAGTTGCCTTGTCGCCTTCTACTTTGGTAATTACGGCATCAGTCGGAGGGACTTGTTTATTGATGAAATAAACTGGTTTTTTCGGGTCGCCATCTGCTAAAGGTACTTGACTAGAAAGCGATTTTATGCCAGTAGTGATTTGAGCGATCGCGCTTCCCACCGTATCGGTTTTTTGCCAGAGATACTGCGTCATCAGATAAGTAAACGCACCAGCAGAAAAGCCATCGAACTCGGCATCTAAGGCTTCTTCCTCTCGTTGAGCGGAAGCCAAAATAACCCCTTTAGCGACACCTGCACAGCGCCGACGAGCGAGTTCGGCTTCGGACATTTGTAGCCGTTCCATCCAGCGTTTTTGATAAGCGATTTCTTCAGGACTAGGATTGAGTTTATCACCGGGTACGGAACGCACTCGAAAGTTACCACGAGTACCGCCGCCAGAGTAACAACTATCTAGCACGACCGTAACATTTTCTGTGTTTAAAGCCGACATCAACAGAAACAAAGTGCGCCCCATGATGTCTGGTGCGAAATCTTTTTGCCCTTGATCGGCAACAACTAAAGTGCTATTAAATTCATCATTGAATACCCGATTGGCACAACCTTGGATGGGATTCGGGTCGCGCAATCGAGAACCGTGACCGGAAAAATGGAAAACCACCACATCTCCAGGTTTAGCTTGTTTAATTAAGTGTTCTTCAAACGCTGTCAAAATATTGTTGCGAGTCGGCTGTTTGTCAGGCGATTGATTGCTCGTCAACTTGACAATATCACTGGGATTAAAACCAAAACGATGAACTAAGAGTTCTTCTTGCAAAGCGACATCTGTAACGCATCCTTCCAGGTTTCCGAGAAAGCGATCGTTGGTTGGATAATCATTAATTCCCACTAAAAGAGCGAGCTTGCGCGGGGTATTTTGCGCCAGAACTTGAGCGTAGCGATTTCCCTTGTTGATAATATCTAACTGGCTCAATGCCAAGGTGGTTATAGTTGAGCCAGCGAATTGTAAAAAATGACGGCGAGAAATATGGGACATTACTAATTTCTCCTAGTATCCTATTTGGGAATATTTAAGTAGGGGAGAAGTATACCCTTCCCAAAGGGTATGCTTCTCCCTACACGTAAATTCTGATTACTCAACGGATGCTCCTACTCAGTTTCTCCAATTAAGGTAAAAGCTGCCCATGCTCTAGGATTGTCGCGGTGTGTTTCCATCATTTTGAGCATCGCTTGGCGCAAGGATTGGGCTTTATCAAGTTTCTTTTGGTAAAGATTAGTATAAAACTCGGTCATTAATTCAGCCGTAGGAGCATCGGGGACAGACCACAGGGAGACAAGGACGCTAGGAGTACCTGCTATAAACAAAGAGCGGGATAATCCAATTACACCATCACCTGTGATGCGTCCTCTACCTGTGTTACAAGCACTCAGGACAACCAAATCTGCATTTAGTTTCAGGTTGAGGATTTCTTCGGCGGTGAGTAAGCCGCGATCACTGCTGGTGGGTGCGAGTGCTACCGCACTTTGCAAACCCTGGAAGTCATCGAATAAGCCGTGAGTGGCGAAATGTACAATTTTAGCCCCGGATATTCGTGCTAAAACGGCGGCTTTGGTGGCTTCATTACCCGTGAGCGCTTTGGTGTTCAGCAAAGGAGCAATAGTTTCAGCTTCTCGTTTTGCTCCTTTTAAGGAAGCTAGTTGTTGCGGTTTCTCCCCTATTTTAGGCGGTACGCTGGGCATGGTGGGATTACCTACGACTATGGCATCTTTGACAGCAGATTGCTTCACCTTTTCCCTTTGCTGGCGGGTTAGTTCTAGTACTTGAATTGAAGGTGCGGTCAAAATCGTGTGTTTTTCAATCAAGTATTTGCCATCTTGCTCTTGCAGTGCGGGGAAAGGTACTAAGAATAGTTCTTCTTGCGGGACAAAAATTACACGCTGATTCGGGTCAGTGGGGAGAAGGTCGGCAATAGGTACGATTAGCAGTTGATGGAGCTGCTGTAAGCTTTTGGTTTGTTCCTCTTCATTAACAGGATGCTGAACTTCGGCGACAAAAATGCTACGGTCGTCTACTCCAATGGAGTCGCGGGTTGTGGTAACAAGTTTTTCCAGAGAAGTATTTTGTTGCTGCCACAGTGGCTTTAGGTCTGCTTTGCGGAAAGTTACTTCACCTGTGGGTTTTATGACCCAGATATAGAGTTTTGAATTACGCAATTCCTGCTTGCCTTGGATTTTGAATTTTTCATTAATTATTGAATATTCAACAAGAGTTGCTTTTTGTTTTTTGGCGATTTGTTTAAGTTGGTTAATGGTGAGGGTTTCGCTTTTAGTTTCAGTCTCGCTGCTGATGCGAGAAGCTAACAACTCCACAAACGCCCTAGCACGTCCTCTTTCAGCAATTTCTAGCGCTGCATTAGTTTTATTTTGAGTAATGAGGACTTCTTGTAAATTTACATAAATGTTACGCTGCGTCTCAAAAATAGATATTTTCTCGTTATCTTTTAATCCACTTCGTAGAGATTCCAGAACTTTTATTCCCTCAATGAGGTTACTTTCTGCTAAAGCGAGATTGCCCTGTTTGTAGAGAGCATAGCCTAAATTGTTCAGTGCTACACCCTCGGTTTGACGGTCTTGAATTGAGCGTGCAATTGCCACAATCTGCTGAAAGTACTCAGTCGCTTTGGGGTAGTCTCCCAGCTCACTGTAAGCAACACCGATATTTCCCAGTGCTATACCCTCACCTTGACGGTCTTGAATTGAGCGTGCAATTGCCAAAACCTGCTGTTGGTACTCAATCGCTTTCGGGTAGTCTTGCAGCTTGCTGTAAGCAGCGCCGAGATTTCCCAGTGCTACACCCTCACCTTGACGGTCTAGAATGGCGCGTGCAATTGCCAAGTGCTGCTGGAAGTAATCAATTGCTTTTGGGTAGTCTCCTAAGTTTAGGTAAGCAGCACCGAGATTTCCCAGTGCTACACCCTCACTTTTACGCTCTTGAATTGAGCGTGCAATTGCCAAGTGCTGCTGAGAGTACTCAATTGCTTTCGGGTAGTCTCCTAGGTTCAGGTAGGCAAGACCAATACCTCCGAGTGCCCTTCCCTCAATTTGAGGGTCTTGAATTTGGCGTGCAATTGCCAAGCTCTGTTGGGAGTACTCAATTGCTTTAGTGTAGTCTCCCAAATTACGGTAGGCATCACCAAGATTTAACAGTGCCCTCCCCTCGCCTTGAGGGTCTTGAATTTGGCGTGCAATTACCAAGTGCTGCTGGAAGTACTCAATCGCTTTCGGGTAGTCTCCCTGGTTAAGATAGGCAAAACCAAGATTTCCTAATACCTGACCCTCGCTTTGAGGGTCTTGGATTTGGCGTGCAATTGGCAAGCTATGCTGGGAGTACTCAATCCCTTTTGGGTAATCTCCCAAACTAATGTAGGCAGCACCAAGATTTAACAGTGCCCTTCCCTCAATTTGGGGGTCTTTAATTTGGCGTGCAATTGCCAAGCTCTGTTGGGAGTACTCAATTACTTTCGGATAGTCCCCCAAATTCAGGTAGGCACTACCAAGATTTCCTAGTACCTGACCCTCGCTTTGAGGGTCTCCGTTGGCGCGTGCAATTGGCAAGGTCTGCTGGAAGTACTCAATCGCTTTAGCGGAGTCTCCCAACTTAAGGTAGGCAGCACCAATATTTCCTAGTATCCATCCCTCACCTTTCCCAATAAGGGCGGCAGCAAGACCGAGATTTTGTGGTATGCATCCCTTGTCTTGACCATTTTCTATCTCCTGGTCGATACTCAGTGCCTGTTGCCAAGACTGTATAGCTGCTTCAAATTGGCTGTTCTCAAATTGCTGAATGCCTTGGTTAGCGTAACTATTATTGAGATACAACAGCGCAAATCCCTCGCTTAGACGGTCTTTTATTTCCCTGGCAACTGCCAAATACTGCTGGTGATACTCAATCGCTTTCGGGTAGTCTTCCAGAGAATCGTAAGCATTACCGAGATCGCGCAACATCAATCCTTCGCCTTGACGTTCTTTTGTCTCCCGGTAAATATTCAGTGCTTGTTGCCAAGATTGTAAAGCAGCTTCAAATTGATTGGTCTGATACTGCTGCCGACCTTGGTTCCGAAGGCGGTCTGCTTCTGCTATGCGAGGATTACTCTCACTTTGCGCCACTTCTATGCTGGAGCGCACCATCGCTTCTAGCCCAAAGTCTTCAATTTCCAGCGCAACTACCAAAGACTGCTGGTAGTAATCAATTGCTTTAGGGTAATCTTTTAGAGACTTGTAGGCATAACCGATCTGGCGCAGCGTCCATCCCTCGCCTAAACGGTCTTTAATTTCCCGATAGATACTCAATGCTTGTTGCAAAGATTGTATGGCAGCTTGAAATTGACTGTTCCCAATTTGCTGACCACCTTGCAGAAACAGTCGCTTAGCTTCCGCTTTACGGGCATCTGAAGTTTGAGCCACTACAGGATATGCCGCTAATGGCACAGGGAAATTAACCCGAAAAGTCTGCGAGCCAATGAGGAGTACAGTGGTAGGTGTAATCCAGAAAAATCTTTTCAATCGCATAGCCTTAAGAGTCCAACCGCAGCATATAAGACGATTACCCGCTTGCATATATCGCATATATCTTTGAGCAAGAGGAACTTATGCAAAAACAGAAACCGTAGCCTATCGAGATGCAGAATCTTTTGGCTCATCTTCTGCACAGAAATTATGAGCTTGAAGAAGCGCGATCGCATCCATTAATTCCGCCGAGGGATTTGGCACCGAATAGAGTTCCAAGATCGCATCTGACCAGAGTTCGCGTTCGGTGAAGTAGTTCGCTTTCTCCAGCGCAATTGTCTCCCCTGATGCTCCTTTGAATCGCTCCTCCAGTGCAATCAATTCGGCTGAAATGCGATCGCGTCTTTCCGGTTCCATCACTTGAAACACAACGCTGCTTTCAATTGGGTACGGCGCTGAAGCAGACAACTTCCATACATAAGATTGTCCAGGTTGCAATGGTTTCCCATCATAGACCGCCCTCGTCTCTCCTTCAATTGGTCGATCCCACAATATTCCCTGATTTCCCTGAAGAGATAGCTCAATTCGCTTTACCGTTCCTTCTGGGATATTCCAGAGAAACATAGGGCGATCGCTCCAAATCTCTAGGATTTCCCCTTGCTTTGAATAAAGCGAATCTGAGTCTACCAGTTTCCCAGGAGCGATCGCGCAAATCGCTCCTCCTCGACTACCCCCTCCTTTCTTTTTGCGACGTAATTTCTTCCAGATATCACCCCACGATAAAGCTAGATATGTATCATTACTTTGGGTTAGTAAAGGATGCGGCTGTTGTCTATTTGCCGCTTGTATCGGGACTGAGAAAAAAGTTGTAATTAAGGCAGATATTAACAAAATAGACTTGACTCGTTTAAAATTAGCCATGAGACTTTCTCCTGAATGATAAACGAATATAATTCCAAAACAAAACTGTTGGTAAAAACCAAGGTAATAACATCGCTACCGATATATATATTTGCAATGAAGCAATGATATAAACGCTTGTAACTGCTCCTAACTTTATCACCCAGCGTTGCCGCTGATGAAGATTATCCTGTAACATCAGCGTTACACTTTTACCCAGTAATCCAGAAAGTAAAATCACCCATAAATCGGGGATAGGTATCACCAACCGCCGCGTTAATAAATGATCGAGCATATAAGCATGAGCTTCACCACCGGGAAAATTTTCCTCCTCCCAACCGCGCCAGAAACCGACAGCTAAAGGAATCACATAATTATCTTCATTTTTCCCTTCCAACCCTGCTCCTTTATACCCACCTGGAGTAATCAATACCACTTCATTCTTAAAGGTGTCCGGTACCTCCCCTTTTCCTAGGCAATCTCCCAGTAACTTACAGGCAGAAATGCGTTGGTAGGCAGATTCAGGGGGAATAGAAAAGTCAATAATTGGATGTAACCATACTTGACTAAAATTTTGAGAAAAGCGGGTAAGCGAATGAAGGCGAACTCGTTGCAAAAAAGCTATTTTCTGGTTGGGTTGGCTTATTTGATTTAAAAAGTTAATAACTGAGGAATTAAAATTTGTGCGATTTTGCAAATTTGGTTGCGGTAAATTAGGAGGTAATTCTTGATTCAACGCATACGCTATAGCTAAGAGGTAAGCAAAAGGATACATCTGTGAACTTTCGGGTTTTGCTGGCAAAAGTTCAAGATACCAAGGGAAGAACATGATATCCCCTTCCAAACTCCAATTGAGGTTGGCAATATCTTTAGTCACCCCTGAGCTAGGAGTGAATTCTCCCTCTCCAGAACTAAAGATAAACCAAGTATTTCGACTAACAGCATTACGTACAGATTGCTTGAGTTTTTGACTGTTATTCGGTTGTTTTTTATCATCTAAAATATAATCGATGCCAACGGTTTTAGCTTCTAATTCAGAAAGCCGATTCAGTAGTGCGGCTAAATAGCTATAATCGATAGGATGAATTTGTTTAATTTTATCGGCATCAGCTTTCAGTGATTCTTCATCAATTTGAATAAGTCGCACGGGTGAACTTCCTTTGGCTGGCACTTGGAAGGTGACTTGGCGATAGGCAGCCTGAAGTAAAATGCGCGGTTCTAATAATAAGCTTTGTACGGGTGGTAATAAACTCAAAAACAGGATTGCGGCTAGCCACCAAGCTTCTTTTGTCGTTGGCAACCAGCGTTTTAGAGTGTCAGAGAAACCAAAAGGTTTAATGCAAAATAGCTCGGCTTCTGGATGCCGAAATAGGGAGGGAACTAGGTAGGCAGAAGGGTAGGAAAGATGCTTTTGCTGTTGTTTAAGAAATAGACTTGCCTCCAGCAAAGCTGAATGAACATCCTTGTATTGGGTCAAGCTGGCGAGAAACTGCACCAAAAATTCTTGCGCTACCTGATTGTGAATCGGCTCCCGCATCACTACTACCTGGCTTAATCCCAAGTTAATCAAAGATTCGGCAATATTCATGCCACTACAAGAGTTGAAGATGGCAAATTGAAGTCCCCGTTTTTTCGCCTGTTTGAGTGACTCTTCAATTTCCCGAATCGAGATTGAAGTGTGAGGTGCAATGCCTAATTCTCCACCCGTCAGGACAGTTTCATTACTGTGTCCGGCAAAAAATAATATATCCCAACCTGGCTCAGATGCGATCGCTTTCTGGATCTCCATCTTGAGTGCATCAGCATCAAAAAAGCGAGCCTCTATACTATATGGGATATTCAGTTCAGCTTTTCCCTGGTTCCGTTTCCAACCAATCAACTTGATATCTGCAACATGACGAAGCGATCGCAGTGCTTCTCGGTCAGCTTCCAAATTCAAGCCAGTGTCATCCCCTAAAATCGCTAAAACCCTAGCTTTACGCCGAATCGGACAAACGGGTTCATTAAGAATATTGGCTGGAGTGCGCGCAATGCGTATTTGTTGACTAGCACCCAAATCCGTACCAATTTCCCAAATTTCCCACGGTAATCGCGCCAGTTCTAGAGGAGTGCAAGTCAGGAACACCTCAACAGTTTGATGTTCCGGTTTATGAGCCGCCTTGACAATCTCGCGGCGAATACTGACTAATTCAGGACTTAGCAACCAGTGCTGAAATTCATCCCATAGCTGAACTTCTGCATTCACCAGTTCCTGATGTCGGTCAACTGGCAGAGTGCCTTTACCGCTGATGACCTTGTGCCCTCGCAGCCGCCTATAGTAGTTGAGATAGGCGCTTTGCCACTGTTCGTAACTCCTGGTCAACGAGAGGGGATAATTCAGCTCTACAGAGAGTATCTGTCCTTTACCCCAAGACAACTCAAAGTCGCAAACGGTACCAACTTGCTTAACCCTAAGCTTAAAAACTGTTCTATCGCTCATTGAATTTTAGATTTTGGATTTTATGGAGGTCGGAGTTGCTCCGCTTCCGATGATTTTGGATGAGTCGTTAGTCATAAAATAAATTCAAACGGTGGCAATGTTTGGGCTTCTCCAGTTGCTAAAGTAATGGTCGCTAGAAATTTATCCTGATAAGTACCCGCCACCTGGGTAAAAGTATAGTCATCATTCCCATCTGATTGCAGTGTATCTTCCGCCAAAACCTCCACCAGGTCGCTCACTCGCAACGTCATGTTATCGTGAGGTTCATTACCAGGAATCGCCCTTAATATCAGCAATAACGTCCATTCATTATCATCCGGGAGAGACCAGGTAACAGCATACAGCCGCAACCGATTTCCTAGAGTTAAGTCTCGGTAAGCACAACCCGCATTTGCTGGAATCTCTAACTGATTATTGCGACTAATTTCTCTGAGAATCTCTTCTAATTCTTGAGATGGGCTTTGTTCGGTTCTGCGGAGGGAGAATGCTGCTGGCAACTCTCTCATTGGCTCAGTTACGCGCCAGGGGGACGGTGCTGGCAAGGCTTCCCAGGACATTTCTTGCCTTACTTCATCCACTTGATTGTGGAACCAGTTCCTGACATTTACCGCCTGCTGAGTCAAAATTTGGAGCAACTCTGATAGATGGTTGGTAACGGTTGCTGTATTCTCCGTTAGAGACTGGTAGAGCCATTTGAGTAAATCTGGCGTCGTCAGTACTGCTGCTCCCTGCTCCCACGTCAAGACTTGCCACAAAGGACGGTTACGCAGTTGGGGTAATAATGTTAATAGTGTCCCCTGCATTCGAGCTAGGGTAGCCTGACGATTGGTTGGGATTTCAGGTAAAGGAATTGCTGATGGATCTAAACATTGCAAATAAAGCAACAGTTCATTAGGTTCGCGATTAAACCAAGCGAGTGGGAGCTGATAAGTCCAATCAGCTTCCGGTTGTAATTGCGGTTGATAATTCATCAGTTGATCGTGACGCAAAAAACCTCTAATTGCTGCAACTTCCAACTCTTCCTCAATGCCAATAACTACATAAAAATGAGCCATAAATTCTGGTAAATCTACTGCCGCTCTGGGGATAGTCACTTCTTTATCGGTTAAGGTGATAGTAGGAATTAGACAAACTTTAAATTCTCCGACTCTCAAATTAAAAACTGCATCAATCGCATTGGCATACTGGGGTTGCAAAACTGAAGAGTATTCTCTATCTAGGGAAATTTCCGGTTCTCGTTTCCGGAGCCATTCCTCAAAACTCAATAAACTTAAAGCTTGAAGATAAATTTGCCATTTTCGATCTTCATTACCTACTTGCCTACTCAATTCTACAGCTTGGTCAAGCTGCTCTGGTTCTAAGGAAATTGTTTCTGTCAATTCTTCAAATTCGACCCAATCATCCGTCAATGTTAAGTAATTCATGCTCGTTCTTCTTTCTTGCTATTAAGATATTTACAAATAGTTGCAGCTAGTTGACTGTTCATAACTCGGTTGTGTCCGATGTGAGATTCTTTTTTCGCCTTCTCAATCTCCGTAGAAATCTCTTTATCTAAAATAAATTGGACTTTTGACTCCAAATCTTGGAGTTGCACGGGATCAATGTAACATTGAGCTAACTTTAAAACGCAAGTTCGCAAGCACAATAACGTTCGGCGTCCGATATCGCTGCGTAAGTTTTTGAGTTCCAGCAGGCGGCTCACTTGAGGCTGGTCTTTCAAACCGAGTTGGGGAGCAATTTCTTTCATGGGAACTCCCTGACAGTGAAATAAATGAAGTGCCTTGAGGAAGTTTGGCGCTTTCTGATTTTTCTGGGATTGCAAATAGGTAAAGCGAGCTTGAATTACCTGCTTAACAGACTGAGCTAAACAGGTATTAAATTGTTGGTGATAGCCTGCTAAGAACTCTGATTGCTCATTAGAATCATCCTCACTAAATGCTCTATTTCTTTCCGCAGGATTTCCGGTATCCAAAGACGTTAAACCTTTCCGAGTACGAAGGCGTCCGGCTCTAAGTAACTGAGCGAGTTCTTGCAATTCTCTTAAGATTTGTTCGGGAAATATTGTCCGAGTAGCTGACAATTGTTCAGCCATTTGACGCAATTGTAAGGCGGTTGGGTCTGGATATCGGCTTTTCTCTCCAGCTTTGCGGTGCTGCAAAAGTTGGGTGCGATAAATCTGGTGGTAGCTATCAAGTAGCTGAAGCGCTTGGTTGATTTCTGCTGGTGTCCGATCAAACTCTAATAAAACTCGCTGCAACCGTCCGGGGTTCATGTAACTAAGAATCATCCAGTCAGTAACTTGCTCAATTCTGTGTTCGAGTAAGAATCGTTTGAGGAAGCGATCGCTCTTTACCATCCTGACCGTCCAAGTCGATAATTTACTCTTATCCGGGTCAAAGGTTTGCAAAATTCGAGCGGTTACAGATAGATAGTTTGTCCGACTTTCATCCGTCTCCTGACGCGGAGAACGAAAAGTGCTATCGAGTACCAACGGCAACAGATCGATACTGGTGAAGTCATGGTTTTTGCCAAACTTCTGCTCTAGTTCTAAGCAAAATTCTTGAATTTGGTTAGAGATAAAGCAGCGCAGACACATCTCAGCCATCTGGCGGCGAGTGTCATCGTTCTGGAACCACTGCATGAGTTGGCGTTGAATTTCCCAGTCTGGCATATCCTCTCGGTCAGCGAGTCCGGAAAATTGAGTCAAGAAAAAGGCTTTTGCCGACTCAACTTCTTCAGTTCGGCACTTGCCGAAACTATCAATTCTCATCAACAGCCAGTATCTCGATGCCGTACCCATCGTTATTTCACCCAACTATGCAAAGCGACTCTGAAATTTTTCTCATACTTGCCTCGCGTAGAATAGGGATGCTGATAAAAGTCAATTGAGGCGAGTCCGGGTGAGCTGATTGAACGGCTAAAAAACGAATAAGGATAACTTTAAACAAAGCCACTCACATCTTCAAGAAATTCCCGCTTTTACCCGAACTTGACTCGGCTGCCTTTTCATCCCCATCGGCACAAGTTGCTCAGATGTTCTACCCGCTGCGGTGGTTTTTAGCCAGCTGGCGATTAGTTCTGGCTGCGTTTTTCTGGCAAAAACGCGAATCGCATGGTAACTGACTTTTTCCCGCAGACGATAGACTTCCCTAATCTGCAAATTCAAGGCGCTGGCGATCGCTTCTTGAGAATTGCCAGCAAGGTAAAGCTCCAGCCAAACAGCGGCTTCTCGACTGACATTTTCGGCTAAATAGTTGTAAAACTCCTGCTTTACGGTTGTCCGCAGGAACATTTGTTCTTCAATTGCTTGATTTTCTTGATACTGGGCAACTGCGTGGATATCGAGTAAACTTACCGGAATGTTTGTCTCATTCGGAGCCACTTCCTCAGAAACCAGTCGCACCAGTTCACCATCTGGGATCTGAGTCATCCCTCCCCGCTGGGAACGACGTAGATAGTTAAAAAATCTATAAACTAAAAGTGGCTGGTTGCGAATCGGTCTGAGACAGTATTCTTCGATGCTGCTCATCAACAGGGAGTTACCCAAGCGAGTATCTGAAGTACATTTGCCGATCCAGGCAATTTGCTGTTGAATGTAGCGATCGCGATGCAATAATTCCTGAATGACTTCTTGCAACACATCGACAACCGCTGAAGAGCGATCGCGCGACAGCGCCACCCAGATCCGAATTTTATTCCTCAGCAATACTAAACTCCCCAACCGAGTCGTCAAGTTGCAATAAGCACGCTCTGTTCCCACGCCTAAGTAGCGTTGCCGTAAAATGCGATAGCGATAATCCATCGCTTGCAAGGCAATTGCCCTCTGAGGGGCGTTAAACGTTTTAAAACGCTCTACGTCCTCTCCCACCAGCCAGCGAGCAATACTTTCATGGGTTGCGGCGCTATAGCCAGGACAATCAGATGCCAGCTGCTTCGCCACCTCAGTTGGAGACAGCACAACGGTTAGAAATCTTTTCATTTCAATAGCCGAGAATGTGTGTTCTACTGGGCTATATCTTCAGTCAGGCTGAGGTTATGTATTTTTGATCCGGTTTATCCGGGAGCATAAACCCTTCCGATCAACCCTGACAGGAATGACACTGACTGAACGAGAATTCAATTCTATTCTTTGGTTGGGTTGAGGTCACTCAACCCAACCAAAACAAGGAAATCGTTGGGTTGAGGTCACTCAACCCAACTACAAGTCTTAAGTCAGTGCCATTCCAAAAGCAAATAGGGGCAGGATTGTCCCGCCCCTAGAATCATTGATTGAGTCTGGAGTTTATTTAATTCCAGAAGCTGCTAATAATCCATAGCATCACTAGCCTTGTCAACAGCCCGCTGGGCACCACTCACAGCTTTATCCGCTGTGCGCTTGGCACTCTCAACTACATTTCTGCCTGCATCTTTAGTATTTTCCTGGACATTATCAGCTGCCCGCTGCGTTCCTTTACCCAGGTCTTTGGTTGCATCCTGAGTATTGCCCTTGAGATTTTCAACTCCCTGCTTTGCTCCTTTAGCAAAATCGCTAGCCGATCTTTGCGCTTTGTCGCCAATCGCTTCGGTATTTCCCTTCACGTTCTGACCGAAATCTCTGGCGTTTTCGCCCTTCTTATCCAGTATCCGCTTGGTGTTGGTTCCTAAGTCGTCGGTCTGGTCAATCACGTTGCGCTCAGCATTATCTATCAGACCTTTTGCCTTAGCTGATACGCCTGAGGTGTCTCTTCTGGGATCGGTATCGCTATAGTCGTTCATCCCGCCTTTATACTCATTGGTTAAGGCACCTTTAGGAACGTCCTCCCTGACTTGGTCGGCGGTCTTCGCTTGCGCCCCACCATTACAAGCGGTGGTAACAAATATGATCGTGGCGGACAAAAATACGGTGATGATTTTGCCCAAGTTGATTTTTTTAAACCAAGTAATGACGCTGTTCATCGAAAAAACTCCTTTTTCTGTACGAGTCAATGGTTGTTTTTGTTAGTATTGCCATCTGATATTTTCGACTGGCAATCAATCGAAAATCTCAAACCTCAATTATTTGCTTACTTGTGCAAAGTGGGATTGCTTTGCAGTTCGGGTCTCTGACCGGCTTCATCTGATTTATCTTTGATGAAGCTGGAAGCATCTTTGAACTCTTCGCCGACCTTCTCCAGTCGATTTCCGACTCGCTCTCCAATATCGGAATTGCGCTGATTGAGTCCACCTGGTTTAGGCTGGGTGAAGTCATCGGAGGTTTTGATTGGTAGTTCTCTCTCTTTTTCCAATCGCCCCTGTGGTGTCTCAGCACCTGGGTAAAGGATTTCAGAATTACTGGTAGCAATTAACTGATTGGAGAGGATCTGCAAGTCAGCGCGATCGCGTGGATTCGCTGTTTTGCTGATGTTAGGATCGGTGGACATTTTGTAATTCGTGTAGCCATCTCCACCATTCTTGTGGGGATTGTTGTTACCTCCCATTTGCACGGGGGGGTTTTGTGGACGCGCCCCTAAAGAATCGCCATTATTACAAGCGGTGGTAACAATTAGCAACACGCCTGCCAAAAAAACGGTCAATATTTGACCTAACCGTAGTTTTTTAAAGAAAGCAGTTAAGTGTTTCACACACTACTCCCAAGATTTTTCCGAACTGTTATAAACAATACAAAAGCTACGGTGTTCGATCCTCTAGCGCAGGTCACATTCTGGTTGCAACTAAAAGCCACCTCTCTCTAACCGTAGAGAGATTCACAAAAAATCAGCGAAACTACGGTTATATCGGTTTGTTCATGACCATGCCAGTTAAAAACAGCGCTCAGCCTAGAACTTGACTGATTTTTCTCGATCTTTCAGCATCTGATGAGTATGGGCATCGATCGGGTCCAAGCGCGATCGCCCACATCAAACTTGCCTCACCATCAGGTAGCGGATCGTTATCCGTATCCCAGACGTGCCAAGTTTTGCCTACTCACATCTTGCACTAAGCCCTCACAATGGAATTCTGGGGCGATTGCATTCCCAGTCCGCCTACCTTGGCTCACCGCCAATCAAGGTTTTTGTAACCTGCGTAGGGGGCAGGTGCGAGTTTGTCAAGCTGCGGTTTCAACCGCCCGGAGCAAGATGTGATTAGACCAACTAAGCTTCAAAGTTTGACTTGGGAAATTGTTCGCTAATGCCTGCAAAGTGTAGAAATAGAAGAGCGATCGCTCCCTCTGGCAAAAGTTACAGACTCGCTACCGTTCTCGCTCCGGTATTCTCATACTCTAGGATGAGGTATTTGCCTCAACTAGCTTCCCAGTGTGAAAGGTCATGAAAAAAATTTGGTCATCCCTGAAGCCGTACTTGCGCTGGGTTATTCTCGGCGGGACGCTATTTTTTTTGGCAAAAGCTCTCAAAGACAACTGGCGGGAAGTCGCAGCCATCCGAATGACTGGTGCGGGATGGACTTTTCTCGCGATCGCCTTTTTGATTACTTTACTGGCTCATACTTGGTCTGGATTCGTCTGGAGCTGGATTTTGCAATCATTCCGGCAACCCGTTCAGCCTCGATGGGCGCTCCAGGTTTACCTCAAAACCAACCTTGCCAAATATTTACCAGGGAATGTCTGGCACTACTATGGGCGCATCGTGGCGGTGACATCGCACGGGGGTTCTTTCGGTGCCGCGACTCTCAGCGTGTTACTCGAACCCCTGCTGATGGCAGCAGCAGCTTTATTAGTTGCCTTGGCAGGTAGCCAGTTGGGTTGGGCAGGTGCCCCGCAGAATACCCAGACGAGAACCTTACAACTTCTTGGTTTGGGTGTGGTTTTGTTGAGCGTTCATCCCCGAATTTTGAACCCGCTGATCCAGTTGGCGAGTAAGTTGAAGGGAAAGAAGGCAAGAGGCGCAGGGGCGCAGGGGCGCGGGAGAGAAGAAAATGCTACTGCTTCTGCTTCTCAACCCCTCACAGAAGCTACAGAAGCTTCTTTTCGACTTGAGCGCTATCCCCTATTACCTTTATTGGGAGAAATTGGCTTTTTGTTACTGCGTGGCGCGGGATTTTTGTTTGCCATGCTGGCGCTGACGCCAGTGCATCCGAATCAGATACCGATGCTGCTGAGTGGGTTTAGTTTGTCATGGCTGTTGGGTTTGATTGTTCCCGGCGCACCAGGGGGAATCGGGGTATTTGAAGCCACAGCGATCGCCCTATTCGGTCAACATTTTTCTGCCGCCATTCTCCTGGGCGTCGTCGCCCTATTCCGGTTGGTGAGTATTTTAGCGGAAGCCGCCGCTGCTGGATTGGCAACTTTGAGCGAACTGAAGGATAAATAAAACTAATCCTCTGCGAGTCCTGGCTCCGACATCACCTCTGCGATCGCAGAGGTTGCAGCTTTTATATCGCTATCCAACTTCAGTTGAGAAAAAACCCGATACATCTGTGTCGTCCCGTGAGGCAGCTTCTTCGTTCCATTTTCGTTCATCTTGATCAAATTGTATTGAACGTTTTCAGCATAGATAGCAAAGGTTATATGAAAGATTTCAAAGAAATTCACTACCCACTTGCAATCCTCTTCCGAACAGTGCATATAGTATTTGATTAACTCAGCAATGCAAGTTTCTAAATGGGTGCGAACATTTTTACAAATTAATAGAATTTTCAGCAGTACGATTACTAAAGTCAACGGATGCCCTTGCGACATCAATAAAATAAATAGAGGCGAAGGTTCCCGATGATTTTCCGTCGTTAAATATTCTATCGTCCGATTACAGGTTCTTAACAACAGGGCATCATCTAGAGTTTCTTCATGATGATTTTCATATACATTATCTAGCTTTTCCGCTAATTTTGTTTTCAATACCTCTACAAATTTTATATTTTCTACTGAAAAAATTAAATATTTTTGTAGACTGTGCTTAAAATTTTTGTAGGGAAGTTCCTGAGTTTGTTGGAGAAAAATATTTGCCAGATTTGTATAACTAAACGGCCCCCGTTTCGCAACAATCGTCTTGATCAGACGCAGCACCTCGTCCCCCAAACCAGTCGGGTTTTTAGGCAAAATTTCTCTAGGCATCGCCGATTGCGATCGCGCGGTATACATTGCCAGGTCAAACTTGAAGCGATCTTTCAGTTCTTGCGACAATGCTCTGGCAGCTTCCCGCTGTTCGACGGGGTTTTTGAGATTCGCATATTGAGGAACTAACAGATAAGAATTATAACGATGACTCCAATGAATTGTTTCATGTTCTTCGTATCTAGCGGCAAATATTTTTAAATCTTGATAATCTTGACTTTTAATAAAATTTACCAGCCAAAGTCTCAGCTTACTTAAACTTGGAGACAGAGTTGACTTGCTAATATTTAAATCGCCAAATACTAGAACTAATTCTTTAATTGCGTTATAGCTTCGGGTCGTTTCCCAATTATTGATCAGAATATAACAAGAGCGCTTTAGAGTGTTTTTAAATTCTTCTTCGTTATTCGCAAAGATAATGTCAGAAAGCACTTTTACCGCGTTGGTATTAACAGCGTTAGGACTGTAATAAATAAATAACTGCTTAAATTCTTGCAGAACGGCTTCTGGAGGCGATTGCTGAACAATGTCCACCAAAAAACGATAGATCATATCTCGATCTGGCTGGTTTGAGATGACGCGAGCCTCAGTCTGATATCCATCTGATAGAATGTCCCTGACCATTCCAGTAATTAGGACTATTGAGTCCTTCCTTAGAGTGCGAAAAGAGAAAGTAGATGGCACCCAGCGTCAATGCTAATTGCAGTGTATCGTACTTGACTTGACTGCCCATAGCAATCCTTGAAAATACATCCGCTTAGGGAACTTGCTCTCAACCGCTAGGGATCTTCTGATTCAGACCGGAGACGGTTAATTTGTTCTTGCAATTCCTCAATTTGACGCTGTAGCGCCTCCACCTCATTAACGGCTGTTTCTGATGGGACATTCACCGCGCCCTGTGCAGAGGAACGTTGGTAATTGCCCCGACGAATCTGACGATATTCCTCTGAGTTTGCCCACTCCTGCAAGTGGTGAAGGCGATCGACCGTAAAGGGATGGGTCGTAAACAAACCTTGAGTAAAGTTATTGTAAAGTAAGAACTTGTAGACTTGATTCAACCCGTCTTCGTCCAATTCCTGATATTTTTGCGATTGACGAATAAATTCATCTAAATTCACTTCATTGGCATAACGGGCACTGCCGCCAGCAAATTTCATCATTAAGTGCATCACCGGATTCAGGTCGTCTGTCACCAGGAAAGCGGCTCGATCTGCTGAGAATTCCGCTTTACGGCTCCATTCAATAAACGCCAAAATCAACCCGGTACCGATCAAAGTGCTGAAGCCAAAGGTCGCATTCCCGATAAAATTGACGGCTTGCAAAGCCCAAATCGCCATCTGACGTAAGGTCGTGTGACCGCATTTAATATGTCCTAATTCATGTGCAATGACTGCCCGAAGTTCCGCTTCGTTGAGCAGGTCTAAAAGTCCAGAGTTCAGGATTACATAAGGGCGTTCTTGTCCGAGGGCGCTGGCATTCACCCAAGGAGCTTGGGAAACGAAAAGCGTTGGCTCTGGGTAAACGTCCAGATCGCGCAAGCATTCCCGGAAGATTCCATAGATGCTAGCATACTGACGCGGCCCGACCTGAATGCTATTGCCCATGTGGTAGACAAACTGGGGACGCTCGGAGACAAATTCCACAAATTTACGGGCAGCCATATCAAATCCAGGCACGCTGCGTAAGGCTTGCTCGGCTTGTCGGTCGAGGGGATGTCTAAAAGCTTCACTGGAAATTCCGGTATAAGTAGGCATATTGATGAGCCTTATACAGCGTTCTACTGAACTATTAAAGCCTAGAAATACAACGATCGGCTTTTGATCTACATACAATCTACATACATTAGATGGATGCGCGATCGCCCGTGTCGTCAAACTGCCACAGAAACTGCTTGATTTAAGCAAGTAACCAACCTACGTCTGAGAAAACTTGACACGGCGGCAGTTATAGGAGTCAAAATAACTTCAAAAACTGATTCTCATGTGAATTCTGGGATTGAGCTTTGCTTCTATCGGTTGCCCCCCTTGTAAATGTTGTTCAACGATCATCTGGACATCGCTGGGTTGAACTCGGCAGTACCAAGTTTCTTCGGGGACAATTCGCACCGTAGGACCACAGCTGCACTGTCCCTGGCAACCGCTACCCGTTACCATTACTCCGGGAATTTCAGCACTCTCAAAAGCGGCAAGTACGTCTGCGCTTCCATTTGCCAGACAGGAACGGTACTGGCAAACTATGACGCAACGCCGATCTTGCTCCAAACACTTTTCTTGCGAACCAGTTTCCACTTTTGAGTCCAGCACAACAGTATAAATTCCTATCATAATAATACGGGAGCGTGAGAACCCCTACGATTTATCGAGGGGATGAAACGCGACGGAAGCGGGTTTTAACCCGTAGTATCTCTTATTTCCCTCGTTGATTTTCGATGTACTTTTTAACTACCTCAGTACTGACTTGACCTGTTGACGCTACAAAATAGGTCGGTGTCCACTTCATCGGGTAGTTTTTTTAATTCTGGAAATTCTTTTCTTAAATGATGCGATGCTCGACCTTTGACCCATTTAGCAATTTGAGATGGCGCTTCATCGGTGGGAGTGTTCAAAAATAAATGTACATGGTCTGGCATTATCTCTAAGGCGATTAACTTCCAGTTATGCTCTGTTACCAAATCAAAAATAATTTCTTGGAGACGTTTTGCCACGTCTTTGACCAACACAGGTCTACGACGCTTAGGTACAAACACAAAATGATAATTAATGGAAGATACGGAATTCTCGGTACGCCTGTACTCATAATCTTTTCCTGAAATTTTAGCCATATTTTTACAGATTTTCTTTTTTTTATATGTAGTAGCAATTATAATAAACAACAAAAGGTGATGCAAGTTGTACAGAACAGTACCAGTTAAAGCAAGGTTTACAGACGAAGAGAAGTTGTTTTGGGTTGACCAGTGTGAACAAGCTAACAGCTTAATTAATTGCGCGATTTACGCAGCTAAACAAAGCCATTACGAGATGTTGCAAGAGTCTAATGACGCTTTTTCTACTTATTGGCGTGGAGATGAACTGCACTACGGATGGAAAACTTATCGGTGTAATAGTACTTACCCGGAATTAGACAAAATTCTCAAGGACAATCCTCATTACAAAGCAATGGCAGCCCAGTCTGCACAGCAAACGTTGAAATCAGTAGGAGAGGCGATATCTAGTTACAACGGTTTGGTCAAAGCTTATTACCGTGGTGACGTTGATAGACCATCGTTACCCAAGTACAGAAAACGTGGTGGACTTGCTGCTGTCACATTTCCAAGACAAGCTTTGACCTATAAAAACGATTGTTTTTATCCATCAATTAGCAAGGAAACTAAACCACACCTGCTGACTGAAATAACCTTGCAATTACCTGATTTTATTAATCCTGATTGGGTAAAAGAAGTCACGATACGACCTAATTACGGAGAATTCTGGGTTGATTGGGTTATTGATGACGGCAAACAACCAATTGGGTGTAATCCAAACCTGGATTACACCCAAGCTTGGAGCTTTGACCACGGTGGAACAAATTGGTTAACAGGAGTTTCAACTTGTGGTAAAAGTTTGATTATTGATGGTCGTAAGCTAAAGGCAATGAACCAAGGTTATTGTCGCTTGATTGCTAAGTACAAGCAAGGAAAATCAGAGTTCTACTGGGATTCCAATCTTGACCGAGTGCAGCTTAAGCGCAATAACCAAATGCGTGATGCCATTAATAAAGCAGCACGATTCATTGTTAATCGATGTCTTAATGATGGCATTGGAAATATTGTTATTGGTTGGAACGATGGGCAGAAGAATGGTTCCAATATGGGCAAACGCGGGAACCAGAATTTTGTTGTAATCCCTACGGGTCGTCTGATTGAGAGATTAAAACAACTTGCAAGAGAGTACGGAATTGTTTTGACGATTACAGAGGAGGCGTATACTTCAAAAGCATCTTACCTTGATGGCGACAGCCTCCACAAACATGGTGAAAAACCCAACGGATGGAAACCGTCAGGAAGAAGGGTAAAGCGCGGAATGTACAAAAGTCGTGATGGCTTCATTATCAATGCAGATTGCAATGGTAGCGCCAACATCATGAGAAAAGTAGCCACACAGCTAAAGTTAAACTTAGCCGAGGTGGGTAGGGCATCTTTGACAGTGCCACAACGATATGATTTGTTTACAAGGGTTAATAAATCATATCGTAAACGTTGCGAAGTGCGGCTTCTAGCCGCACTTCGCAACATCAGTTTAGAATCCCCCTTTTTCTAAAAGGGGGAGATGTCAATGCTCTATGTTAACTTCGCCTCAGCAGACCAGGGGAAAAGTTGGCAGTGCCGGGGAGAGTCCTTTCTCAGGCAATACTCATCTATCGGGGATTTGATAGCCTTATAGATTGGAATCAGAGTATTTTTAGCAATTTGCTAGAAAGTCGCAACGCCAACCTAGGAGAATATTTGAGTGAGCTATCTCGAAACCGCTGCTGAGTTTTATAGTGAAGTGGCACAGACGCCACAAGTCGGACTTTGTTGTGTCCAAAGCAGTCCCCTGCAACTGCCAGGACTGAAAATTTCGCCTCAGATGCAGGAGATGAACTACGGTTGCGGTACCACCGTCCATGCCGCTGAACTTGCTAATGACCCGACGGTGCTGTATGTCGGTGTTGGCGGTGGTTTAGAAGCGCTGCAATTTGCTTATTTTTCTCGCCGTCCGAGTGGGGTGATTGCTGTCGATCCAGTGGCGGCGATGCGCGAGGCAGCAACTCGTAACTTAGCGATCGCTGCCCAAGAAAATTCCTGGTTTGACCCCAGTTTCGTGGAGATTCGGGAAGGCGATGCCTTCGCCCTGCCGGTGCCAGATGCCTCTGTAGATGTGGTGGCGCAGAATTGTCTATTTAATATCTTTGAACCCGCCGACCTGCATAGGGCGCTTCAAGAAGCCTTCCGGGTATTAAAACCAGGGGGTCGCCTACTGATGAGCGACCCGATTGCCACTCGTCCCATCCCACCCCATCTGCGGCAGGATGAACGGTTACGGGCGATGTGTCTGTCGGGTGCTTTAACTTACGAGCAATATACTCAGCACCTCATTGATGCTGGATTTGGGCAGGTAGAAATTCGAGCGCGGCGTCCTTACCGACTGCTAGATTGCGCTAGCTACGGGTTGCAGGAACCTTTGCTATTAGAAAGTTTGGATTCTGTTTCTTTTAAAGTGCAAATTCCTGAAGATGGTGCCTGTATTTTTACTGGCAAAACGGCGATTTACAGCGGCACCGAAGAGTTTTTTGATGACTCGAATGGGCATATCCTCCAGCGGGGTTTACCAGCAGCAGTGTGCGATAAGACGGCGCTTAAGCTTGGTGCATTCATGCCAAAAGACATCCTGATTACTGATTCAAGCTGGTACTATACGGGCGGCGGTTGCTGTTAATTGACGGATTTGCTTGGTGCTTGGATAGGATAGCTGAAGAGATTTTTCCATAAAACTTGATGGCTAAACTACCCGCGATCGCACCTCCTTCCGTTTCTTCTGGTTTTCATGCCCTGTCTGACCCCCTGCGGATTCAAGTATTGGAACTGCTCCGCGAACAAGAGCAATGCGTCTGCGAACTCTGCGAACAGTTGGGGGTCACTCAGTCTAAACTTTCCTTTCACCTAAAAACCCTCAAAGAAGCCGCCTTAGTTTGCTCCCGACAGGAAGGACGCTGGATTTACTACAGCCTGAATCTGCCCCAATTTGTTGTTTTGGAGCAGTATTTGGCAGAGTACCGTCGCTTCAGTCCGCTCTTATCAGCGCTTCCCTGCAAAGACGTGCCTTAAACTATCAATTTTTTGATCTTTCATCTACTTATCCTATTCCATCGCTACTTGACAAATCAAGTTTTTTTGAAATGATGGAATTGTACTCCTTCCGCAATGTCATTGGGGGTGAGTTTGATGAAGGCAATAACTTTTCGGTGGGCGATCGCGCTGGGTGTTCTCGCGTTGACGACCAGTTGCACAGCGCCCCTCAACTCGTCTAGTCAAGCGCAGCAACCGCCGCCGCAAGTTAAGGTGGATGGTTCTAGTACCGTTTATCCGATTACGAATGCGATCGCTGCGGAATTTCAAGCAAACCAAGCCAACAAAAACAACAACAAAAACAAAAACGCCGATATCACGGTTAGCATCTCCGGAACTGGCGGTGGATTTAAAAAGTTCTGTACTGGAGAAACAGATATTAGCAACGCCTCTCGACCGATCCTGACCGATGAGATGGAAGCCTGCAACAAAGCAGGCGTCAGATATATCGAACTTCCCGTCGCCTTTGATGCCCTTACCGTCGTCGTGAATACCCAAAATAATTGGGCAAAAGACATCACCGTGGCGGAATTGAAAAAGATGTGGGAACCAGGTGCCCAAGGGAAAATCACCCGCTGGAACCAAATTCGTGCTGAGTGGCCCGACCGACCGCTAAACCTTTATGGTGCAGATAAAGAATCTGGCACCTTTGACTACTTCACCGAAGCAACGGTAGGTACCGTCAAGGCTAGCCGCAGCGACTATACAGCCAGTGAGGATGATAACGTCCTGGTTCAGGGAGTGAGCAAAGACCCGAATGCTTTGGGTTACTTTGGTCTTGCTTATTACGAAGCCAACCCAGGTCAGTTGAAAGCTCTAGCCGTTGACAACGGCAAACAACCCGTCTTGCCTTCGCGCCAGACTGTGGAAAATGCTGATTATCAACCGCTTTCCCGACCTCTCTTCATTTACGTGAACGCCAAGTCTGCCCAAAACAACCAAGCAGTTCATGACTTTGTAGAGTTTTACCTGAAGAATGCACCGACCTTAGTCAGTAAGGTGGGCTATGTACCTTTACCAGGGGAAGGTTATCACCTAGCTTGGGTTCACTTCAATCGAGGCAAGGTCGGAACCGTCTTTGGTGGGGAGGCTCAGTTAAATCTGACGATTGGCGAGTTGTTACGCAAACAGGCGACCTTTTAGCGTTCAATGCCCACCCTGAGAAACTGTTTGAACGAGGAATTTTTTGGCAAACAATCGCTTTATTGAGTGCTGAGGATGGGCATGAAATCAGTTTTGCGGATGGCGCGTTGGGACTCAGTTTTCCAATCGTGCAAGCAACAAGCGATCGCTGAGGGAGTGGGTACATTCATCCTGGTGTTTGCCGGTACGGGTGCCGTGATGGTCAACCAAATTAGCGATGGCGCGGTGACTCATCTCGGCATCAGCTTTGTGTTTGGCGCAGTCGTCGCCGCTTTAATTTACTCCTTGGGACACATTAGCGGCGCTCACTTTAACCCAGCAGTAACGCTGGCTTTTTGGACAAGCGGCTTTTTTCCGAAACGCCAAGTATTGCCCTACATTTTGGCGCAGTCTATGGGGGCAATTGCCGCCTCAGCTTTACTCTTGATGGCTTTAGGGCGCGTTGCCAATTTGGGTGCAACTGTGCCACTAGAAGGGAATTGGCTGCAATCCCTGGTGCTAGAAACGGTTCTCACCTTTATTTTAATGTTTGTGATTTTTGGTTCCGGTCTCGATCGCCGCGCCCCGATTGGCTTTGCGGGGTTAGCGATTGGCTTGACAGTGGGGCTAGAGGCGGCGTTTATGGGGCCAATTACTGGAGCCAGTATGAATCCCGTAAGGTCATTTGGCCCCGCTTTAGTGGGCGGCATTTGGCAGCACCACTGGGTTTATTGGATTGCACCAATTTTAGGAGCGCAATTAGCCGTGTTGATCTACAGCCAACTTTCCAACGGATTTCGGGATATCAAGTAAGGGAGAAAACCTGATGAAACAAGTGATGTTTGTGTGCAAGAAAAATTCCCGGCGATCGCACATGGCAGAGGGATTTGCGAAAACACTTGGAAAAGGTAAAATTTCTGTCACCAGTTCCGGATTAGAGGCGAGTCAAATAGATCCCATCACGATTCAAGTCATGGATGAAATTGGTATTGATATTAGCGATCAAAACTCTAAGGCTTTAAGCAATTTTAATCCCGAAGACTACGATGCGGTAATTTCTCTGTGCGGCTGTGGAGTTAACTTGCCACAAGAATGGGTGCTGCGAGAAATTTTTCAAGATTGGCAACTCGACGATCCAGAAGGAGAATCTATAGACACCTTTCGCCGCGTTCGAGATCAAGTCAAAGAACGGGTGGAAAAGCTAATTTCATCCCTTAGCTAGATGTTGCTGATTTCTATGACAACTTTCGATCATCCGCCCAGAATTTTGTTTTTGTATGGCTCTTTAAGAGAGCGTTCTTACAGCCGTTTATTAGCAGAAGAATCCGCCAGAATCATCGAAGGTTTTGGTGCAGAAACCAAATTTTTTGACCCGCGTGAATTGCCGATTCACGGTAGCGTAGAAGCTGACCATCCGAAGGTTCAAGAATTGCGGAATTTAAGCTTATGGTCTGAGGGTCAAGCTTGGTCTAGTCCAGAGATGCACGGGAATATTACTGGCATTCTGAAAAACCAAATTGACTGGATTCCTTTAACATTAGGGGCAGTGAGACCGACTCAAGGCAGAACTTTGGCAGTCATGCAGGTCAGCGGCGGTTCTCAGTCTTTTAACGCCGTCAATACCATGCGAATCTTGGGACGCTGGATGCGGATGTTTACCATCCCCAATCAGTCGTCGGTTGCTAAAGCGTACAATGAGTTTAACGAAGACGGGACGATGAAGGATTCCGCTTACCGCGATCGCGTTATCGACGTAATGGAAGAACTTTACAAGTTTACGCTGCTACTCCGAGATCAAGTAGACTACCTGACAGATCGCTACAGCGAACGCAAGGAAAAAGCAGCTACTCAGCCGGGGTTATAACGACATCTGGCTTTTTAAAAACATCAATTACAGTCTGAACCTGCACCCGATCCCTCCCCATTCACCGGGAAGGAGAACCCCCTCATTCCACGATGAAGCAAAGGAATGAGGGGGTTTTTTGGAAATTTTCAATTGCAATACACAACAGCTTATACTACTTCTCAGCTTGTTCTCAACTGATACTCAGATTTCCAAGCTTTAATAATATCTAAGCTCGATACCTGAACGTTGTGATTTTAGTAAAGCAAGAATATCAAGTTACATACTTCTATCTTTTGGGCAACGCTAAGAGCCGACGCATCTTGCCGAGGGTCAATGTACTGAGCTACAGCCAATGATTAAGATAGGATGATGAGTTATCAGAGTATTGCTGTACTTCAGAACAAAAAAATTATTGCGATCGCGATCGCGCTAGGCTTGGCACTCATGCTAGCATCTACTGCGACAGCAACGACGCTTGAAGTTGTACTTGAAAATTTATTACCACAAAACAGTCTTTTTGTCACTTCCTTTTAGGAGATTAGCGGCAATTGGACTCGCTCAATCCAATTTTGAATTGTCTGCGTACTAATTTATTAGAAGGTTCTCCATAAAATGTCTGCCGCCGTTACAGTACCTAATTTTTCGCGTGCCGTTTATGCTTTCTCCGTGTTCTACAAGATGAGGTAAACAACCGTTTAGGCAGGGAATTTTTTACTGCTGACATTGTTATGACCAACGCGACCTTTGATAACCATATTTCCCTGTTTAGGACTACCCCATGATTAATCTTGAATCAACTCGTTCAACCGTAACACCCTTTAAAGAAAAAATTGGTGTTCCTTTAACTAAAAGTAAAATTAGCGTTTTACAAATCAATTTGGGGAAGCGCTGCAACCTTACCTGTACTCACTGCCATGTAGAAGCGGGGCCAAAACGAACTGAAGAACTGACCCCAGAAGTTTGTAATCAGCTGATTGAACTAATCTATAGATTTCCCCAAATCAAGATTGTTGACCTGACTGGGGGTGCCCCGGAAATGAACTATGGTTTTAAACCCCTAGTAGAGGCGGCACGGGATGCAGGTAAACAAGTAATTGTGCGGTCTAACCTCACCATCTATTTTGAAAAGGGGTTTGAGTATCTTCCAGAATACTGTGCCAAACACCAAACGAGAATTGTTGCTTCCTTGCCATGCTATTTGGAAGACAATGTTGATAAAATGCGCGGTTCTGGGGTCTATAACGACTCAATTCGGGCGCTGCAATTTTTGAATCAGCAAGGTTATGGTTTTGACCCTAACTTAATACTCGATCTGGTATACAACCCTCCAGTTCCGTCAACAGAAAAGTTTTCCTTAACCCCCAATCAGGTCAATCTAGAACAAGATTACAAAGCTTATCTAAAAGAGCATTTTGGCATTGTTTTCAACAGTTTATTCACAATTACAAATTTACCAATTGGGCGGACTAAGTTTCATTTAGAACACAAGAAATTAATCAAGCCTTATTTACACTTCTTAGAGTCAAATTTTAATGGCAGCACCCTTGAACATTTAATGTGCCGGGATGAACTTTCAATTGACTATCTGGGCAATGTCTATGATTGCGACTTTAACCAGATGGAAAATTTATCCGCTAAAGCCCGCAATGGTGAAAAGCTGACAGTTACCAAGATTTTGGAAGCTGGCAGCTTAGACATGATTGAAGAGGTACAAACTGCATCTTACTGCTATGGTTGCACTGCTGGATGTGGTTCTAGTTGTGGGGGTGCCCTGATTTGAAATCAGGAAAAATGGGATTTTCCCCGTTCTCAGCAAAGACAAAGTTTGTTACCAAAAGAGCTTTATTTTGCCCGGATTTAATCACATGAGAAGTAAGACCAGCCAAAGTGCTTGCCTGATGCCGAAACGTTACAGTCAGTGGGTCAGAGCGCTCAAAAGTCCGCGCTTTTGGATAGCGATCGCCCTCTCGATCTGTATCCTGCTCTGTATCTTTGGCCCATTGAAACTTTTGTTGGATAAATCTTTCCTGATTAGCCAGTTGGAAAGATTCGGCGGCTGGGCAGTCTGCCTGTTTATCCTGGTTTTTGCCCTGTCCAGCGCCATCGGCGTCCCTGGAATCATGTTTCCCGTTGCGGCTGGTGCCGTTTTCGGTTTGGTCTGGGGAAGCCTTTGGTCGGTCATCGGCGCAACGCTGGGGGCAATTGGCGCATTTTTGGCGTCTCGCTACCTGCTGCGCGACTGGACGGAACGCCGATTTGGTAAACATCAAGCGTTGATGCGGTTTAATCAAGCCGTGACCCGTCAGCCTCTGACTTTTGTGCTGGCAATCCGCTTTGCGCCAATCTCCCCCTTCACGGTGGTGAATTTCTTATTAGGACTCACGCCTATCAGCTGGGTGCCTTATTCAGTTGGCACGTTCATCGGAATTATTCCGGGGACGCTAGCTTACACCTGGCTGGGGGTTACGGGTGAGCAAGCTTTGCAGGGAGGCGATCGCTTGCCCTTGCTACTAGCGCTCAGTTTTTTAACCCTCCTCTCTATATTGCCTATTTTGGCTTGTAAAAAGACACAACAAATTAACTGATGAATAAATTCAACAAATTCTTGGTTTTATTTCCCCTAATTTTTGTTTTCACCGGCTGTGCGGGATACTCGCAGTCCGCTGATGCCAAGAACGAAGCGATCGCAGCGTCACTGCTGCCGGACGCTGCACGGATAAGGCCCATGTAAAACTTTGGTAACTGATTCCGTATGAGATCAACTGATAACTTCTTGCACAACTTAGGAAAATTGCTTAGCTGGGAACCTAATTAGCTCCAATCAGTTCTAAAGAGTTAGCAAGATTACGTAAATAGCAGTACGGAGAAGGTAAACTCATGAAACGGGCAATTTCTATTTCTGGCGCTTTATTAACTATTTTGAGCTTTAGTCTTCCAGCAATGGCTGCCACTACAGAGAAATTCCAGGTCAAAGGGCAAAACGCTTCTGCCTCTTTTTACCAATCTGATGACTGTAGCTCAAGCGGAGTGAGTGTTTGGGCTGCCGATAGCGTCAGCCGCAGCGCACCAGGAGCGCCGACTTCCGAGAAGGGAGCCAACGTCTCTTATTGGAACTCGAATTGGTGTACCGGCAAGTATTCCTATGGTTACGGTTACGCTCCAAATGTCACCTTTACCGCCAATAACCAGCTCAGCTCAGCTAGTTTGAAAGGCACCTTCAAAGTTGACGAATATTCATCAGAGAATCCCGACTCAACGACTGCGAAAACTGTTGATGTGGCGCTAAATTGGACGGGGACAGGCGAAACATTCCGGGGTCACAGCAGTTCCCACTATCAGTGGATGGGCGGTATGTCGCACTCTCGCTATGTTGGCTCTTATCGGACTGCGGACGTATCGGGTAGCGTCACGATGGACGGCAAAAATCTGATTGCTAATATCCCTGGCTTTGGCGATCTGAACTCGTCTAGCAGCGGCTCAATGCAAATCACCAAAAGGTAGACTGTATTTAAAGATTTGGGATTCTTCGTTTTTTCCGCCAAAATACAATAATTAGCCATCAGTTTTATGGGGAAAGCTGATGGCTGATGGCTTAGCGCTAACAACTACTTAAAAATCACTCGCTGTCGTTGTAGCCATTCACTGCATTGGGGTCTGTATCCTGTTTGGAACCCAGTAAATCCAGGCGATCCACCTTAATAACGGGTTTAGATCGGTTGGATGCCTTATTATCGCTCCAAGTCTCTATTTTCAAGGAGCCTTGTACCCCTATCAAACTGCCCTTTCTCACATAGTTCGCAGCCACTTCCGCTGTCTTCCCCCACAGTTCCAGATTAAACCAGTCAGGCTGGTCGCTATTGCGAGTTCGACGATCCACTGCCAGCGTCAGATTGCACTTAATTTTACCTGACTCGAAATACTTGACATCAGGCTCTGTACCCACACGACCTACCAAGTTCACAACATTCAGGCTCATAAAATTGATTAGTACAAATGTACTGATTACAGTGACTATACTTTAGCGAATTTAGATGGTAGGCTCAAGTTAACTTTATCCTGATTTGCTCTTCAACTACCAGAATGATGCTTGGAAATGGGATCTAGGCGCTTTCACCGGATAAATTCGTCTACCTGACTAGACTCTGGATAGAAAACGTAATAGAATCCACCTCGGTTCCATTTCCGTTAGAATTCCATCACACACAACAGCATTTCATTTTGGGGGCGTAGAAACGAGTGGGTCTTTTCAGTCGCTTTTCCTTATCCCGGGACATGGGTATCGACCTGGGCACTGCTAACACCCTGGTTTATGTATCCGGCAAAGGCATTGTTCTCCAAGAACCCTCTGTGGTTGCTATGGATATGGACACAAGAACCCCGCTAGCCGTGGGCGAAGATGCCAAAAAAATGTTGGGGAGAACTCCCGGCAATGTGGTGGCACTGCGCCCCCTGCGCGATGGTGTCATTGCAGACTTCGATGTCGCTGAGCTGATGCTTAAGCATTTTATTCGGCGAGTACACGAGGGAAGAGCTTTGGTTTCACCTCGTGTTGTCATTGGCATTCCTTCGGGTGTCACTGGCGTAGAACGACGAGCCGTTATGGAAGCAGCATCTCAGGCAGGTGCCAGGGATGTGTACTTGATAGATGAACCGGTCGCTGCCGCCATTGGGGCTGGGCTACCAGTGGCTGAGCCTACGGGCAACATGATCATTGATATTGGTGGCGGCACCACAGAAGTTGCCGTGCTTTCTTTACAAGGAACGGTTTTAAGTGAATCGGTGCGCGTGGCTGGCGACGAGCTTTCGGAAGCCATCATGCAGTACATGAAAAAAGTCCATAACTTGGTGATTGGGGAACGCACCTCTGAAGAAATCAAGATTCAGATTGGTTCTGCCTACCCCACCAGTTTTGATGAAGAAGCCATCATGGAAGTGCGGGGCTTACACCTGCTCTCTGGCTTGCCGCGAACTGTCACCATCAAGGGGCCGGAAATTCGTGAAAGTATGTCTGAACCCCTTTCGGTGATTGTGGATGCGGTGAAGCGAACCTTAGAGCGCACCCCTCCCGAACTCGCAGCCGATATTATTGATAGAGGTATCATGCTGGCTGGCGGTGGGGCTTTGTTAAAGGGGCTGGACACGCTCATCAGCCACGAAACCGGGATTGTCACCCACGTAGCGGCAGATCCGCTCTCGTGCGTGGTGCTAGGAACAGGTCGTGTGCTGGAGAATTTCAAACAGCTAGAGCGGGTGTTCAGCGGGCGATCGCGCCATATGTAGCAGTCATTAGTCGTTAGTCATTAGTCGTTAGTCATTGGCAGTAGACGATGAACTAAAGGCTAAGGCTAGGGGCTAAAAACTAAAAACTAAAGGACTAAAGACGAATCGCTGATAGCTAAATGTTTACACTGCGTCGCTGGTGGGTTCGGCACGGAATACAAGTTATATTGGCTGGGCTAACAATTGGAAGTGCCTGGGCGATCCGGGAGACTCAGGGAGCTGCTCTTTATGAGACTTACCAGTTGCTCACCCGTCCTTTTCAAATGGAACCCACGTCACAAGAGCGTATCGAGAATGCCCGCGTCCTGGAACTACAGGAGCGGTTAGTTGAACTCGAAAGCCAAAATCAGAAGTTACAAGAGCTGTTGGGTTATGTTAAACAGAAAAAACAGCCAGGGATAGTCGCTCCAATTGTGGGACGTAGCGCCGATCATTGGTGGCAACAGATAATCCTCGGTCGAGGAAGTCAAGATGGTATCCAGGTAGACTTCATCGTGATGGGTACGGGTGGCTTGGTAGGTCGCGTCACCAGTGTGACGCCCCATAGCAGCCGGGTCTTGCTGATCAGCGATCCCAGCAGCCGAGTGGGGGTTGCAATTAGCCGCAGCCGTTATATGGGCTATCTTCGCGGACAAGGTTCTAACCGAGCGGTGATGCAGTTTTTTGATAAAGTTCCTGATGTCCGTCGGGGCGATGTCGTGGCAACATCATCTGTCAGTAAACTTTTTCCGTCAGGATTGCCGTTAGGACGAATAGAATCTGTAAATTTGGACAAAACCCCAGCTCCTGAAGCTGTGATTGAGTTGACAGCACCGATGAGTTCCTTGGAATGGGTGGTTGCGTACCCGAAATGAGGAATGAACGGTTAGCTGTTATTAGTAAATGGCGATTAGTCATTAGCAACAGACGATGGACTAAAAACTAATCACTGATGACCCATGAGCCATGACCCATGATCAATGTATCTGACTTGTCACCTTGGCCTCGTCAAATGCTTAACTGGGCAGTAACCATTGGTTCTGTCCTGCTATGCTTATTGGTTTTGCCGACGCGCTTACCGGGAATGGAATTGTTGGGAATTGGCCCCAACTGGTTGTTAATTTGGGTGGTCGCCTGGAGTTTGAAGCGAACAGTCTTGCAGGGTGCGATCGCCGGGTTGGTGTTGGGACTAATCCAAGATGGGATGACATCCCCCGATCCCAGTCATACCCTCAGCTTAGCATTGGTAGGAATTTTGACTGCTCGGATTCAAAAGCAGCGGTATATTGAGGAAGATTTTATTTCGGTGGCGTTAATTGTTTTTGGAATGGCGGTTGTGGCGGAGACGGTGAGTGCAATTCAGTTCACGCTACAGGGCGATCGCAATCTGGCAGCAATTTGGACATATCACCAGCGTATTGCCCTCTCCAGTGCCATCCTGAGCAGCCTTTGGGCACCCATTGTTTACTATCCTCTAAATCGCTGGTGGCAGCGGATAAACCTGTTAGGGCAGTCTTCCAATTAGTGTTTACTCAATTGTCAATACTCATTCTTCTGACAATTGAGTAAAGACTATTGATGATTGACCCATGACTGCTGACTCACTCCCAGCAGGTAATGAGCAACAGAAAGTAAATCGCTATGAATGCGTGTTGGTTGGAACTGTCGCAATCTTTGGCTGCTGCGAATGCCACAAGTCAGCGCGATGGTAGGAATCGAAAGCGCTTGTCCTGCTAAGATGTCTGCTTCGGTATCGCCAACCATCCAACAATCATCGGCTTGCCAACTAGGCGAACAATGTTCGGCGATCGCTTTGGTGAGAAGTTGCGTTTTCACTTCAGCGTAGTTTTGATAGGCGGCATCGCTGTCTTGAGTTCCGTAAATGCCACTAAATAAACGAGCCAAACCGTGATTTTGCAAGATTTGCACAGCTTGGGATTGACATCGCAACGTCACTAACACCAGCTTGATGCCCTGAGAATGTAGCAATGCCAGCGCCCAGTTGACTCCCGGCTGCATCTTGTCTTTTTGTAACAGCGCCGGTTGATTGACGATGCTGACTACGCGCTGCAAAAACACATTAATTTGCTCCCCCTGCAAGCCCGATCGCATAGCAATTTCCACATCCGGGACGCGATCTTGCTTCATTTGCCAGAACTGCTCTTTAGTCAATACCTGAAGATGCAGGATTTCTCCTCGCTCCTGGTATATCTCCTGAGTATCAGCGAGTCCAAGCTGATAGGTACAGTAGTAGCGGTGGGAAACGTCCACAAGCGGGCCGTCAAAGTCGCAAAACACTGTCAGTTTTTGGGAATGCGGGGCAGCGGCTTGACGCCAGTAGGGCTGAGGTGGTTGCAAAGTTGAGGCGGCGGGGCAGCAGTTCATAGGAAGTTACGAATCCGGGCTTTTTGATACGTTTATTTACATTAACAGGTGTAACATAAGTTGTCATGGGATTTAGCCGTCAAAATATATTAGACCTATTTATAGGGATATGTAGCGATCGCGTAAGTATAGTCGTGAAAATCAGGATAACTTTTGAAGGCGGGTAATCGCGAATTGGTGATTGGTGATTGGTTCCCTTTACTAATTACTCCTCAAAGCTAAGTGCCATTTAAGGGTGCCTATTGGCTAAGCTGATGCCACAATATTCCGCTCTTCACGGGTAAACATTCTATACTCTTTCTTTTGTGCTGGGAAATCCCCCTAACATCCCTCCCTAAGCCTGCTCCTGCTAAAGTAGGCTAGGCTGTGCCCTAATTCATTACACTCAGGTTTGACACTCCCCACGGCTAAAAGCCGGGGGATTCTTTCATCTCAGGGATTCCAATGAATTTACCCTCAGAAAGCATCTTCACCGTGTGCCCCACGGCTGCAAGTCCACGTATTGCGACTACTTGAGCGGCTGCGACATCTCTATCAGTCTTATAGCCGCAACTCTCACATACATGAGTACGCTCCGATAGCTCTTTTTTGCCTGTCTGTGTCCCACAATTAGGACAAATCTGACTTGTTTTACGAGCATCTACTTTTTGAAAGTACACACCCCTTTTCAAGCAAGTCTGCTCAAGGATGTTAAAAAACTGACCAAACCCTGCATCAAGACAGTGTTTGCCCAACATTCCGCGAGACAGTCCAATCAAATTCAAATCTTCAACGAAAACCATTCCAGCGCCATCACATAGTTGATGGGATAGTTTTCGATGGAAATCCTTGCGGCAATTGGAAACGTATTCATGCACTTTAGCTACTTTCTGAAGTGCTTTTCGCCAATTGTTTGAGCCAATACGTTTCCTAGAGACGCGCTGTTGCAGGAATTTAAGCTGGCATTCGGCATCTACAAAAAACCTGGATCGTTTGACTAAAAGACCGTTGGAAGTAGCTACGAAACTCGTTAAGCCTACATCAATCCCTAATGCTTCTCCATGAGGCAGTATCGGCGCTACAGACACATTCCACTGTACTGTTAGCATGACGTACCAACCAGATACGCGCTTAACAATCCGGGCTTGCTTTACTGCCCCGCCATCAGGAATGCTTTGCGACTGCCGAAATTTAACCCACCCAATCTTAGGCAGGTTAATTTGCCCTTGTTTGAGTGGTTCCTTGTTCAGTTGGGGAAACACGAACGAACGCATTCTTCCCGGTTTTTTAAACCGTGGAAAACCGTGGTTCTGCTCCCACATTGCCACAAATGCATTCTCGACTCTCTTAAGAGTTTGCTGCAATACTTGAGCGTTAACAACCTTGAGGTTTGGATGCTCATTCTTCGCAGCCGTCAAGGACTTGCATTGACTTGCGTAAGTTGGGCGCGGTGTATTGGCCCTGATCATGTACTCATGGCGAAGGGAACAAGCGTTAATCTGACAACTACGGGATTTGTACCAATCCTTCCTTTCACCAAGTGCATAATTGTAGACGCGGCGGTTAATTTCTAGCCATTCGTCAAATAATGAAACTTGTTCGCGTGTTGGCTTTAGCTTAAATTCGTAAGTCAGATTAAACACACTTGCTCCCTCCTGAAGGCATTCTATACTCAGGCATACCTTTGGCAAGGACGTTTTATAGATGGCGATTGAAATTGCCTGCCGCTACACCCCCATCAATAAAATTTAGGGGTACTGGGGCGAAGAATTTGGTAGCCAGGACAGCAAACTCATGGACAACTTTTCCGTAGACACCCAATCGGATGCACCCCAACCGGAGTCCCCTTTTACCTCCTTCGACCGCGCGATGATGCAGCGGTGTATAGAACTAGCCCGTCACGCCTTGGGACAAACCGCTCCCAATCCCCTAGTGGGTTCTGTCATTGTCCAGGATGGGCAGATTGTGGGGGAAGGGTTTCATCCCGGTGCCGGTCATCCCCATGCAGAAGTCTTTGCGCTGCGGGACGCCGGTGAACGAGCCAAAGGAGCCACAATTTATGTAAATCTGGAACCTTGTAACCACTACGGACGGACGCCTCCCTGTTCGGAAGCATTGGTAGCAGCAGGCGTGAGCAAGGTGGTGGTGGGCATGGTAGACCCCGATCCGCGCGTGTCGGGGGGAGGGATTGAGCGGTTACGAGCAGCGGGGATAGAAGTTGTGGTGGGTGTGGAAGAAGACGCCTGTCGGCAGCTGAATGAGGCTTTTATCCATCGCGTTCTCTACCGGCGTCCGTTTGGCATTTTAAAATACGCCATGACTTTGGATGGCAAAATTGCCACAACGACAGGACACAGCGCCTGGATTACCAGCACCGACGCCCGCAATGAGGTACATCGAATGCGGGTGGCGTGCGATGCTGTGATCGTGGGCGGCAACACCGTGCGTCTGGATAACCCCCACTTGACCAGCCATCAGACAGAGGTACACAATCCCTTGCGCGTAGTCATGAGTCGCACGCTACATTTGCCCGTAGAGGCTCATGTGTGGGAGACGGCGGAGGCTCCGACTTTAGTGTTAACAGAGGTGGGGGCTAATCCGGATTTTCAGCAGATGTTGCTGAAAAAGGGTGTGATGGTAGTGGAGCTGACTCCACTGACACCGACGAAGGCAATGGCGTACTTATATGAGCGGGGATTATCGGGCGTGCTGTGGGAATGTGGCGGCACGTTAGCAGCAAGCGCGATCGCCGAAGGGACAGTACAAAAAATTCTGGCCTTCATTGCTCCCAAAATTGTCGGCGGCAGGTCGGCTCCTTCGCCCGTGGGGGATTTGGGGTTCGCAAGCATGACAGAGGCACTCACTCTAGAGCGCGTCCGTTGGCGAACTGTCGGCTCAGATTGCCTGGTTGAAGGTTATTTACCCTTAGCGGTCAGTAGTCAATAGTCAGTGGTTATTGGTCATTGGTTAATGGCGAATAGCTAATTGTCAATTGCCATTCGTCATTCGCAAAGCTGATAGCTATCAAAATATGCTCGAAGTGATTGTGTGGAGCCTGTTGGTTGGAAGTTTTGGTTTGGAGGCAGTGATGGTAAGCGGATGGATGCGCTGGCAGCAGGTGAGTACAGGTCAGCAATATGAGGAAGAGGAAGAAACTTTGACTCGTTATGAATCTAAACAAGACCTAGCACTAGCAGAGCCGCCTTCTAATGGTTCCTCTGCACAGACGTTCAAAGATCCGCGACTGATGGGCTGGGAATTTAAAATTGTGCGAGCTAAAGGCGATTTATTTCGCAATCCCACGGTTTTTCAAAAGCTGTGTGAAGAAGAGGCACAATCCGGCTGGATTTTGTTAGAAAAAATGGATGACCGGCGGGTGCGGTTCAAGCGACCTACTGCCATGCGGGACATGATTCCATCAGAATCTCTGGCTTATGACCCCTATCGCTGCCATTACGGTCCTGTGTTGACGCGGCGTACCTGGGTGGCAGCGATCGCCGCAGTAATAGCGATAAGTTTACCGGCTTATTTGGGCTATGCCCTAGTGTCGGCGACGCTGGCAAATTCTTCACAGGCTAATACACCGGCGGCACCTCCACCGGAGCCGCAGTCTTTCCCAGAGCGTCCTTTGGCACCCAAGTAGCTCTTGGCTGCGTGCGCGATCGGCATTTTAGCAAGTAAAGACGCGATCTACATCGCGTCTTTACTGTTAATGGGTTTCTTGCCAGACAGACTGACGCTCCTGAGCGAGATCCCGGATCAGGGATAGCTTTGAGTGCAGATAGTCAGTCATAATATTTGTTTCATCGGAATTGAGCGATCGCTGTTGTTTCAGTTGCTTCAGCAGCCACTGTACTAAGCTGGCATCATCTAACTTCAATAACAGATTCGCCTGAGTAGTTTCAATTAAAGACCAAAGCTGACGCAGCATTGTGGGAGTCATAAAACCTCCTATTAGCGGATAGCTGTTCTGAGTGCCGAATTGGCTGGGAACAAGTGTTGTGCGGGTGGTGGGAGCAAGTGGGTACGGCACACGGCCTCTATTTAATTATTCCTTTAGTTTTCCACGATAACTGATCTGGTAATACCAAAATTGCGATCGCACAAGTTGCAATAAGAGTTACCAAATACTTAACAAAGCGAACAATAACTTGACAGGGACTAAGGTAGAAAGTTAAATCCGGTTCCCTGTTAGCGATGGGTGGGAGCCTCTCAAGCCTTGTAAAAACCTCTGGAACCCCACCCTAACCTTCATAAAAAAATTTAGGCTCAATAGGCGCTCCTATCAGAATCTGCTGTAAAGCACGACAAACATCATTAAGCTAGTGCATAACATGAACAGGACTTACGCAAATATCACCACATAGTGTGGGCAACCACAGGGAGATTGAACCCGAAAAAACGCTATATGTATAAGCTTTGCGTAAGTCCTGATGAAGTCTGATTAAATTGCCTTGTAGAGGCTAAAAGGTTTTATAAACTCTTTCTAATGGAGAATAGGGAACTCGAATCCCTGACCTCTGCGGTGCGATCGCAGCGCTCTACCAACTGAGCTAATTCCCCAAGCTGCGAGCTAATAGCCATAAGCTATGAGCTGTTCAACTTCAATATTCTAGCATCCAGCCAGAAACAACTGACTATCCTGTTATCCCTACAGAGTCAGTTGTTTATCCCATCATGGGCTGGGGTGTACTTCGAGAATAAACTTGTTCCACCCGCTCTAATTCTAAGTCGCAAAGCTCATCGACAGCCCAGTTAGCCCAGCGTTGCAGCATATGAAACGGGTAAGTATGCGCCACTCCCATTACTGGCACCCCGGCAAACTTTGCGGCTTGAATTCCTGCTGGGGTATCTTCAATCGCCAGACACTCCGATGGCTGTAGATTGAGATGGAGATATTGCTGATTGAGGCGTTCCACCGCCAGAAGATATCGATCCGGTTCTGGCTTACTGGCGGTGATGTCGTCATCGGCAACAATGACGCTAAAGAACTCAGCCACTCCGGCGCGAGTTAATACCAGTTCTACCTCAGAACGGATCGAGCCACTGACTACAGCTAGTTTTAGCTCTCGCATCCGCAATCGGTTAATTAAGTCTTCCAAGCCTGGATAAACAGGCAACTTTTCCAGTGCCTCCAAGCGCTGCTGGTAGGCTTGCGCCTTGCGGTTTACCAATTCAGTTAAATAGTTTTCGGTGACAAATCTGCCGCGATTTTTTAGCAGCTGATTCAGACAAGCGCGATCGCTCCTGCCTAAACAAAATTGTCGGTAATCTGCTGGTTTAGACCGCAGATTCTCTGAAATTAGAACTTCATCAATTAGTTCCCGGTGAATTGCCTCATCGTTAATAATCACACCGTTAAAATCAAACAGAACTGCCTTCAAAGTCATGCCGTTGTGCCAAAAGCTGGGGCACCAAAGCCCTCCAAATCCTCATCATCTGCCGTGCTACTGGTCGCTGTACGGGATGCTGATACCGAGTCAGAGTTTTGAACTGGGATGGGTTTGATGCCTCTAGTGACTTGGTGTATCCACAACACATCCTGAGTTTGCACCGCTTCAAATCCTGCCGTTCCCATCCAGGCATCTACGCTATCACCGGCGTAAGCTCTGATGTACGGCTCCTCAAAAATATCACTTAGCCAATCTACTTGGCGAATCGTTTTCTGATTGCCATCGAGAATCAACACCTCTCCCCCAGATGTCAGCAGGCGGAAGCTTTCCCGCAAAATGGCGCGAGATACTGCGGGTGGTGTCTCGTGAAACAACAGAGAAGCTGTTACCAGGTCAAAGGACGCATCGGGAAACCCAGTTTCTTCGGCATTTCCGTGCAAAAATTGGATGTTTAGCGGTGCTTTTTTGGCTTTGTAGTCAGCCATCACTAGCATATAAGGCGACAAGTCTAGACCAATGACTTCCGCCTGTGGGAAAGCTTGCTTTAACATCAGCGTTGTCGAGCCGGTACCGCAGCCTAAGTCTAAAATCCGTCGCGGTTGCCCTTGAATAGCATCAATCAAGCTTTGGCGTACCCAAGTTTCGTTGGGAGGTAAAGCGTATTGGGTAATCGGGTCGTAGGAAACCGCCGCACCGGAGTTGAGATAACCGCGCTCAATGCCGTGGAAGTTTTGGCTACTGTAGTAGGAGGGATAGGAAAGATTGGGGTTACGGAAGCGATCGCCTTCTTGCTCCCAATCCACACTCTCATAGAAACTCCGCAGCTTCTCTTCATCAATCAACAGCCGAACCACAGGTGCTAAGAAGCGCTCGTAGATTGAGTTCTTGCCAACCGCCATAGGATTTTATCTGCGTTGTTGTAGATTACCTGAGGAGGCATTCTCCTCTTTACGAATCTTAATGCTATTTATAACTCAGAAACTCTTCCTGCGGGTGTCTTTGGGAGATGACAAACCCGCCTTCCCTCATGTATTATAAAAGTAATACAAAAGTATTATCAGCAGGACTACCTCAGCGCAGATTGCGATCGCGACCGGGAGTAGGCTTGCAGCGTCACGGATCTTTAATATCAAATATCAGCGGCAAACGTTTATGCCATACGAAAAGCTAGAAATTTCAACCTCAGTGCCGGTGCTATCTTGGGCAAATCATGCCCTCGGTTCCGCTGAAACCAAGATGGCAAAGAATGTTGCCTCCCTGCCATTTGTATTCAAACACGTAGCGCTGATGCCAGACGTTCACCTTGGCAAAGGTGCCTTGGTGGGTTCTGTAGTGGCGACTAAAGAAGCAATTATGCCAGCTGCTGTCGGTGTGGATATTGGTTGCGGGATGATGGCGATTAAAACACCATTTACCGCCGAAAAATTGGAGGGCAAGCTAAAGCAAATTCGTCTGGATTTAGAAGCAGCGATTCCGGTTGGTTTCAATGAAAACAAAGATGTTGAAACAGCCGTTCTTAACTGGCAGGGTTGGCGAGATTTCAAGGAATTGCATTCAGGGGTGAAGCACCTGGAAAGTAAAGCCATGAAACAGATGGGTTCTCTGGGTGGCGGGAATCATTTTATTGAAGTTTGTCTGGATACCGAGAACGCTGTCTGGTTAATGCTGCACTCTGGTTCGCGCAACATTGGCAATATGCTGGCACAAAACCATATTGGCACGGCTAAAGAACTCGCGAAACTAGCAAGCGATCGCTTACCCGATCCAGACTTAGCTTACTTTGTCGCTGGTACGTCAGAATTTACCGCCTACTGGCACGATTTACAGTGGGCGCAAGACTACGCCCGTTTCAACCGCGACGTGATGATGGCGCGTTTTAAGCGGATTGTGGAAAAGCATCTCGCTGGTGGTAAGCAGACTAAGCCGCTGCTGTCAGTCAACTGTCACCACAACTACGCCGAAAAAGAAGTGCATTTTGGCGAAAATGTGTATGTCACTCGTAAAGGTGCAGTGCGGGCGCGTCAAGAAGATTATGGCATTATTCCCGGTTCAATGGGAGCAAAATCATTCATTGTAAAAGGGAAAGGGAATGCTGAAAGTTACTGTTCTTGCAGTCACGGTGCTGGACGTTTGATGTCTCGAAATAAGGCAAAAAATGTCTACACGTTGGACGATTTGATTCAGCAAACAAATGGTGTAGAGTGCCGCAAGGATGAGGGCGTTTTGGATGAAATTCCTGGCGCTTATAAACCGATCGAGCAAGTCATGGCTAATCAAGCGGATTTGGTTGAAGTTGTGGCGACGCTGAAGCAGGTTGTCTGTATTAAGGGCTAATTTATGTGGGGTGGGCAATGCCCACCTTTTTTTAACGCAAAGGTACGTGCCATGTTAACGCAGAGGTACGCAGAGTTAATTAAATTAAAATTTAGTTTAATGATTTTGAACAGATTAATAAAGATGATATTTTTTATTGATATATTCTAAAATATAATTTGATAAAGATTGAGTTAATGCTTCTCGCCTCATCAACCAAGCTTTTATGGGGAAGTGATAGAAACTATGATTGCTATTCGACAATTTAACCAGATGACCCCCCAAGAGTATCTGGAATGGGAACCTACTCAAGAAATCCGCTACGAGTACATTGATGGGGAAGTCTTTGCCATGACGGGGGGGACGAAACCCCACAACCGCATCGCTGGCAACATCTACACGTCTCTAGATAGTCATTTACAAGAGGGAGGCTGCGAAGTCTATATTGCAGATGTCAAGGTGCAAGCCTCTGCAAATGGCCCCTATCATTACCCTGATGTGGTGGTGACTTGCGACTCTAGAGATCAAAACTCTAATCAGTTTGTTCAGTATCCTTGCCTAATTGTAGAAGTCCTTTCGCCTTCTACAGAGGCTTTTGATCGGGGGGGTAAATTTGCTCGATACCGTCAGATGGAAACTTTACAGGAGTATGTGCTGATTCAGTCAGAACAGATAGGGGTGGAGTGCTTTAGGCGCAATGAGGAGGGTTTGTGGGTGCTTTATCCCTACGAGTCTGGAGATACATTCACTCTCTCTAGTGTGGGACTTTCTCTAAGCGTAGATGCTGTATATCGACAAGTTAGATTTGAATCTACTGAGACAGAGGCATCTTGAAGTATATGTAAGGTTTGATGGCAGAAAAAGGAAGCGATCGCTAATGGTACTTTTCATCTATAAAAGTATCCTGAAGAACTTGCTGAAACGCTCACCTATTCTTCTTCTACCACCTGTTCAATAAATTTTTGCACTAAAGGCAAGAGGATGCGATCGCAAGAGTTGATGCAACACTTCTTTTTTTACCAGTTTTCGGACAATCTTGGGATTTTGGTCTGTGGGAGTTTCCCTAGAAATTAGACACCACAGAAAGTAGCGATCGCTATCTTTCAAACTTCTCCACAATCCCCAAAAATACTCCCCGCCTCGCTCCAGCACAGTGGGAATAACCGTCTCAACATCCCGTGCAGTAGCTTTTGCGGTACTGGTGTCTCCCTTGATTAGAGTTACCCTTGTGGGAGTGTCAAAATAGATTGAGTATCAATTTTGCACACTACCGATCCTATGTTCATTGAGCGCAAAGTCAATCACTCTACTAATACAGTTGAGCTATGGAAATGTGAATGGGAATATCCTGATGGCGCTTCAGCTAAAAAACGCTATATCAGCAAGGTTGGGGAAGAACAGCCCTTAAAGCCGGAAGGTCAGAACGCTTGGAACCAGGCTAACGCGATTTGTTGGGCATCCGGTCGCACCCTCGGAAATATTGCTGTTTTTTCTAAATCTATTCTTGGGAGTTTCCCCGCACAGGCGGGAGACGATGCCTTCTTACCTTGCGATTTTGTCCCTGCTGGAAAATTTCGGCATGGTGCTGACCGATGGTGGTGTAGGACTCATCAAACGCACTGGGGGACAAAAGCCGACCACGAATCATCTGACAAGTCAGGAGTAATGCTTTGTGCAAATCACTCCCAGCCAATGAACTACACTCTGTCTCCACTGGAAATCAATGTAACTGACTATGCTGAGGTGGGAATATGGTGTTCACTTCCAACAGCCCTGTCTACCCAGCCGATAGAGTCGCGCGCTCCAAAAATTCATGTTCATTTACGTCCCAAGGCGCAAGGAAAGAAGTCGATAGACGATGACTTTGATGCTATTTCGTTGCTTTACCATGAAGATTTAGGACTGTTTGCCAATGCTGAGATTACCCGCGTCAATATCACGCCGCCGGCTGCTTTTGAGTTCGTGTGTGCCGTAGAAGAAGATCGAGAGATGACTTGCATCAACTGCTCCCAGTGTGGATACCCTCACCTGGATCTAGGTGATTTTGCACGGAAGCCTCATCGGAAACATTTCTGTGGCAATTGCGGTTGTGATAGCACTTGGAGTAAGGGGCATATTGTGTCAACGCCTCTTAAACCTTTGTATGACCAATTTGCAAAGAACACGCAGTATAAGGAGCCAGACAGAACGCTGAAGCTGGATCTAGATAAATACTCAGGTTGTGATTATGAAATCTGGGCATCTACTTCAGCAATCGTGTGGTCAGCAGATCGCCCGCAGGAAAAAGGGATTCATGTTCATGTCAACGATGGATCAAAACGCATTGTTGACGATACGTTCAGTGTTGTAGTCCTCAACGGGAAAACTCTTGAGCGAAAGGACGTGCTTCAAGCGATGTTTGAGCGCACGATTACATGAGGCGAAGCTATTCAGTTTCATAACCAATTGTGCAATTATGCAGCCAGCAGCCTAACAAGGCGTTGCAGCCGAACGAACAAGAGTTATTGGTTAGAGTTGAGAGGCTATCTGCATCGACTCAAGTGTGTCGTTAGACCTCAGTCCTTCTGTGAGGACGCAGTTGGGAGGTTGTCGGTGAGGAGCGATCGCCTTTAAATTAGCAAGCTTGTCTGTGGGGCGCTCGTGGCTAATAAGGGTTCAGTTCGCCCAGCTTGAGAACGTGAACCAGGTTGAAAAACAAGCATAGACAAAGTGATACTTACTCCCTTAAATACTCAGAGGTTTGCGGGACGCCACCAGCATCAAGGCGTTGTCGTTCATGCGCGATCGCAAGTTGTTATAAAATCTGTTCTCAAATTCCTCAGAGGGATTAGTCCCTCTTATGAAAAACAATGACATCAGGTGGGCAAAAGCCCACCCAACATTCCTAATAGCTAATTTGTAGAGTCACCGATGCCTCTACCTGTTGTTCGCCACCAATCACGGGTGTAGACGCCTCTACCTTCCCAGATCGCAAAGCCATGTCAGCTAAGGGCATTGGGGGTGGCGGCGGCGCAGAAGCACCATTGACTTGAATGTTCACAACTTCCCGGCGGGTGAGATTTAGGGCACCCAAAACAGCATCAGCTTGCTCTTGGGCATCTTGAGTCGCTTCGCGCAGGGCTTGCTTTTGAGCGGTAGCGATCGCACTATCAGCAGCAATAAAACTAATGCCGTCAATCCGTGTCGCCCCAGCTTTCACCGCTTCATCCAGAAGCGTTCCGACTTTTTGGGTATCAATCCGAAAGCTAACGACGTTGGTGGCAGTATACCCAGTCAGGCGTTGGACGTTATTTTCATAGCTGTAAACCGGGTTGAGGCTAATGCCAGTGGTTTGTAATTTTTCCACATTGCGAGATTTTAGCAACTCCACCACTGCGGTCGATCGGCGTGCTGCTTCCTGTTGCACATCCGCAGCCACTTTACCCTGAACCTCAACCCCCAGCCGCACCAGCGTTAACGTTGTCGCAATCGATTCTTCTCCCCTGCCAGTCACAGTAATAGTTCGCAGCATTTTCTCTTGGGCGATCGCTGGATTAGTCATGATTAAACTTAAAAGACCCACGGCGAAAGATATTGCCTGACGCTGATACCAGGAACTTGCGAAAGATGGAGTTCGATTCATTGGCTCGTGTGTTTTCATACTAGAACTGCACCAGCTGCTTTTAATTTTGCCGGTGGAATGTTCCTAATCTGCCACTACCGCAGCTAAAAAATCTCAGCAGTTACCGTTTTGGCAACTTAGGCGATAGTGCTAGTTGCAATGCAAGTGCTATCGCCCGATCGCCAGCCCTCTAGGGTATGGTAAGTATTTATACTTGAGTGGAAGCGACTGGATTCAACTGCGCGATCGCGAGTTAGAAATTGACCGCATCCCTCTCAAGTCATCATCTTGACAGGTCTTTCACTCTCGTTGAATATCCAGATAAAAGCTTGCTTTTGTAAAGAAGCTTGTACATTGAAAAGAATGATTTTGTGCAGAACTCATGGCGATAGATGCAACTCACTGGCTTAGTTTACTAAGTCCAACTTTCTCGTTCTCACTTTGGAGCAAAACCATTCCTGTGCTAGCAGCAGCAACACCAGAAGCAGAAAAAGGCCCACTGGTCTTAGCAGCGGTATTGCTGAGTTTAGTCATCATTTACTTCGCCAGCAAAATCGGGGCGGAGTTATCAAACTGGATGGGCTTCCCGCCTGTATTAGGCGAACTGGTCGGCGGTGTGGTGGTGGGTATTTCTGCCCTGCATCTGCTGGTATTTCCAGAAAGCGGCTCCTCGGCTTCTGATTCTGTACTGATGACCTTCCTGCAAGGCACCTCTGGCTTAAGTCTCGACACAATTGGTGAGGTGTTTCAAACCCAGAGCGAAGTTATGTCCGTTTTGGCGGAACTGGGTGTGATCGTACTGCTATTTGAAATTGGTCTGGAATCGAATTTAAAGGAACTGATGGCAGTCGGTATCCAGGCAGTCGTTGTCGCCGTAGTGGGGGTAGTGGTGCCCTTTGTAGCTGGCACTGCGGGGCTGATGCTCTTGTTTGGCGTGCCAGCGATTCCAGCGATTTTTGCGGGGGCTGCTTTGACTGCAACCAGTATTGGGATTACTTCCAAGGTTCTCTCAGAACTGGGGCGTCTCACTTCTAAAGAAGGTCAGATTATTCTGGGCGCTGCTGTCATAGACGATGTTCTGGGTATCATCGTCTTGGCAGTGGTGGCAAGTTTGGCAAAAACAGGTGAAGTGGATGTCAGCAACGTCATTTATCTGATCGTTAGCGCCAGTAGTTTTCTATTAGGTGCAATTCTGCTGGGTAAGGTTTTTAACCAATCCTTTGTAGCGATCGCCGATCTGCTCAAGACACGCGGCGGGCTAGTAATACCCGCTTTCATCTTCGCATTCTTGATGGCCTATGTGGGAGCCGCCATCCACCTAGAAGCTATTTTGGGAGCTTTTGCCGCTGGCTTAGTCTTAGACGAGACGGATAAGCGTAAAGAACTGCAAAAGCAGGTGGTGCCCATTGCCGATCTGTTGGTGCCGATTTTCTTTGTGACGGTTGGTGCTAAAACCGACCTGGGAGTTCTCAATCCAGCGGTTCCCAGTAACCGGGAAGGGTTGCTCATGGCTATTTTCCTGATTGTCGTGGCAATTGTCGGAAAGGTTGTTACTGGTCTAGCAGTATTTGGTCAACCTCAGCTCAACCGATTAGCGATTGGCGTCGGGATGATTCCACGAGGCGAAGTTGGGCTGGTTTTTGCCGGTGTTGGTTCTGCCAGCGGTGCTTTGTCTGAAGCCACAGAAGCCGCGATTATTATGATGGTCATCTTGACAACTTTTTTAGCACCTCCGTTATTACGGTTTGTGTTTCAGGAACCTGCATCGGTTCCTGCTAAGGAAAGCGATTAGTCATTAGTGGGTAGTGGGTAGTGGTATACAATCAACACCGACTACCTACTGACAAAAAACTAACAGCGAACGGTTTTTGTGAAACTTAAGTTACTTTATCTACGTCCCTTGGGGTTGGTTATAGGATTCAAAAGGTTTCTCTCGCTTTGAGAAAAGTGTTGACTTGCGCGACTTGGGGATAGGCAGCATCAAAACGTCATCATTGCCCAACCCTGGCAAGCAAAAATCTCGCTTTGAGAGACTCCACACACCAGGCATCTTCCCGATGGCAATTGGCTTTTTCCAGCGAAAAAAGTCATGCCTAGTCGATTATTCTGCATTGCTACCAAAGTCGTGATATTGTTCAACCCAGTCTAAAATCGTTTACTTTGTTTACCCCAATGCACCGGATGTGAACCGAAAACATCCGAAACAGGTCTACAGCGTACAGACCGACGATTACGGTCTTTGCCTTTTTCAGGAGCAACGATAGTGAGATTTTACTGGCTATTACCCAGTTTTTTGAGCATTTTTCTCGTTTCACTTCCCGCTAATGCGGCGAGACTGGTGTATTGGCGTTTTGATGCCAATCAGAACCGACTGGACTTTAGGACGGATGATGGAGTTCAACCGCGAGCGCAACTGCTTGCCAACCCGACACGTCTGGTAATCGATCTGCCCGGTACCAGCTTGGGACGCCCAACGGTGACTCAGCAATTGGCTGGAGCGCTGCGTTCTCTGCGAGTAGGACAGTTTGAGGGCAATATTACTCGGATGGTAATTGAATTAGACCCTGGTTACACCCTCGATCCAGAGCAAGTGCTAGTTCGAGGAGCTTCCCCCAGCCAGTGGTCGGTGCAATTACCAAAGCCCGAACGAGTAGCGCGGGTGCCAAATTCTTCCCCCAGAGATCCAGATTTGGGAAATTCGCCGCCCCCTTTGCAGCCTCTTCCCAATGAGGCTCCTAGGAATCCTTCGCCGCCAAGAGTGCTGAGTCGCCCGCCGATTCGTCAGACACCCCCAAACGTAGCGGTTGGGTCGCTTGCTCAAATCGAAGATGTGCAGGTAACGCGGGATGGGTTTTTCCTGCGGACGAATGGGGGTCGCCTGCAGATTATTAAGGTGAAGCGGAGTAGCGATCGCAAAAACATTACTTTTGACCTGCAAGGCGCTACCCTTTCACGCAGTCTTGCATCGCCTTCTTCGACGGTGAATCGCTATGGCGTCAGTCGCATCTTATTGTCCCAAGTCGATACTTCACCCTCAATCGTTCGCGTCACCATGAACGTGAGGAGAGAAGGTCCGGACTGGCTGGCAAGTGTCAGCGATTTTGGTGGCATTGTACTCTTGCCGAAGGGTACGAGTGCTGGCGACATTGAAAGTCCGCCACTGGCTGGAAATCAACCCTCTCCCGTTACGGGGGAGTCCACACCGCCTTTGACTCCACCCAGCCGACCCGTCCCCACCAACCGTCCTAATAATCAGTTAGCAACGATTCAATCGGTGGAACTCGCTTCTTCCGGAACCCAGTTATTAATTCGGGCGGATGCGTCTGTAAAGTACACCGGCAGATGGGATGCAAAAGAGGGAGTTTATCGCATTACCATTCCTTCCGCTCAGTTGGCTGACCGAGTTAGGGGACCCCAACTGGATGCCACCACTTCGGTGCGGCGGGTGCGTTTGCAGCAGCAAGATTCGCGTACTGTCGTAATTCTGGTGCAACCAGCCTCAGGGGTGCAGGTTGGGGAACTCAATCAGGTGAGCGACCAACTTTTAGCGCTGCAACTGCAACGAAGTCGCTTTGGATCGGTTGTTCCCCCCACGGGTTCTGTTCGCGTGCCGTTGCCTGAGAATAATAATCCGCCTTCGCCATCCCCCCGCCCCCGTGTTGGACGATTGGTTGTGGTTGTAGACCCCGGACATGGTGGTAAAGACCCTGGAGCCATCGGTTATAGGGGTCTGCGGGAGGTAGATGTGATCTTGCCGATTGCACGGCAGGTAGCGGCATTGCTAGAGCAACAGGGCATCCAGGCGGTATTGACGCGAAATGATGACTATTTCGTAGACCTGCAACCGCGAGTCACAATGGCTGAGCGAGCCAACGCTGATTTATTTGTCAGTATCCATGCCAATGCAATTGATGGGCGTCCCGATGTGCAAGGGCTGGAGACTTACTATTACTCTAGTGGGGGGCGTTTAGCTCAAACAATTCACAGTAGTATTTTGCAGAACGTTGATATCCGAGATCGAAAAGTGCGGCAGGCGAGATTTTATGTACTGAGGAAGAGTTCGATGCCCTCTGTTTTAGTGGAAGTTGGTTTTCTTACCAGCCCACAAGAGTCTGTTAAGTTGGCTTCGCCGGATTACCAGAGCCAGATGGCAAGAGCGATCGCTCGCGGGATTCTACAGTACATTCAACAAAGTCTCTAAATGTCGGTTTGTGGGGAGTGGTTGATTAATCATGAATCAGGAACAAAAAATAAATGAGGCTCTTCAACGAGCCAGAATTGGGATTTTTGATAGCGGAGTCGGCGGGCTGACGGTCTTGAGGGAACTCTACCGGCAGCTGCCATCCGAATCGATTCTTTACTTTGGCGATACGGCTCGACTGCCCTACGGCACTCGCTCTCAGGCAGAAATTTTGCACTTTGTGCGCGAAATTCTCATCTGGATGATGCAGCAGGGCGTCAAAATGGTAATCATGGCTTGCAACACCAGTTCTGCCCTGGCTTTGGAGGCAGTGCGGTCTGAGTTTCCTCTGCCGATTTTAGGAGTTATCTTGCCCGGTGCCCGTGCTGCTGTTGAGCTAGGCAACCGGATTGGGGTCATCGCCACCCCAGCCACTGCCGCTAGCAACGCTTATCGTCGCGCGATTTTAGAAGTTGACGCCACTGCCCAAGTTTGGCAAGTGGGCTGCCCAGAGTTTGTGCCGATGATTGAGCAAAACCGCATCCATGACCCTTACACCCAGGAAGTGGCGCGGGAGTACCTGGCACCGTTGCTGCACCATCGCATTGACACGCTTGTTTACGGCTGTACCCACTATCCCCACTTAGCACCCGTCCTCAGGACAATTCTGCCCCGGTCGGTGAATCTATGCGATCCGGCAGTTCATGTAGCGGCTGCGGCTGCTCAAGAGCTGGATTTACTAGGACTGAGAAACACCCGCCCACCTCTAGCCACTCGATTTGCCGTCAGCGGTTGTCCCGAACAGTTTGCACAACTGTCAGTACAATGGCTGGGGTGTACGCCTGCTGTAGAAAAGGTTTATTTACCGACAGTGCTACATCGGCAAATACCGCTTGAGCTAAGCGAGTAGCAGTCAATTGAAGAATGGGATCTTCAATCCAAAATCTCAAATTTGGCTGCTAATCGCGAATGGATGAGGTGAGCGTGCCGCAAACTGCTAATAATTCTGTCGCGATCGCTAGGGTACGGACTTCGTCCTACCCGCACCTTTCACAGTTCGCTGCGCCAGAATCAACAGCAGGTAAACGGTTAACAAATAACCAGTGGCTAAAATTGGAATAATCAGAGGCATTTCATTATACGTCATAGTGTCGCACAAGCACAAGTAGCGGAATGTAAATTTTTATACGATCCTAAGACAACGCCCCCAAGTCAAGGCTTGAGAATATGGCTGCCCATAGGAATTCTGGAGGTCGCGATCGCCCCCAAAATTCTTGATTTAACTGAAACCCCAGAAAATTGATAAAAATAATCTGGGGCTTTTCTCAGCAATCCCGTAGATAGCAAGCTAATCTACAGTGCCTGTTGAAAGTCCTTTATTTTCAGATGGCTATTTTTCCTAGGGCACTAGCGCTAGAAAAAGATGCAGGAAGCCGGAAATGCTACCGCCTACCAAAAATCTGCCATCCTTTACCAATTTATTACCAACACGTAAGTGTTTTCTGTAATTTTTTGGCTCAGTGAGTCTATTAAGCTTTTCAAATCCTTACATATTAGAGTAACACAAGATCCCTTGGGGTTAGGGGCGATTTTTTTAGATACTTTACAAGTCGATACAATTTCAAAAAAAGGCTGCGGGGGCATCTTCTAAGGAACAAAACTTCCCTGTGGGGGAGCATTAGCTTAAAATAAATGACAGGAATGTAAAATTTCGTAACTATTAAGCCGGAGTCGGCTGATCCATGACCTCAGTGACCTCCCTCTTTGCCCCTGTTGAATCAGACCTACGTGTTCTGACGGAGAATTTGAAAAAGCTGGTTGGTGCCCGTCACCCCATCCTGTATGCGGCGGCAGAACACTTATTTGGGGCAGGAGGAAAGCGCGTTAGACCCGCTATCGTCCTGCTGATATCGCGGGCAACCATGCTGGATCAAGACATTACCCCACGTCACCGACGTCTCGCAGAAATTACGGAAATGATTCACACCGCTAGTCTGGTACACGACGATGTGGTGGATGAATCCGAGGTAAGACGCGGCATTGCAACGGTTCATAGCCGGTTTGGCAATCGCATCGCTGTGTTGGCGGGAGACTTCTTATTTGCCCAATCTTCTTGGTATTTGGCAAATTTGGATAATTTAGAGGTAGTGAAACTGCTCTCAGAAGTGATTATGGATATGGCAGAAGGAGAAATTCAGCAAGGGTTGAATCGCTTTGATGCCAGTTTGTCCCTCGAAGCTTACTTAGAGAAGAGTTACTACAAAACTGCCTCCTTAATTGCTAACAGTGCTAAGGCGGCTGGATTACTCAGTGATGTCTCGGAGGAGGCGGCAGAAAATTTATATCGCTACGGACGTCATCTCGGCTTGGCTTTCCAGATTGTGGATGATATTTTTGACTTCACGGGTTCGACAGAAGCTTTGGGTAAGCCAGCGGGATCGGATCTAAAAAGTGGCAATCTGACGGCACCGGTGTTATTTGCCTTAGAAGAAAAACCTTACCTAGAGGCGCTGATTGAGCGGGAGTTTACAGAGGCGGGGGATTTAGAAGCAGCGATCGCCTTGATTGAAGAAAGTCAGGGCATTGAGCGATCGCGCGAATTAGCCGCACATCATGCCCAACTCGCCGTTCAACAATTGGCAGATTTACCGCCCTCAGAGTGCCGTCAAGCGCTAATTGACATGGCTGATTATGTGTTGAGTCGTCTTTATTAAGGAGAAAGATTGAAGAATGAATCAACAGCCAACAAGCAATTAGCCATTAGCAAATTTTACACTTGGCTAGTCTCGCCGCCAGAGAAGAACACACCAAATCCCAGCGACCCAATCCAGTATCTTCTAATCCCCCAGCCGGAAGATGACCCGATGGGGCAGAATTTTCCGAGAAAGTGAGAGCCGAGTAGTTTAACCAATTGCCTTTGACACGCCAACCAACTTGGTCGCCAAAACGACACCAAGTGGCATAGTCAAAGTCAGGTTTTCCGCCAACCCCTTCCCAAATGCGCTTCTGGACACTAAAGCCAAAGCGTCCGTCGCTGTACTTTACCCAGAGTCGATCGATCGATCCGAGGTGTTGGCAGGGAAACTTTTGAAAATCTTCGACTCTCAGCCAGCCTTCTGGTTCTCGATGGGAAATTTGCAGCAGCAGCATTCTTGTTTCCTCATCTGCTTCTTTCCAGTTCCTGGCGGCAAGTAAATCCCGCAGTTTGCTGTAATTTATCCCCAATGTCCTGAGACGAACGGGAGAGGAAGTCATCGTGGGTATCGTGACACTGACATCAGAAGGTCTAGGAAGTGTAGAGTTGAAGGCTTGCAGCACCTCCGAAGCAGCTTTATAGCGATCCTTCGGTAAAGGCTGAAGCAATTTATCCAAGATTTGCCCTAACTCTTGACTAATGGTTGTGCCTTCTGGCAGACACTCTCGCCACATCCAGCGACACTCTAGCGGTTCATAAAGACCATCAGAACCGTCTAATTTAGGAAGAGATTGGGTCAACAGACAAACGCAAGTGACTCCCAAACTGTAGAGATCGCTAGCGGGGTAGGCGTGACCGTGCATTTGTTCCATCGGCGTATATCCTACCGTACCGACCGTCGTCCCCACTTTCCCCATCGTCGTTTCTGTCACCAGTTTGGAGACGCCGAAATCAATCAGGACTAATTTGCCATTTCGGTGACGACGCATAATATTCTCTAGCTTGATATCCCGGTGAATCACCCCACGTTCGTGAATAAATTTGAGAATTGGCAGTAACTCAGCCAAAAACTGTCTAATCTTTTGTTCGCTAAAAGCTCCCTGAGTTGCCAATTCTTGACGTAAAGTTAGTCCCGCAATCAACTCTTGTACCAGATACAGGCGCTTATCTTCTTCAAAGTAAGCAAGCAGTCTGGGAATTTGGGGATGTTCTCCCAGTTGAAGCAACCGCACTGCCTCCTGGTTAAACATTGCCGTTGCTTTTTCCAGTGCCTTCGGATTGGCTTGAATCTCTGAGGATGGTAAAAATTGCTTCACCACGCAGGGCGCATCCATACAGTCAGTATCTGCTGCCTGATAGGTTCTGCCAAAGCCGCCACCGCCAATCGGTTTGAGGATACGGTAGCGGTTTCTCAGAAGTAGATGAGAGCCACAACTTTGGCAAAATTTATAATCGTCAGGATTCAGACCTTCGCGGCAATTGGGATTGAGACAGTAGATCATACCCAGGCAGGATTCAGCAGGTTGAGTCTATCGTAGTTCTTCCTAGAAGCGTGGCAAAGGGGAAGTGGCTGCGACAACTGGCGGCTGGCTATTGTTTGGGAAATGTCTTGCCGACTTCTCTCACGTCGCCTCTGGATTTTGTCATCCCCCACAGATGAGGCAAACACACTTGTTGGGTTAAAGGAAGGGGCGCTTTTTGGGTAATATATTAGCGACCAGATCGTTGCTCCCTGGTTTTTGTCAAATTTCTCTGCTGGAATGCCTGGGGCATCTATCCCCATGTGTCGATCGTAAAAGTAGCGGTAGAAGGGTAAGTAGCGTGGGGGTACTGAACTGAGTAATAGACTCGCCCATCCTTCGTCACCGATGCCTGCGCCGGATACGCCGGATTGAAGAAAGCGGCGATCGCCCGATTCATTTATCATAAATGCACCGGCGTACATGACCAATTTCCAGAAATGTCGCGCCGCAAAATCGGCGTCAAGGTCAGCATCCCCAACACTCTGGAGGGCATAGACGGCTGGAACTAGGAAAATCCCTGCATAACTGTCATAGCCAATCCCTTCCTGACTTAAACCCAACTGACCGTAAGCGTTGATTAGGTGAGTTTTCAGCCACTGTTTGAGCTGAGTGTATCGGTTGGCGCGGTTGCCTTCCTCGTACACTGCCAGCATCATCACCAGTTCCCCACCCCGACAGACTGCCACCCAGTTAGAAGCCATCGCTGGATTACTGAGGTTGGGGTGGCGGAAATTCTCCCAAGCATCGAGGGCGATGTTAATTTTGTCTTTAATGTAATCTCGCTGCTGTGGCGTCCAACCGCGATACGCCCAATCATAGGCGATCGCCAAATTTTGTCCCACCGTCGCCCTAGATAGCCCATATTGCGCTTCCGGCAGGCGGTTATCTGGGTCTGGATCTTGGTGGATGAGGTGGAGGGCTTCGTAGGCTATTTGTGCATACTTATTTTCATTTGTCAATAAGTACAGCAGTGCTGCTTCTCGTGCCAGATACGAACGGGCATAGTTCCAGTTGCCGTCATTTGGGTTGCCATCATAAATGTGCCAGTTGTTCTGGTTTACCCGCGCTTTCAGGGCATTGAACGCTTGCTGATGATGCGATCGCGGCACCTGAATTGCCGATCGGATTTGTTCGATCCGCCTTTGATTCAGAAATAGACGTGGGTGTGATTCGTCAGCTAGCGTTTTTAAGGGCGTTAGAACTATCAACAGACTGATTAAGATAGGGGTTTTCACCTCTTTGTCTGTGTCCTCTGTGGTTTAAATTTTGTCTATAGGAATCCTGTTTGATTTGTAAGATGTTTTTTTAACGAACCGCCAAGGACGCCAAGGACGCGAAGTAAGAGAGGAGGAGAGGTGGATAATTCCACAAGTCATTGCTATAGAAGTCAGGGTGAATCGCTTTTGGCTTCGGTCAAGCTGGATGAAAATAATTGTAGATTTCCTGGGCTAACTTAGGGCCAACACCAGGAGCCTCAGCCAGCTGCTTTGGAGTCGCTTCGCGGATATAATCAATGGATCGAAAATGGGCTAAGAGTTGTTTCTGTCGCTGAAAGCCCAATCCTGGGATTTCATCTAAACGCGATCGCCTCAGTTTATCGCTGCGCTGCTGACGGTGGAAACTGACTGCAAATCGGTGCGCCTCATCCCGCAGTCGTCGCAACAACTGCACTCCTGGTTGTTCTGCATCTGTCTGTAAGGGTGAAGACTCACCCGGTAAGAAAATCTCCTCTCGCTGCTTGGCAAGACTAACAACTCGCAAGTCTTCCATTAAATTCATCTCTTGCAAGACGGCGACAACCGATGAAAGCTGACCTTTACCGCCGTCAATCATTACTAAATCGGGCCAATCGGGATTTCCGAATCGCTGCAATTGGGGATCTTCGGCATACTTGCGGAAACGTCGCTGGATAACTTCCGCAAGACTGGCAAAGTCGTCCGAGTGACCGGCAGTAACGGTGGGATTTTTTATTTTATAGTGGCGATAGTGCTGCTTTGCCGGTATAGCGTCGATGAAGACTACCTGAGACGCCACAGCATTCGCTCCCTGAATGTGGGAGATGTCGTAGCCTTCAATCCGGTGGGGTAAGTCGGGTAGGTCAACAATGGTGGCTAAATCCTGCATCGCTTGCTCGTTGCGATCGCCCAATCGTTGCATCCGTGCTAGTTCATACTGGGCGTTGCGCTCCACCATCTCAATCAATTCTGCCTTGGTTTGCCGCTGGGGAGCAAGTAGCGTTACTTTTCGTCCTTTCCGTTCAGTTAAAAATTCTGTGAGCATTTCTCCTTCTGGCAACTCATGCTGCACTAGAATTTCCGTAGGGATTTCTACGGAGTCGGCATTTGCGTAATGTTCCTCTAATACCCGCTGCAAAATGGCTCCCGGCGTTCCCGATTGCGCTTCCGCAACAAAGCCTAAACGACCAACCAGTTTTCCCGCACGCATCTGGAACAATTGAATGCAGGCGTGTTGGGCGTCAGCAGCGAGAGCGATCGCATCCCGCGAAACGGTATCATCTGGCAGAGACACTTTTTGATCTGCACTCAAAGACTTTAACCCGGCAATTTGGTCGCGCATCCGAGCTGCTGCCTCAAAGTTTAGCTCTTCGGCTGCCTTTTCCATATTCGCCGTCAAAATATCAATCAGTTCCCCGGCTCGTCCTTGGAAAACCATCGCGATCTTTTGGATTGTCTTGCGGTATTCTTCGGGTGAAATCAACTTTTGACATACGCCTGGACACCGCCCTAAATCGTAGTTTAGACAAGGACGGTCTTTAAATAAAGGTTGCGGACGCTGACGGATGGGAAACAGCCGTTTTGCGATTCGTAAAGTGGTTCGCAACAAACCTGCATCGACAAAAGGGCCGTAATATTTATCTTTCTCTTTCCCCAGACGCCGGTTGCGAGTAATGAAAATGCGGGGATATTCTTCCGACCAAGTAACCAGGACGTAGGGATACTTCTTATCATCTTTGAGCAGCACGTTGAAGTAGGGTTGATGCTGCTTAACTAGATTGGCTTCTAGCGCCAGTGCTTCGGCTTCGGTGTCGGTGACGATGAATTCAATCTCTGCGATTTGCCGCACCATCATCATAATGCGGTCGCTTAATTTCTGGGAGTCGCGGAAATAAGAGCGAACTCGCGATCGCAATTTTTTCGACTTGCCAATGTAGAGGATGCGATCGCTAACATCCTTCATAAAATAGACCCCTGGTTCTGGTGGAATCTCTTTCAGACGGCTTTCCAGGCGTTCTGGCTCTTTGAGGAGCGGCAGGATTTTTGTAGATGCGATCGCTCCTTCAGACGAGATATAACCAGCTTGAGTTGTGGCGGGAGATAACTCGTTCCCATTTCTTAGCGTTTGCGGATCTGTCATCCTAATACACTCCTTGACAGCAGCAGTTGTTAATTTTTAGGTCACGCCCTTGAACAAACAGTAACAGGACTTACGCAAAGCTTATACATATAGCGTTTTTTCGGGTTCAATCCCCCTGTGGTTGCCCTTACTATGTGGTGATATTTGCGTCAGTCCTGAGTAACGTGGTTGCTAGCTCGTAAAATCTCGTAATAAACATTTTTTTTAATTCAAAATATCAGTGCAAGTTCGTAGTTAACATTTTTATTCGATTCACGAATCAGTAAAAATTCGGATCATTTTATTCTTTTTAAACCTGAACTTTTTTCCGGATTTTAGTTAAGCTTTCTTGAAGTCATTACTAGGTTAAATGAAGTTATAACGAATTATGTTAATTTTTCAGCTTTTAGTTTGAAATTGGTTTTAAAATGCTGCTACAGCAAAACTTTTTTCTAAGTCACCTCCCACCTGGTTAAAATCATGAATTTGGAAGAGTTTGAAAATCAATATCGGAACGCTATGGATGATACGCTCAACCAACTCCAGACAGTGATTTTGTTATTGGCACAAGTAGAATCTCAAGTTATGGAAATAAGTTCTTCTGTGCAACGTCTAAGCCACACAGTGGAAATATATATTAACGAAAATAAAAGTGAATAACTGTTAATTCAATTCCTAGAAGTTTAGTAAGGCGTTAACGAATTTCTTCTGCAATTGCTTGTCCCAAGGAAACTAGATTTACAGGTTTTACAAAGAACCGACGTGCCCCCAAACTCAGGGCACGCTCTTCATCAGCTTGAAAAGCATAGGCGGAAACGACTATCACGGGAATGTGGAGCCAGTCTGACCCTTCTTGGATTTGCTGGAGTAGGGTATAGCCATCAATATCTGGTAACTTTAAGTCTAGCAAAACTAAGTGAGGCTGAAAGTCAGCCATCGCCTGAAAAAAACCAGACCCCTCTGCTAGAGAGAGAACCTGGTATCCCAGATAACCAAGATAGTCACTTAGCAGCTGTCTATTCGTTTGGTTATCCTCAACGAGCAAAATTCGCTTAGCAGGTGCTTCAGCACGGAAGTCTGAATTCGGGTTGGATTTTGAGCGTTCAGTCTCACCGATCCTGTAAGATCCGCCTTGGAAGATAGTTAAAAGTGATATGAGCATTAACCGAATCTATTGCCACTCAGTGTAGCTATAACTTTATTAATAAGTCATCCGGTTAACAATAGATCGCAGTCCAGGTTTAGACGAACTTAAAAATAGACGTGCTGGGGTATTAGCAGGATACTTATCTGAAAGACTATCCAAAACTCCTGAAACCCTTGAAAAATCGTAGGGAATGGTAGAGCGTAAGCGTAGGCGCGTTCATGCCGTACGGCTTTAGCCTTCAAGGGAGAGTAACTAGGGCAAACTGCACCAGGGCTGGGGAACGTGAACTGAGAGCCTACACATCCGAGATTTGGATAGTCTTTCAGGGCATTCCGGACTTGCAAGCAACGCTTAAATTACAACAAAAAAAGGGAGCAGATAGCTCCCTACTTTTTTAGGCTAAGACTGTTTTAGGCTAAGACTGTGGAAGGTGCAAAATTTATGCTGCTTTTTGCAACTTGCGCTTAGCGGCAAAGAAACCACCCAAACCAATTAAACCCAACAATGCGGAGGGTTCGGGTACGTCGAGGGGCGTTGCCGTCTGGGAAACCTTGAAATTCACAGATACGTTAACAGGTACAGGTACAGGTAGAACTCCCGCAACAGTACCCAATGCAGAACCTCCACCAGAGATATTACACGTACCACTCAAGCACACTTTAATCTTATCGAACTCATAGTCTTTTACAGTCAAGATATCGGTAATCTTGTTGTAAGAGAAATTAAAGGTAGAAAGAAGATCGGTTTGACTATAGCTTAAACCCTTGAAGATGGAGCCAAAACCGCTAAAAGAGTTGATGAAACCATAATTACTGAAGTAGCTACCAAAATAATCTCCTAAATAACTGAAAGGATGATCGATGGTTAGTTCTGAATCTCCTTCATCTTGAAGCCTACCGCTGAGATTATCGATAATGTAGCTCTTGTCTACATCCACGGTGAAAGGTATTCCGCCGAAAAAGGAATTAACAGTGCCACTAACCTCGCCAACGTAATCGAGTTTTGTCAATTGGGCTGCCTCAACAGGAGCCATACCAATTGTGCCCAAAGTGACAACTGCTGCCCCCGCAATAGCGATTGATAACTTTACATTTTCTAACATTTTGGTGTCTCTATCAGTTCTAGGATTTTGCTTTCGTACAGCCACCGCAACCGGACTGTCAGGCATATTTTCGGTTTCGCGCTTGTGGTGGTACTGAACTTCTTGGCACCCTCAGTATGTCTGTCTATTTTTTACTGCAACTGTTATAATTTAGTGGTATTTACGGTAAATTTGGTTAAGTTACCGTAAATTTACTGTGATGTTTATATAAAGAAAAAATCGGCCCGCCTCTTTCTCTGGACGGTGCCGATAAATTTACAATCTTTAGCAAACTATTAACACTGCTAGTTTTTTATGAAGCAGTGACTACAGAATTTAGGCTTTTTTCAGCATCTTACGCTTGACGGCAAAGAAACTACCTACACCGAGCAGACCCAGCATGGCTGAGGGTTCGGGAACTGATTCTGAAGGAGGAACTTCGCCTTTGAGCGTGACTTCATAGTTGCCCGTGTGAGATTTGCCATCGCCTTTTTCCACCAGTCCAGAGTTTGTGGCATTAAAGTTGTAAAGGTATTGAGCTGGACTACCGTTATAGGCAACCTTAACGATTTCACTGGCTTGGATGACTAGATCCGTTTTAGCGATAAAGGCGGTCAGGGGATCTAATTTAGCTGAGAGGGTTGTGATTTGTCCGTCAACCAAGGCGATTTGACCTGTCAATGCGTTGATTTGACCTGTCACTGTGGTGATTTTAGCCAAAATCCCTGGCTTTTGAGCGGAGGAGGCAGCCTGGAATTGATTCTTGAGTGTATTGAGGCTGATTTGCGCCGTACTCAGTGCCGATTGCATCTGAGTGCGATTTGATTTAAGTGTATTGTAGGCACTTTGCATCTGAACTTGAGCAGGTTGAAGTGACTGTTGAATTAAAGATGCCCCATTCAAGTGACCAGCTAACCCAACGCGGATAGTACCATCATTGTCCTGGTTGACGTAGGAGAGATTCGGGTCGCTAAATCTCTGAAGTCCCCCACCGGCTACAAAAGCAGTTAAAAGCTCAGTTTGGGTATTTGCTCCAAGCAAGGGGCTGAGATTGTTGGCAACGATTAAATCATTCAACCATTTCTGAGCCAAAGTTGTGCCACCAACATCGGTATTCCAGTCAGATGAGGTGAGACTGCTGAGGGTAATGCTCTTGCCGCCGATGGTGCCTTGTAAACTGGTGACGCCAGTGTAGCTTGCGTATGCGGAGTTGCTGAGGGTTTCACTATTGGAAAATAGCTCGATGTTTCCAGTTGGGTTAGCGCTATTTCCGCCTAGAACTTTTTGCTCATTAACCCAAGTGCCGGGGGTATTGTTTACCTGGAACGTGTTTGTAGCGTCGGCATCGTAGGTTAGATAGGGTGCAGCTCCAGTAACGGTAGCATTTTTGATGGATGCAGCGGATGCTGGGGCGCTAGCGATCGCACTGAGGCTTGCCAACACTGAAGCGCTGAGCAAAATTTTCTTGATAGTACCTGTCATTTTGTGTGTCTCCACAAGTTTTCTGTCTAGATGAGTTTTGCTTGATAACGCGCACAGTAGCTAGGGCGCGGTCAGTTTTAGATCGGGTTTAACAGTTCTAAATAGGCAGGGGCAATGATAAATAGCCTGTCTTTTTAGCTTGGTCTGGTTATTTACCTGTCTGTATTTAATATAGTCAAATAACCAGTTTCAATCGGTAAAGTTTTGATGATTTTTAGTAAAATTTGAGTAAAGCTTGAATGCAAAAAACAATTTTATTTTTCCGTATACTGACCGTAAGAATACAGGGGAATAGCAGACATAAGCCTAAATTTAGGAAGGACATCTAAAATAAAAATTCTGTCAAGAGTAGTTTCTAGGAGTCCTAAGCTATTCGGCATTTAGAAGCTGCCTAACCTTTAGTGGCATTGCCAGTCTTTAGTTGTTACAGAGGCGATCGCTTACCTCTGTCCGTTAGTTGCCACCGCTTTCTGATCCGGCTGACGACTGACGACAAACCATCTATTTGAATCTAGGCTGCCTTAAATTCCTAAATACTTACTGCTTCTAACTGGGTTTTGCGCTTCCAGTTGTTTATTATTTTGAGAAATTTACGGAGAATTCAATGAACTGACTGTAGATTTACGGTTATGTTGAATGCTTCAAAAAAATAGCTCCGCTCTCTTTTTGAGGCGAAGCTAATCAGCTGTTGTGCATTTAATTTGACCATTTACTTGGCCCTGAGGAGCAGGCGTTAATATCTTTAGGACTTACGCACTGAAACCTTCAAACCTTGATCCCCCCTAGCCCCCCTTAAAAAGGGGGGAACCGGAAAAGTCCCCCAATTTATCGGGGGATGCAAGGGGGATCTCTGCGTAAGTCCTAATCTGGTCAGGTACAAGTTAAGACTTAGAGCCATTTTAGGCAGCGATCGCCGGTATTTTCACTGATGCATTACCGGGGATATCTTTTCAACCGCCATTTCCAATACACCTGGATCGTGTACCAGCGCAAACCGTACATATCCTTCTCCAGATTTACCAAAACCGGCACCGGGTGAGGCAGCAACGCCAGTGGTTTCTACCAGATGGGTGCAAAAGCCGATGGAGTTTTGTGCCCACGGTTCTGGCAATTTAGCCCAAACATACATGGTGGCAGATGGGGTGGGAACCTCCCAGCCAATTCTGTGAAGCGCTTTGACAAAGGCATCCCGGCGTTGGCGAAAAGTTTCAACTGCCGCCTTAACGCCCTCTTGAGAGCCACTCAGGGCAGCGATCGCTCCATTCAAAATTCCTTGGTATTGGTTGAAATCAACTGCCGCTTTCACCTGGCGCAAGGCGCGGATCAGATTTGCATTCCCAATCGCGTAGCCGATGCGAAAGCCGCCCATGTTGTAAGACTTAGATAAAGTAAAAAACTCAATCGAGACGCTTTTTTCGGGGTCGGCTTGTAAAATTGAGGGAACTGCAACGTCTTCAAATACCAGATCGGCGTAGGGAAAATCGTGAACCAGCACTAGATGATGACGCTGGCAAAAATCAACCGCTGTCTGGAAAAAAGATAAGGGCGCGATCGCGGTTGTGGGGTTGTGAGGATAGCTCAATATCATCATCCGTGACTGAGCCAAAACCGGCAATGGTATCTCCTCAAACACGGGCAAAAACCCATTTTCTGCCCGTATTGGCATCGGGTAAATTTGACCGCTGGCTAGGTAAACTCCCCCAGCATGGGATGGATAACCAGGGTCAAGCAGTAAGGCAAAATCCCCTGGATTCAGTACCGCCAAGGGTAAATGAGCGGTGCCTTCCTGGGAACCAATCAGGGACAGCACCTCGGTTTCCGGGTCAACCGGAATCCCGTATTTCTGAGTGTACCAGCGAGCGGCAGCTTGGCGAAAAGCTTGAGTGCCGTGAAACAGCAAGTAGCCGTGGGTTTTGGGGTCAGATAAAGATTGGGCGATCGCGTCGATAACCCGATCCGACGTTGGTAAATCGGAAGAACCCAGCGACAGATCGATGATGTTTTGTCCCGCTGTCCTGGCTTTTGCCTTTGCCCGATCCATATCGGCAAACACATTGGTTTGCAGGGGTTGTAAACGCTTGGCGAACTGCATATTTAGTCTTTAGTCCTTAGTCCTTAGTCGCTAGTCCTTAGTCTGTTGTCCGGTGTTTTTTGTCTCTCACCGATCGATGACGAATGACTAATGACTACTGACTGTTTACAGGTGAGTTTCCAGAATACTCATTAATTTCTGCTTCCCAATCGCTCCCTCATAAGATTCAATAATCTGAGTGTCCTTAAACAGCTTCAGAGCTGGAACGCCTTCCACTTTGTATTTGGCTACGGTGTCGGGATTGGGATCGACTTCCATCTTCACGACCTTGAGGCGATCGCCATAAGTTTCCGCAGCGGCTTGCACGGCTGGCGCTACGAGACGGCAAGGGCCGCACCAAGACGCCCAGAAGTACACTAATACTGGCTGAGTCGCTTTCAATACTTCTGTTTCAAAGTCTGCATCATTAATTGAGATTGTGCTGCTCATGTCACCCCCGATTGACATTTATATCATTGCTTAACCCACTCAACACAGTATTCAAAACCGTTGCGAGTAGGCAGGAAAGCAACCAAGGTTTACGCCTTTCTGATTGTAATACAGTACCTCAGACGGTTCGTTGGGAATGGTGGTTCATCAAGGAAATTTGCGATCGGACTTGATGAGTACAAAAGCTTTATTCAGAGCTGTAATCCGGACAGTTGTATCTGTATTTTCTTATTTCAAGTAGTTTGAAGTCTATTTTTTGAATTAGCTTATGTTTAATTACTCAAACGCACGCCAGCAAGCGAAAAATTATCATAAAATCTTCAACTGAGGCTTTTAGCTTAATTAAAGTCATTGAAACTAAGTCAGCGAATTATGGCAAGATAGACCCTCTAAATCTCATCGCCAACGAGTGTCAGATGGATGCAGAGCGGTCTATCAAAGCTTTGATTCGTAGATAAGTTATCGAAAAGTGCAGGAGCCTACAGGTTATCCAATTGCTTTTTCAGGTCTTCTAATTCGCTGTCAACTGCGGAATTAGATTTAGAGGGAGTGGTTGGGTTTGCTGCCGGTAGTTGGGCTTGCGTAGTGGAAGAACCAGTTAATTGCGCTTTCATTGCTGCCAATTCGTCATCAACATCGTTGCCGGATTCTAATCGGGCAAATTGGTTTTCTAAATCATTGCCAGTCAGCTCGGCTGCCGCTGTAGAACGAGCTTCTAGTTCCAAGACTTTTTCTTCCATCCGCTCAAAGGCTGCCATTGAGCCGCTGGTATTCAAACGACCCACAGCGCCTTGAAGCTGCTCCTGAGCCTTGGCACTTTGTGCCCGTGCCTTAAGCATATCTTTCTTGGTCTTGGCTTCGGAAATTTTACTTTCCACTGCAATCAAGTTGCGCTTGAGGGTTTCCACCTGAGTGGTTTGCTGATCCAAGCTAGGTTTTAGGGTAGCGGCAGTGTCAGCGTAGGTCTTCTTGCGTATCAGCGCTTCTTTAGCGAGATTTTCATCGCCTTTTTGCAGAGCCAACTGGGCGCGTTGTTGCCAGTTGTTTGCTTCGGTTAGGGCTTGGTTGTATTGTTGCTGAGTCCGTTTTTGGTTGGCAATGGCTCTGGCAACAGCCTGACGCAACTGCACCAGGTCTTCCTGCATATCGATGATGGACTGTTCCAGAATTTTTTCTGGGTCTTCAGCCTTGCTGACCACATCGTTAAGATTGGCTCTGACGACTCGGCTAATGCGATCGAATAATCCCATGACGCTGTTTATCCTCTTGGCGTGTACTAATGTAGGTATTTCCAGGCTCTGAGAGTAGCCTTGAGCAAGTTCAATTTAGGAGGTCAGATTTTCCATCGGTGCAGTAGTCGGCAATTGTCCCAAACCCCATTTCTAGTCTAGGGCGCTAGGCAAGAGTGACTTGGGCAACCTTCAGGAATCGTTAAAGACCCAACACATTTCTTCCTAGTCTAGAAACTTCTAGTCCAAAGCGGTAGTTTCCAGATCAAGAACTTTCCAGTTGGGATCGGATTTTTTGTAATTCGGCATCTTGGCTAGGGTCAAGTGCCTGCTGACTAGACGGCAGTTGCGGTGCTTCGGTGCCTTGGCTCAGCTGAGCTTTCATGGTGGCTAATTCGGTATCAATATCCCCAGCATCTTCCAGGGAGAGAAATTGCTTTTGCAGGTCATCGCTTCCCAGTTCAGCGATCGCTTCTGACTGTGCTTCTAGTTGCAAGACTTTCTCTTCCATGCGCTCGAAGGCGGTCAGGGAACTGGCAGTATTAACACCGCCTAGCATCTCGTTAATTTTCGCAGATGCTTGAGCCGAGCGAGCGCGAACGATGTACATATCTTTTTTCGTCTTGGCTTCAGAGATTTTGCTTTCTAGCGATCGCATATCTTGCTTGAGCCTGCCGACGACTTGATTGTGCTGATCGATCTGCGCCTGCATTGCCTCTGCGGTTTCCTGATAGGATTTGCGCTTGGTGAGGGCTTGGCGGGCTAAATTTTCGTCACCTTTTTGCAGTGCCAGTTGGGCGCGATTATACCATTCTTGGGAGGTAGACTGGGCTTGGCTGCATTGTCGCTCAGTCCGTTTTTGGGTAGCGATCGCTTGAGCCACCGCCTGCCGCAGTTGAATCAAATTCTCCTGCATTTCCATGACCGCTTCTTCCAGGATTTTTTCTGGATCTTCCGCTTGTCCAATCAGACTGTTGATGTTGGCTCGAATTACTCGCAAGATGCGGTCGATCAATCCCATGTCAGTTCTCCATTCACAACGCACGGGTTTAGTGGAAAGGCGGGGTCACTCGATCGTGAAGATGGCAACGAACCCCGAAAAGCAGTCGCCCTCAACGGGCATCGCAGTCCCCGTAGCAACGTTAACAGAATGCTAGGTTACTTTCCAACTCAACCACCTCCAGCTTAAGGCTGATCGACCGCCGCCGAAATCCCCTGTTTCTGAAGCTCTTTCACCAATGTTTGAGCTTGAGACTCTTTCTTGAACGCACCGAGATAAATTTGGGTGCCTTCTGGTGATAAATAGGCATCGGGAACAATCTTTCGCGCCTGTTGCAAGGAGCTTTCGCCATCGTATTTTACAAACACATAATAGAAGCCCTGCGGATTCGGCGCGGGAGTTGCCGTCGGGGAGGGTTTCAAACTCGGTTGTACAGAGGGGAGCCGTTGCGGCAATCCTGGCAGAGGACTAGCGGGTTTAACTGGCACTGTCGCGGCTGGCGGCAGCCCTGGGAGCGGCACCGAGCCAGATTGCCTTGCTAAGGGCAGCCCAGGCGAGGAGTTTCCGGGGGTAGATGAACTGGGTAGCGGGGCAATTGTTGGCACCGCTACTTGGGTTTTAGGTAAGCCTGCCACATTGGATCTCGGAGCTGGACTGGAAGATGGCAAGGTACTCAGGGTATCCAAATTTACGTCCACAAATTCGTCAGTTGCCAGGTTTGGGCCGCTAGGCTCAGATCCGGCTGCTGGGGCATTGGTGGTTGGAGTTGTTGCCGGAGTTGGACTTTGAGCAACGGTGGGCGTGCCTGACTCCCCGAAGCGATCTAAACCCAGATAACTGAGGCTGCCAGGATTAGTCACCAGATAGCCCAAGGTGGCAGTTGAAAATAGCAATAACAACAAGGAACCAACCCCTAGGGGAGTCAGCAGGCTATCCAGAAAACTGCGTTCTGAGCGCCGAGGAGTTGACGCCTCTTCTTCTACCAAACTTCGCAGAAGTTGTTCGGAAGATTCCAGATAGTCATTTGGAGGGACGTGCGTTGAAGTTGGATTGACAAACTCCGGTGGATTTGCGGCTGGTTCTGGATGCCAAGCTGGCTCGTGGGGCGGCATGGCGACGGTCGCTAGTTCCGCCGAGGGAGCCGATAAGTCAAAAGATGACGCGGGTGCGGGCGGTGTATACCATGTTTCATTCTGAATGGTTGTCTCAACTCCCTTGCCTTCCAGATTTTCTGCCTGTGGTGGAACGCTGGCTGGCGGCGGTGGCGGTGGGGCGGAGGGCGGCTGCGCTGGGGCGGCTGATTGATTCCTGCCGCCCGTAGCACTCACGGAAATTAAGTCGATGGGTTTGTGGCGAACCCGATCGTGATTCATGCGGGGGGCAGGCGACGCCCCACGTCCCCCTCGTTCGCGTCGGTATCGTGATAATTCTTCTTCTAGCTGCACGTCGAGGCTGCCCAGAGCCGCCTGCAAGGCTGGGTTGATGGGCTGGGCGGGGGAGGAGCGAGTAGAAGATTCAACCGAATGACCTTGACTCATAGCTTTAGCTACTGACGAATCTTGGGAAGCTGACGGATCTCTTTATTACACGCTGTTTTCTGCTTCAAGGCAACCGTAACCCGAATCTGCTGTCTTGGTTTTGGGTACGATCGAGCATGAAGACCGATCGTTCTGCCATTTAGCTGGGGATTTGTAGGATGTCTTTTAAATCTCTTAATCATATCTTAGGGGCTATCGAAAATCAGGCGGCGTGGCAGGCTAGCCAAGAATTTCAACAGTTGCTCAAGTGTTGGTCTTCGGTGGTGGGAGTGGCGGTGCAAGCTCAGACGCGACCGATTTCCATATCGAGGGGCGTTTTGTCGGTTGCCACCTCTAGCGCTGCTTGGGCACAAACTCTGACTTTTGAGCGTCAGCGGATCTTGCAAAAGTTGAATGCTCATCTAGGTAGCAATTTGGTTGATATTCGCTTTTCGACGGCTCAGTGGCAGAAGAAGTCTGGTTCTAGTCGTTCCTGGTATGCACAGGAACAATCTGTGGCGTGGCAAGAGCATCCCAGTCGAGTTGTTGAGGCGACATCTTCACCGTCGTTGAGCCAGAAGGTGGAACTGAAAGAACCCCACCAAGCTTTTCAACGTTGGGCGGAGGGAGTGCGGGAGCGATCGCAACATTCACCGCTTTGTCCCCAGTGCCAGTGTCCCACCCCTCCAGGAGAACTCCAGCGCTGGGCTGTGTGTGCCCTGTGTGTTGTCAGGCAATGGAAAGGCTAACTTTGAGTAGATTCGGTGCAATTAAGCCGAAACAGGGATTGGTAGTAGGTTGCGAGAAATGCTTGCTTTGTGTGGTGGCACCCCCTCAAACCCCACGAATCATCTGCATCGCTTGAATTTATTTAGGTGTATCTACTTAGCTCCTCATCAAAATCGGAATCTAAAGTTGTTTTGTAGCGTATGTAACAGATGCCTGTTTCCTCTCCGTTACATCTTGTAACTTAGACTCCTGCGTAGCCTTCTGTACGGAAGTCTTCTAGGGCGGAGCTTCTGTGGCAATGCCCTGGATTTATGGCATCAATCTATTTCCCGATTGCTTCGTCCGTACTCTGACGTGCTTACTTCCGAAATACTTACAGAGAATGTAATGATTTTGATTGCCCTACTAAGGCTGACTCAGAGGATTTTCGGAGCAAAAATCTCGATTTAGTCGAGAAATGCAAAGTTTTTCCTTTAAATCAAGAGATAAAAAACTGAATTAAGGAGCTAAATTTATTTTTTTCTGGAACGGATACCTGTAATATTTATCTTGATCCCCATAGGGTTTTGTTAAAAAATAGCATTGTTCATGAGATTGTATACTATAGATAGATGTGTCTGTTTTTAATGCTTCATGTATCTATCTATTACAAAAAGCTAAAGAAAATCTAAATCAGTATTTCTACTGGGGTATCGCTAGAACATAGACGGGGAATATAGATTACAAGATTCCCAACTCTACAACCGTTAATCGGGAATTTTAATATAAAGCATAGATAAAAATTCCCCTAAAGAGGACTCCATGAAGACCTTAAATACTGTAACTTCTGCCTGCCGGTATTGTCGGTATTACAAGCCGGAAGGGCGTCGTGGTGGTCTTTGTCAGCAACTCGGCGTGCCCGTTCGAGGCGGCTGGGGAGCCTGTTCTTTAGCACTTCCAGCATTTGCTCCTTCTTGGGAACATCTCGAAGTAATGATGCGCTGGCAGGATGAAACGGTGAAAACACCGGAGGCGCTGTCATTCAAATGTTCGCTGAACTCTTCTCAAGAATCTGCCTCCCATGAAGAGAATCTCTCTACTGCCCAACAGCCAGTAGAAGAAGCACTGCTCGTATGAATAAAATAAAGGGTAGGAAGCTTACCTTGCCGTTTATCAAGGCAACTTGCTTAAACCTTTAAAAAAATAAAGATTTGCTTTAGAATCGCACCTTATTTAAGGCAAGGTGCGATTTTTGATTTAAGAGCCTTGTGAGATATTTTTTTACAAAAGATGAATCTTCAAACCCGTTTTCTCTCAGAAACCGGGTTTTTCCATTTGCGAACGACTAAGGCAGCCAAGGGTATTGACGGAAATCGGGTGGACGTTTTTCCAAAAATGCCTGCTTGCCTTCGGCTCCTTCCTCAGTCATGTAATAAAGCAAGGTGGCGTTACCGGCGAGTTCTTGCAAACCAGCTTGTCCGTCGCAATCGGCGTTTAAAGCAGCTTTTAGACACCGGATGGCAATCGGGCTTTTTTCTAAAATCTCATTAGCCCACTCGATGCCTTCTTGTTCCAGCTGCTCTACAGGCACGACGCAGTTCACTAAGCCCATTTCTAGTGCTTGCTGTGCGGTGTACTGGCGACAGAGAAACCAAATTTCTCGCGCCTTTTTTTGCCCCACAATCCGGGCGAGATAGCTGGCACCAAATCCACCGTCGAAGCTGCCGACTTTAGGGCCAGTTTGCCCAAAAATAGCATTATCTGCGGCGATGGTGAGGTCGCAAATCAGGTGCAGGACGTGTCCGCCACCGATGGCGTAACCTGCCACAAGCGCAATGACGACTTTGGGCATGGAACGAATTAGGCGTTGTAAATCTAGGACGTTCAGGCGGGGGATACCGTCATCGTCTACATACCCAGCTTGCCCCCGCACGCTTTGATCGCCACCAGAACAGAAGGCGTATTTGCCATCGGTGTGAGGGCCAGCGCCAGTAAATAATACGACGCCAATGCTGGTATCTTCACGAGCATCGCAGAAGGCGTTGTAAAGTTCAAAGACGGTTTTGGGACGGAAAGCGTTGCGTTTGTGCGGACGATTGATAGTGATTTTGGCGATGCCGTCGCCTTTGTGATAGAGAATGTCTTCGTAGGTTTTGGCGGTTTGCCAGTTGATTTGCATAGATAGTTGTGCAGTATTTCGGCTTGAGAATTTTAACGCAGTGTCTGAAATTACGGTAACTAGGTAGAACCTCAAAAGACGGCAGGCTTGAGCGATCGCTGGGTCATGATGACGGTAGGAATCAGAAAAGGTATCTTATAGCACAGACCGAGAGTAATTGTGAAGTCGAATCTGAGAGTTTTAATGCGCTATCGTCAGATAACGCTTTAACCAATCCGAAAGCAGATCGATTAGGATATGCGATCTTTGCAACATATAGCAATCCTAAGTGAATTTTAAAATCTCTTTTCTTTCTCTGCGCTCTCTGCGTCCTCTGCGGTTCGTTATTCTTTACTAATCAAATAGGACTGCTATATAGCTTATAATTCGCAACAATTAACGGATTTTATAGGATATCGACTGCCAATTTTCCTAAATTCTCCTGACGCCACTTGGCATCTGCCTTGCGATTGGTTGGCAACTCCAAAACCCGGATTCCCTGAGATGGCAATGGATTTAATCGTTGCCTCAGATGTTCCCAAGAAGTCATCAATTCATGCTCTACATTGTAAGTGGCACAAAGCTGAGCAAAATTTATATCCTGCGGTGTGGCAAAAAATTCTTCAAAGGGCGGGTTAAATTTGGAAATCGGCAACATTTCAAAGATGCCGCCGCCATTGTTGTTAATCAAAATTATTGTCAAATGCCCTATAAATTTATTTCTCAGTAAAAAGCCGTTAGTATCGTGCAATAAAGCTAAGTCACCCGTCAGCATCACAGTGCTTTGATGGCGATGGGCGATTCCCAAAGCAGTCGATAAGGTGCCATCAATGCCATTCGCGCCCCGGTTAAAAAAGGGCTGAATTCGAGAATTGTTGGGTGCCCAGAAAAACTCTACATCTCGCACCGGCATACTATTGGCAATAAATAGTGGGGTGCCGGGTGGCAGTGTCTGAGAAAGTAACCAAGCGGCTTTTCCTTCAAAAAGTACGTTCATTTTTGCCATTGTTTGATCGATGGCTTTCCTCACCTTTGATTCGGCTTCACACCAACTGTTGAGATAAGACGCGATCGCTTGCGTCTCTACAAGTTCATTTGGGTAGGTTTGAGATAGCTGTTCTACAGAGATTCGCAGGTGCGTTGTCTTGCCGTGCAATGGATCTAAATTGTGGTGGCTGGGGTCAATTACCCATCGTCTAGGCTGTGTTGATTCCAGCCAGTTTCGCAGTTCTTTACTGGTGGGTAATTCACCTATTTGGAGGGCAATTTTTGGTATCAACTTTTGTGCCAACTGCTGATTACGCAGGATTAAGTCATAGGTGGAAATTAAATAAGGGTTCAGTTGGTGATAGTTTCTTAATGGAGATAGCGCCTCAGCTAATACAGGCCATTTTAAAGATTTGGAGAGGTGCGCGATCGCGATCGCATACTCTTCCGGTAATTTGGGTTGTGCAGTCCCAGCGATAATAATTCCTTTGTCGCATTGCCGCCACTCGTGTATGGTGTTGAAAGTGGTAGGTTGCAGGTTGAAAGTTGCTACTGATGGCTGACAATTTGCAAAGAAATCTTCTTCTAGTAGAGACGCACTATTTCCCGTCTCTACAGCACCGTCTGGAATTGGGGCGAGAGGGTCGCGGAAGGGGATGTTAAGATGAACGGGACCTGGAGTCGGAAAAAGTGGTAGCGAAGCGGTAGCGCTCCCAGCGCATTGCTCCCACGCATAGATCGCAGTTTGCCGTAGATAACCTAGCATTCCCATATCTAGAGAAGGCAACGCTAACTCGGCTTGCCAGTTGGGATAATTGCCAAATAATTTCACCTGATCGATCGTCTGTCCAGAATGACAATCTCGCAATTCTGGGGGGCGATCGGCTGTTAATAATAAAAGCGGGATTCGGCTTTCCCTGGCTTCAATTACGGCTGGGTAAAAATTCGCCCCGGCAGTTCCAGAAGTGCAAACTAACGCCACTGGCAATCCTGATTTTTTCGCAATACCTAAAGCGAAAAATGCAGCGGATCGTTCATCTAAAACAGGAATGGCTTCTATCTCATCAGTTTGAGCGAAAGCAACCGTAAGGGGTGTTGAACGGGAACCAGGGCAAATAATAGCTGTGGTTAATCCTAGTCGTTTTAATGTTTCGGTTAGGATTGAAGCCCAGAGGGAGTTGGTGTTACGAAAATCAACGGGCATTTAAGAATAATGAACCGCAAAGACGCTAAGGACGCAAAGGAAGAAAGAGAGAGAGAAGAGAGAGGTTTCGGCTAGACTAAGGCTTTTAGAAGTGCTTGGAGTTTAAGTTGAATTTCTGCTAATTCTTTGTCTGGATCGGAACCAGCAACGATACCGGCACCAGCATAGAGTCTGGCACGACAGCCATCTATGAGTGCTGAGCGGATTCCCACAACAAATTCACTGTTTCCTCGGTGATCTACCCAACCGAGGGGCGCGGCATATAATGACCTGTTGAAGGTTTCATAGCGGCGAATTTCTTTCTGGGCACTCTCGCTGGGGACACCAGCAACTGCTGGTGTCGGATGGAGTTCAGCCAGAATTTCTAAGGGCTGAACGCCTGCCGGTACTTTCGCCTGAATGGGTGTCCATAAATGCTGAATATTTAAGAGTTTCAATAGCTGCGGCTGGGACAATATTTGAGGATTTAAACCTAGCTGGGAGAGACGATCGCGAATAAAATCAATAACTACTCGATGTTCGCGTCTTTCTTTTTCACTTGTTAGTAACCGATTCGCTAATTCGCCATCTTCACTAGAAATTTTCCCTCTGGGTGCTGAACCTGCCAGAGCATCAGTTACTAATTCATGGTTATGAATACTAATTAAACGTTCGGGACTGGCACCGATAAAACTTTGTCCCTTGCCGTTACTGGTGGAAAAAATATTGCAATCAGGATGGCGAGTTCGTAAATGATTGACTGAGGGAATTAACTGGAAAGGAATCGGGGAAATAACATCAAGGGCGTGAGCCAAAACAATTTTATGAATTTTTTCTGCCTGAATTGATGATAAAGCCTTGACCACGGATGATTTAAAATGGTTTACATCTGCAACATCTTGTTTTTTAAATAGTTTTCTGGCATCAATTGCTATATCTAGAAAAGATGCACTATGAAACCTTTCCAAACCAGTAACTCTTATTGCCTGAAATGTACGCCATAAGCTTTCGGTTAAATCTTGAACATTTATCTCCGAATCAATAGGAATATTTGCGACTACTACCGCAGTCTGATTTTTTAGAGCGATTTGCCATCGGGGTAAGAATACGGTGGCAGATGGAAAAGGAGAATCCGATTCTAGGTTTTTATTAAAAAATGTAAAAGCGCAGAAAAAATGAGCGCCCGAAAAAGGTAAATTAAGTTCACCAATACTCGTGGTATTGGCAAGGCAAGATTGAATAAACTCCTGGGATTTGTAAAACCGATTGGGGCTTTCTAGTTTTAGCGCAGCTGCGGTGTCGATGGCAGCGATCGCTTCTCCTTGTGCTGGTTTTTCAAAGTAAAAGTGTAATTGGTCTGGTCTAGCGATCGCCTGAAGTACAACCAGCGGATCGACTGCTGGAATTTCTTGAGAAATACTGAGGATCTGTGTCTGTTTTTTTTGTACAGCGGTCTGCTTAAAGGCTAAAAGAAACTGATGCAGCTCGTAAGTGTCTTGAAAAAGATTAGTACGATAGGGTGTGACTAGCATGGAAGCGAGGATAGGTTGGCAATTTGATATTAATACAACTGATTAGCCCAATTTCTTGGAAGACCAGGTATACCTAAATACCCTATTTTCGACGCATCATCTCAATTTTTAGATTAATAAAATGTTCATTTGGCTACTCAGTAAATTATTTAAACTCTTACTGATTCCCGGATATTTTTTTATTAACAAAGCTAAGCCTACGAATTTAGATTTAATTCCAATGCGTTGCTTGCTATGTTGGATTTCTAACCTATGGCTTTCGCCTAGTTTCAAGGTAGTCGTCATATTTTTAATGATTCCTTAATTTTAAACTTCAGGATGATTACCGCATGGGTATCTTCATTGATTAGATTTAAAAAACCCTTAAACATTGTATAGCGGTTCTTACACGAGTGAGGTTCGCAAAAATTTACTATCATCAAGCTTTCCAGTTTTGAGAATGTACCTCACATAACCGAGAACCGCTATATCTAAATCTACAATGTTTAGATACAATGTGTGATTTGACCGATCCTAATATGAGGGAGGTCATGACGAGCAGCTAGTTTTGAAAGAACCTGCTTAAGACTTGAGATAGGGTAGTCTTCAATAGGTGAGGACGACACTGGAAACCTTTGCCACCCTAATCAGGGGCTTGTAACAAAGTCTGTAGCAAATATCCTATCACGGCTTTAGGGTTGTAAAATTTGGTAGTTTCTTGGCAATAGCATAGATTGAGACTAATGGATACAAAATTGATTAATCATCCCAATAGTGGAGGGGCAAACATCAGTGACCCCGGACTTTGGATGGCAGCAATTAAGCCGCCCATGTACAGCGTTGCCATTATTCCGATTTGGGTGGGAACCGCTGTTGCTTTTGCTGAAACTCAAGTGCTTCATGGAGCAATATTTTCTACATTTTTAATGTCAGCAATTTTGATTATTGCATGGCTGAATCTCAGCAATGATGTGTTTGATTCGGAAACGGGTATTGATAAGAACAAAGCCCACTCTCTGGTTAAATTGACAGGTAACAAATCTTTAATTTTTTGGCTAGCAAATCTGTTTTTAGGGCTGGGTATACTGGGAATATTCGCGATCGCATGGTGGCAACAAGACCTCACAGTTATCGGATTGGTACTCCTGAGCTGTGCGTTGGGCTACAGCTATCAGGGGCCTCCCTTTCGCTTAGGCTACCAGGGTTTGGGGGAAATTATCTGCTTTATTTGCTTTGGCCCCCTAGCAGTAGCGGCGGCTTATTATAGTCAAACCGGCGCATGGTCGATGACTAGCCTCGCAGCGTCTATTATTGTAGGGATTGCCACCAGTTTAATTTTGTTTTGCTCCCATTTTCACCAAGTTGCGGACGATTTGGCAGCTGGGAAGCGATCGCCCATCGTCCGAGTGGGCACTAAGACAGGATCGCAGTTGTTGTCTTGGTTTGGCGGCAGCATTTATGCGCTGACCGGGTTATTTGTAGTTTTGCAAATTTTTCCCGTTTGGACGTTGCTAACCTTTGCGAGTTTGCCCTTTGCCATCAAATTATGCCGCCACGTCCTCCAAAATCACGATCAACCTGAGAAAGTCAGTAACTGTAAATTCATCGCGGTAGCCCTACATTTTTGGAGTGGACTGCTGTTGGGATTGGGGTTTGTACTGCCACTGTAGCTGATGCAATATCGGTTTGAGTTTCGTCCTTACCGGCGGAGATTTGTGCGATCGCTCTCTACCAGTCACGGCAACTGGGACATTCGAGAGGGCATCATCCTCCGCCTCACCGATGAGAATGGGCAAGTCGGCTGGGGTGAAATTGCCCCCCTGAGCTGGTTTGGTTCCGAAACCTTGGATCAAGCACTGTCATTTTGTCGCCAGCTGCTGGAGGAAATTACCGCTGAGACGATTTTCTCCATCCCAATTGCCCTTCCCGCCTGTCAATTTGGCTTCGAGTCCGCTTGGGAAGATACTTGCCGACTAAAGTCGCGGCTATACGAACGAAACCTGCCGGAGTTTAGCCTTGAGCAAAGCGAAGGGCAGGTTTCAAATCTATTTGTCGTGACGCGAAATTTTGCGTCTCTACAGTCCGCGAAGGCGGACTTCGTTTGTTTAGCCGCGAATTCATTCGCCAACTCTATTTGCTACAGCGGCTTATTACCCGCTGGGAAAGCTGCCTTAAGTCAATGGCAGACGCTTTGGAACCAAGGATATCGCACCTTTAAATGGAAAATTGGCGTTTACCCAATTGCGGATGAACTAAAAATTTTCCAACTACTTACCCAAACACTGCCAGCATCGGCAAAACTGCGACTAGATGCGAATGGGGGACTCAGTTACGAGGATGCAAACTTGTGGCTGTGGACTTGCGACAATGTTAAGGCGGAGGAATTGCCTGTAGAAATTGAATTTCTCGAACAACCGCTGTCTGTAACTCAATTTCAGGGGATGGCGGAATTAAGTATGTGCTACGCCACTGCGATCGCCTTAGATGAATCCGTCGCTACAATTGACCAGATGGCAGCTGCATACCGTGACGGTTGGCGGGGAATTTTTGTCATTAAGCCGTGCATCGCCGGTTCTCCATCCCGTTTGCGCCAATTTTGCCAACAACATGAAATTGATGCCGTCTTCTCCTCCGTCTTTGAAACCGCTATTGGTAGACAGGCAGCATTGAACCTAGCAGCAGAATTATCCCGTCACAATCGAGCAGTTGGTTTTGGCATCAACCACTGGTTTGACCAAGATGAAGAAATGTGATTTGAGAACTTATGAAATCGCCGCTAGACTATCTTAAAAAACGTGCTAACGATGATTGGCTGATTGGTTACGACAGCCACAAATTTATTTACATTGCCGAGCAATTATTTAATCAATTAACCCAGCTTGCGAACTCTGAAAATAAACCAAAAATATTACTGGCAGAGCGAGAACCGATACAATTTATTGCCAGCTTCATCGCTGCCTGTGCCGCTGGTTGCCCAGTTTTTCTTTGTAATCCCAACTGGGTTAAACACGAATGGCAACAAGTTTTTGAATTAGTCCAACCAGACCTAATTTGGGGAGATTGTCCTTATCCTTTAACCTCCCCATCTTGTAGAGACAAGGGTTATCGCGTCTCTACAACTATCAACAACTGGATTATGATTCCCACTGGAGGTTCATCAGGACAGATTCGATTTGCCATCCACACTTGGGAAACCTTAATGGCATCCGTACAAGGTTTTAGAGAGTATTTCCAAATAAATCAAGTTAATTCTTATTGCGTTTTGCCCCTCTATCATGTCAGCGGTTTAATGCAATTTATGCGCTCCTTCACCTCTGGGGGTAAATTAGCAATTGTGCCCTTTAAAGAATTAGAAGTGGGTGAAAAATGTTATATTAATCCATCTGAATTTTTTCTATCTTTAGTACCCACTCAACTGCAACGTCTCCTACAAAATCCAGAGTTAACCGCCTGGCTATCCCGCTTTCAGACAGTGCTTTTGGGAGGTGCCCCCACATGGATAGAACTTCTAGAAGAGGCGAGACGCCACAGCATTCGGTTAGCAACCACCTATGGCATGACAGAAACCGCCTCACAAATTGCCACCCTCAAACCAGAATATTTTCTCAACGGTACTAACAATTGCGGTCATATTCTCCCCCATGCCAAAGTGACAATTTGCAGTCCTAACAGCGAGATATTAGACATTAACCAAACAGGAAATGTTACCATTAAATCTGATTCTTTGGCACTAGGTTACTATCCCAAGATTTTTCCTAATCAACAGCCTTTTCAAGTAGATGACTTAGGTTTTATTGACGAAAGGGGTAACTTAAATATAGTAGATCGTAGCAGTAACAAAATTATCACGGGTGGCGAAAACGTCTTCCCCTCTGAAGTAGAAGCCGCAATTCGAGCTACAGGTTTAGTTACTGATGTCTGCGTAATTGGTTTAGCTGACTCTCATTGGGGACAAGTCGTAACAGCCGTTTATGCTCCCAGTAAATCAGACATTTCTACTAATACTCTGCAAATAGCAATTGAAGATAAATTGAGCAAATTTAAGCGCCCTAAATATTGGGTGCCAGTAGAAACATTACCGAGAAATGCTCAGGGAAAAGTAAACCGCGAACAGCTACAAAAAATTGCTATAGAAAAGCTGCAAATCTCCCCACCTAACAAATCCACAGATAGATAAACCTCTTCCTCTCTCCTCACTCCTCCCTCTGCGTCCTCTGCGCCTCTGCGGTTCGTTCTTCTTCCTTCCATTGCTGAAGCCATCGAATCATTTCCGCCGGAATTTCTTTTCTACTTCTGCTACTTAGATCGATGCAAATGTGCCGAGTAATTGCCTTCGCGACTACCCGTTCCGCCGCAACAAATTGGTAATTCACTTCAAATTTTTCAAGTGACAGATGTTGAGGAGTTAACTGAATAAGCACCTTATCGCCGCAAAACATTGGACGGTAAAAATCTGCACTGGCATGAACGATGGGAATCGCAACATTCGGGTTGCTGAAAAACAACTTGAGATTGATATCCGACGCCACTAGCGATTCTTCATAAGCTTCGTGACACATTGCCAAGACATTGGCAAAGTAGACAACACCGGCGGCGTCGGTATCCTGAAAACGAATCGTTCGGGTATAAGTAAATGACATTTATAGACAGATGCGATCGCTTCGCCTCAAACTTTGTTCTACGCATTCTCTAGCCTTTCTATTCTCCCATTTACCAACCACTAATAATTTTTTTCACTTCTCCAACATCTAAACAATCGAAAGCAAATGCTTTGCGAAGCAAGTTGTTAGGAATAAACTCATCATATTTTTGCATTTTTAAAGGTTCTTCAACAGCAACTAAATCTAGCGCTGTAATCCTTTTATTGCCAAATGCCAGTATTTCTGAGCCAAGCTCTTCTACTCCATTTTTTCCCAGCTTAACAGTCATAAAGTATGGAGCTTGGCTCCCAATTTTCTTGATGTCTATAGACTCTCTACCAAATAAATTTAGAAACCTTTCTAGGGTGCGGTAAGCGACAGTACCCATCCAAGGAAAAATGCAGCAAGTTTTGCTTCCTAAGGAAACAATATTATTTCTTTCAAATTCCCAAAATCGAGCTAATTGACGAGCTTCATTTAGACGCTTTTTAGCATTACTTTGCAAGTAGCTATACTGAGACTCCTCAACCAGAACTCTTCGCATCCGTTCAAGGACTTTTGTATGAATATTGCTACTGCCACCATGCCAAGAAATTTTAGCTTGACCTTGCGCTTGCTTAACAAAAACCGTTTTTGTTTTAGCATCGCTATCTAAAACTTCCCATGTTCTACCTGCCAAGGCAAAGCAATTACCAACAGGCGGAGGCATCAGGATACTGCCAATTTCCATCGATTCGTCCCTGACAGCATACTCAATTGTGTCGGAGAAGACGGCGTAGAAATGGAAATTTTTGACAATTTTCTCCCCGGTTAACCCGATAATTAATTTGTCTCCCTCAGTCTGCTGAATGTGGTCAATTCCTATCAAGTTTCGCAGCAATTGCCTAAAATCATCTTTAGATATAGCAGCAAAGGGTGGTAAGGCTAAAACTTGCTGAGCTAAAGCTGCGGGGGAGAGTTCCTCTATCGCTGCCAAAATACTCATTGTTTGGTGATATAAAAGGCTAAAAGGATATTTAACCGGCTTGATTGGTTCAATCCAACGTTCTTCTAAGTAAAGTTGGATAATCGCGATAGATTGCAACAGTTGCCAAGGAATTTGATTAGGAAGCGATTCCTCTGTTGATAGTTCCTCTTCAGCGCAAACAAACTGCATATCTGCCGCACTTCCTCTCCTTCCCGAACGTCCCAATCTCTGCAAGAAACTGGATACAGAAAAAGGCGCGTTTAATTGAATAACTCGCTCTAATTGACCGAGATCAATTCCTAATTCAAGCGTGACAGTTGCAGCAGTAACAGATGGAATGGTATCGCGCATCGCATCCTCAGCCGCTTCCCTTAACGAGGTAGAAATACTGCCATGATGGACGTGATAAATATCTGGTAATCCTTCAGTTTCTGCAATTTCGCGCAAGTTGGCGATAACTGATTCTGTATCTGAGCGATTGTTAGCAAAGATGAGGCTTTTTCGAGATTTAGTAATATCAAATATATGCCTGTAGTAAGGACTAATGACTAAATCATCAGTATCATTTGTTTCAACGGGAGGAACAAAAAAATGCTCTACAGCCAGATTGACTTTTCGTTGTCCTCCCTCGATATCCGGAGTAATTACTGGCGTTTCGGTTCCCAGCCGCAGCCAGTCTTCAGCGAGTGAGTAATCGCCAAGGGTAGCCGATAACCCAATCCGACGGGTGGGATTTTTTACAAATTTTGATAGGCGTGCCAACTGGCAGAGAATTTGGCAACCTCGTTCAGAACCCATAAAGGCATGGATTTCATCAATAATGATAAAGCGCAAATCTCCGAACAAGCGAAACAGTTGAGTATTTTTATTAATTAAGAGACTTTCTAAAGATTCTGGCGTTATTTGCAGAATTCCTTTGGGGTCTTTTATGAGTTGTTTCTTACGAGTCTGGGAAACATCGCCGTGCCAGTGCCAGACTGGAATATCTGCTTCTTTTAACAGGTCATTTAGACGCTCAAATTGGTCGTTAATTAACGCTTTTATGGGACTAATATAAAGTACCCCAATCGTTGTAGATGGGTTTTGATGTAATAAAGTAAGAACTGGAAGAAAAGCTGCTTCTGTTTTCCCGGATGCGGTTCCGGCGGCAATCAACAAGTGAGCATCTGTGTCAAAAATTATCCGACAAGCTTCAACTTGAACGTCTCTTAATTCAGTCCAATCTTGGGTGTAGATATATTTTTGAATAAAAGGCGCTAATTTATCAAAAGCCTGTTCGCTCATAGGGTAAATTCTGCAAATTCAGTATTCCCATCTACCTCTGGGTTTTTGGCAGCAGAAGTCGGTTTAAAATTAGAACCATGAATGAGTTCTCGGAAAGAGATGTTGGGGTTTTGTTGGAGGATATTCAAAATACTGATAAAATCGCGGACAACTTCACGGGGTGTTAAGAATTTGTCTGCACCTAAGCGATTGACAACTTCTTGCATAAACTCTTGCAAGTCACTCGGTTTCAGAGTTTTATTATAGTTGTAATGGGTAGCATGAATATCTACTAAGCGGTGCAAAAGCTCGGATATATTTTGGGGAGTTAATATTTCTAGCTGGATGACGGGTGCTGAGGTATCCTGATGACCTCCTTTGACACGGCTGCTTAAGCGCGATCGCAATGCTTCATCACTATACAACCCCCGGCGTTTGTCTTCCACAAATTCTGGCGTTCCTCCGATCAAAATGCCGAGATTTTCTGCTCTTCCCTGCATCGTATCGTTGAACATTGCCAATAGCTTATCGTAGTTTTTTTGACGGGAAGCAGTATGAGTAATTTTGTACAAATGAACGGCTTCATCCACCAAAATTAAAAGCCCTTTGTAGCCAATGTCTGAAACAAACTTTGCAACTAGCTTGATGTAATCATACCAAGTTTCATCGTCAATGATGACACGCACTCCCAGCGCGGTTTTTGCCTCAGTTTTAGTCCCAAATTCTCCTCTAAGCCAACGTAGCGCCGCTTCCTTTTTATCATCATCATCAGAACGATAGCCGCGCCAATAGGTGATGATGACATTAGCAAAGTCAAACCCGTGAACTAAACCTTCTATATCCTTAACAACTTCCCTAATTTTCTCTTCCACTTTATCGTCAAACCCAGTGTCGTTGGGACGCATCCCACTTTCTTGCGCGACTTGGTTCTGAATTCCGTTAATCCATCCTTCTAAAATCGGCGTGAAAGCGCCACCTTCGGGGCGAATTTTGGTGGAAAGATTCTGCATTAATTCCCGATAAGTTGCAACCCCTTTCCCGTCAGTTCCTGTGAGTCGGCGTTCGGGAGATAAATCAGCGTCAGCTACTACGAAACCTCTTTCCATCGCGTGGTTGCGAATCAGTTGTAGCATAAAGCTTTTACCGGAACCATAGCGTCCTACAATGAAGCGAAATCCTGCACCTCCTTCGCCAATATTATCGAGATCCTGTACAATAGCTTTGACTTCTTTTTCTCGTCCTACAGCAATATGTTCCAGACCAATTCTAGGTACAACGCCTGCACCTAGAGAATTGATTAAGGCATTCGATATTCTTTTGGTAATTTTGAGTTTTGTCATGGTTTAAAATAATTTATTTCTTGCTAAGTAGGTAAAGTTTTGACCTTTCTCCTTTCCCCTCACCTACGAGGAATGGGGTAAGGTTTTTGATTGGGTTTATTTAGGTTTTTATAATAAATTTTGATAAATTGTTAGTTTTATAAAACTAAGTTTCGAGCATCTTATTCACTTTTGTCAAGTATTCCTCAGCGATCGCAGGCGGAATCGATGCCGAACCTGGTTCAATGATAAAATCGCCGATGGTATCTATAGCACGCTCGTTTATTGCATCTATCAATAGTTGAGGCATGGTTATATTTGCCTCAGCAATTCTTTTGAGCGTTGCACCTGGATTGTTTTGTTCTACTATGGCTTTGATTATCTGAATATCATCATTAGTAAGTTTTGTTTTTAGAGCAGTCCATTCAGCTGATAAATTTTCTTCTGATTGTTTTTTTTGTATTTCTAAAAAAGGGATTGCCTGCGATTGTCTTTTTTGGGGATTTGAAATTCCACTTTGTAACTGTAACTGCTTGTGTTCCAACTTTAAAGATGACACTTGCCCTTGCAATTGCCCTAATTCTACTTTTAAAGATCCCAGAGACTGATTCAGCACCGATCTCTGTGCTTCCAGCGTCTGAAGCTGAGTTTGCAGATTATCTACTTCTGATTGTAAAGGGCGTTTTTGTTTTTTAAGGTTAGTGATTTCCTGGTCTAGTATCGTTTTTTCATTCTGATTATCTGTAACTTGAGCTTGCAGTTGCTTGAGTTCTGTTTTCAGAAAATTTAAGCTGGTTTCCGTTTTCTGTTTTTCCGCTGTTGCAGTCAACAAGGATTGATTGAGTTCTGCTTTTTGTCTTTCCAGAACTTCAAGTTGAGTTTGGAGAATAAACCCTTGTTCTTCTAGTTGGTATCTATAAGCTCCTAAAGTGGATACTTCTCGATTAATTACCTCTCTTCGGTTAGAGATTTCTGATATTTGTACGTGCAGTTGGTTTAGGCTTGACTCCAAATAATAGATATCATCTTCTAAGTTTTGTCTTTCGCCAGAGATAGCTTGAATTTCATTTTGTAGGAAAAATTTCTGCTTTTTTTGTTTAATTTGTACAACAATGGCTCCTGCATAGGTAGCGGGTACAGTAATTAAACCTGTAACCAAGGCTTTCGGGAAATCTCGGTTGGCAATAAGGCTAAGGAAAAAACTCACACCGAAGGCAATTGAACCCAGTAAAATCCGATTGCTTACCTTGACCGATCGCATATCATTTTTTATTAGCTAAAGTCAGCAACTTCCAAGTTATAATCCATAGGAACAGGATTCTAATTATGTGTTTAATCTAGAAGATTCTGAGCTATCGACAGCTAAATCAGCTCTGAGAAAGTCAATGAATTGCCGTGCTGTACGTCCAGAACGCCCGTTGTGACGAGTTGCCCACTGTAAGGCACGATACTCTAAATCTTCCTGGGTGAGGGAAATTTCGACTTGGGTCGCAAGATGGCGAACAATGTTTAGGTAGGTGTTCTGATCGGCGGGTTCAAAGGTTAAAGTCAGACCGAAGCGATCGCTAAACGACAGCTTTTCCTGAACCGTATCCCAGGCGTGAATTTCTTCATTATCTTTGGGACGAGGGCGATCGCTAAAAAATTCTCGAATCAGATGCCGCCGATTGGAAGTCGCATAAACCACCACATTTTGAGGACGTGCGGTTAAATTGCCCTCCAGCACCACTTTAAGAGCTTTGAAAGCGTCGTCATCTTCCTCAAAGGAGAGATCGTCAACAAAGATGATGAACTTCTGAGGAACGCCCCGCAATTGCTCTACAATTTCTGGTAAGTCTTTCAGGTCAGCTTTGGCAACTTCGACGAGGCGGAGGTTGTCAGTACCAGCCTCATTTAACAACCCCTTCACCAAAGAAGATTTGCCACTCCCACGACTGCCGTAGAGCAAAACGTGCAAAGCTGGATAACCGGCAAGTAAAAATTGTGTATTCTTTAGCAAGGTGTCTTTCTGAGACTCGTAACCGACTAATTCTGAAAGTTGCACGGGATCGGGATAAGAAATGCCCACCAACTGCCCAGATTGCCAGCCTAAAGCCCGATAAGAAGCAAATAGTCCCGTACCGTACTGCTGGTAATGAGCAGCTAGAAATTCCAGCACGTCTACCCAATTTTCTGACATTTGAAATTTCTGCCACATAGAGAATTCATGGATTGCGCCTACCCATTCCTGCTGCTGGTTCCAAGCAACGGGCGCAGCGAGTAGCTTGGCTGCGGCTTGCACCCACCGGCTCAACTGGTCGCTACTGCAATTGTAGAGGCTCTGCAAGGCTTGTAAATCTTGCTGGGCAGCAGCTACCAGCGCTGGAGACAGTAAAGACGTTTGCTGGACTTGCTTGCTAAAAGGATTGTCAGTTCTGAGAATCTGGGTAATCAGGTAGTCTTGCCAACCTTGATTTCTGGCGGCTAAAGCTTGAAACCAAGTGCCGTAAGCTTGCAGGCAAGCCAGTCCATTAGTGTTGCTACTGCTTAAAACTTGTAGCAGATTCAGGAAAGCCGTGCCGACTTCGCCACTGAGGACGGATTGATAAAGTAACACAGAGGCAGCTTGGCGTTGCAGAAATTCGATTGAGGCGATCGCTTGAGTATCCATTAATCAAGTGAGTGGTGTATCTCAGCTATGGTAAATTGTCTCCCAACGCTAGAAATAATTTCTACTCAAGCAATGAGGTTTTAACTAGATGAATCCGGGTACTATCGCCGCGATCGCTTACGGAATTTTAGCCATTATTGGCGGCATCATGGGCTACTCTCAAGCTCAAAGCAAAGTTTCGCTGATTTCTGGCAGCATCAGCGGCTTATTACTCATTCTCGGTGGCGTGATGCTATTGCAGGGTCAAGAGTGGGGGCTGATTTTAGCAACCGTTGTCACCGCTGTTCTCGTCATTGTCTTTGCCATCCGGTTGGCGAAAACTCGCAAATTTATGCCTGCGGGATTGATGACTCTGTTAGGTTTGATAACGCTGGCAGTGATGAGCCAACAATTGGTTGCTCTAGTATAGCGATCGCGCACCTCTAGCTTTCTGGATCTATCCCAAGCGATCGCAACTGTGCCGCCAAGCGTTCCGCACGCTGGTGTTCCTGTTCCGCACGAAGGCGTTCCTGTTCCGCTCTAGCTTGAGCTGCTTCCTCTGGTAACAGAACCAGATTGCCTCCAACTTCAAAAAAGCGCAACCACACAGCCGGATCTCGCTGAATCTTTCCTTCCCAGGTTCCCAGCCAAAGCGATAAAGTTTCACACCAAAGCCATCCCCGCTCATTGGGAACCAAAGGCTGATAATGCAAGTTCCCATCTAAGCACCATCCTTGTAGGGAAGTGGGATCGAAAGGGTCAAAAACAAAATAATCCCGCGTTTTGAAAGTGCGTTCGTAAATATCTTTCTTGATTCCCGTGTCAACTTCAGCAGTCGAGGGCGACATCAATTCTACAATTACATCCGGGTAACGACCATTTTCTTCCCAGACTACCCATCCTCGCCGCAATCTGGTGCCATCAACGTCTAATACTGCAAAGAAATCTGGCCCTCGAAAGTCTCGATTACGAGCCTGTTCGCTGCTGTAATAGACGAACATATTACCACCACAGAAGAAGTCGTTGCGATCGCTCCAAGCTTGCTCTAACGACCGGATCAAGACATTCATCGCAATGCGGTGGCGGTTGCTCTCCATTGGTTCACCATCATCAAAAATCAAGTCAGTGGGAGGCATCGGCGGGTTTTCCCAGTCCCACTGATCTACAGCCTGGGAGATTGTCTCTTTTGTTACCTCAGTTGACATAGCACAGTCCCTACTTTGAGGTTTTGGATTAGTACATTTATATTATCCGAAATCTGATTTTGGATAGCTTGATTTGACGAGGTGATCGCTTCGTCTATGCAGCTTTTAAGCGATCGCGTACTTCAGCTATAAAGATTATGGTCAGGGTCAAGCCAAACAATGTAAAAAATATTTTCAATAAAAAATCCATGTACTCTACCATGTTCATTCGATGATATTTGGAACTGGTATGGTAGGTCTACGAGCTGCTCTTCACCAGGAAAGCCAAAACAAGTCTCAGTAGTGTCATCCCAATCTATAGGATGGCATCGAAGACTCTGGTTATCCCTCATTTCATTGACTCTCATCGTTGATAAGTGACGCAGTCTGTTTAGCAAGGCTTCTAAATATCTTGCGTCCTTATTTTTAATCGAAAACTTTTCATTGTTATCTATCAAGAACTTGAAAGAAAAAGTGATACCCAAGGGTTGTTTCGGCTCATTCTTCTCGACCCTTGGGTTGTCATGCCGGACCTTATTCTTCTTGATTTTCTTCCCCAAGACCCTGCCTGTAATATTCTCCCATTAATGGCTTCGGAATTATAGCATTAGAAGTTTCATCTTTGGGTAACCCGTTCCTTGCCATAATCCAAGGGTCTTCCTGATGAGTCATCAGCTCTAGCTCAAAAGCATCACATCCGAAATACTCATCTGCTACTTCGTCCAACAATTCTTGCACTTCTTTGGAGAAGTTTGGTTGCTCTACTTGCTTGTCAATAGGCTTCCATCCAAACTGCTTGTACTCCTGATACAAAGTAGGAATAACAGGCCCATGCACCCAAGCTTCAAAGTCTTCATCAAATAGAGGAGCATTATAGACAGCCAAATGCCAAGCTTGGGCATAATACACCAGCTTCTGTAGCTTGAGGTTACTGATAAATGAGCCAGTCTCATTAGCTACATGAATGAAATAATCGGCAATAGCGGCTGCGGTTGTAGGAGCCATAGCTGCCTCCTGTTGTGTTAATGATATTAAACAAGCTCTTAGCGTTTTTGTCACCGGACAAAGCTCAAAAATTATACACCTTAAGCTTGATAGTACAATTGTATCATTAAAAAGTCGTTGTATCAACACTTAACTTCACTAAACTGGTCTAATTGGTTTAGACATAAACAAGGATAAAGAGTTTTAGTGAAATCACCACAAAGAATAATGGTGTATTAGAGTTTTTCCTTAGCCAAGAGGAAAAGAGTTTTCTGTACGATCGCATTCTCATTTTCCCGTTTTTCTAGTCTAGAACGCGATCGCATAAAGCATCGATTTCCTAAACTATCTGCCGAAGTGGAATCTCAATAATAAATTCCGCTCCCCCACCCGGTGCTGAGAGACATTGCAATTGACCCTTGTGCTTTTCTACAACAATCTGGTAGCTAATTGCCAAACCCAGTCCAGTGCCTTTACCGACGGGTTTGGTGGTAAAGAAGGGATTAAATAGCTGTTGCCTCACCGCCTCTGTCATTCCAGAGCCATTATCCGCAATTTTGATAACTACCCGATCGGAGTCTAGTACCTCAGTGCGAATTTTGATCCGGCTGGGATTTGCTTTGATTTCTGAAAGCGATCGCTGTTTGTTGTACTCATCCAACGCATCAATAGCATTAGCGAGCAGATTCATAAACACTTGATTCAGCTGTCCTGCGTAGCACTCAACTTTAGGTAAGTGACCGTACTCCTTAATCATCTGAATGTTAGGATGATCCGGTTTTGCTTTCAGGCGGTTATGCAGAATCATTAAAGTACTATCAATTCCTTCGTGAATATCAACCGCCTTCATTTCAGCTTCGTCAATTCGCGTAAAATTCCGCAAGCTAAGAACAATCTCCCGAATGCGATCTGCCCCCACCTTCATTGATGACAACAGGTTAGGAAAATCTTCCATCATAAAATCTAGGTCAATCGCTTCTATCTCCTCCTGAATTTCTGGCGTTGAATTAGGGTACTGCTGGTGATAAAGGTGCAATAGATTTAATAAATCTTGGCTGTATTCCCTGACATGGCTGAGATTCCCAAAGATAAAGTTAACTGGGTTATTAATTTCGTGAGCAATCCCAGCAACCAGTTGTCCTAAACTGGACATTTTTTCACTCTGAATCAGTTGGGATTGAGTGCGTTGAAGTTCTTGGAGAGTATGTTCTAGCTGCTGATTTTTTTCTTGCAACTGAGCTTCTTTCTCCCGACGAGCTTCCTCAGCTTGTTTGCGAGCAGTAATATCCATCACTGTGACACCAATAGCCATCGGCTTGCCGTCTTCCCCAGGTATGGGAAATTGAGAAGTTAACCAGTGCATCAGGACGCCTGGATTGGCAGGTAATTCACCGCACGCCTCAATGTTGAGAATCGCTTCGTCTGTCGTCAGTACTCTGCGTAACGTCGATTCAATCGCTTGTGCAGCGTCAGGCAAGACTTCAGCAAGGGATCTGCCTAAATGTTTTTCTACAGTCACGCCATTGATCTGTGCAAGCGCCTCGTTGATTTGCAGATACCGCATCTGGTCGTCAAGAATACAGAGTCCGACAGGCGCAACGCTAATAAATGATTTCAAAAGCTGTTCGCGCTGTGCTAATTCTTTTTCTAATGCCTTGCGATCGCTAATGTCTCGCGACATCCCAATCAAACCGATAACGTTTCCTTGGGGATCGCGGTAGATGCTTTTTGTTGAGAGATACGTCACCGCGATGTCATTGATACAGACGACTTCCTCTAACGTGTGAGTTGTCCCAGAAGCCATAATTCTGCGGTCAGTCTCCATGATTTGAGGGGCAACCTCAGGTGGAAATAACTCGGAGTCATCCTTACCAATCATCTCCTCTACAGACTTGCCAAGTAGGCTGGCACCCGTAGAGTTGACCATCAAGTAGCGACCCTGAAGATCCTTGATAAAAATGACATCGGGAGTTCCTTCAATGACTGCATGCAAGAGGTTATAGCTTACCTGGAGCGCGTCCTCTGTCTGCTGGCGTTCGGCAATTCGCTGGTGTAATTGCTCGTTCAGTTGACTCAGCTCGATCGTGCGCTCCTCAACTCTATCTTCTAGCTCTTGATTCACCTGTTTTAGTGCTGCTTCGGCTCGGTGGCGCTGGGTGTCAACAGCATTCAGGAATCTGGCATTCCACCAAATTAAAAAGGCAAAAATAACTACGTTGAAGACGCCAAAAAGAGCCAGCCCAACTTTGTGGTCAAAAATCTGAGATTGGTAGCCGCATAAAATGAACCAGCCTAAGGCGGAGGGAATGCCAATCGCGGCTGGCGACATCCGTCGAGCCATCAATCCGCCTGCCTTGTCGGTCGTAACAACTGTCATCAGCCCTCGATTTGGACAAGCAAATAGGATGCCGATGGAAAGCAGGATGAATGCGATCGCTGTATGCAATGCCACGGCTGTCGCTGTCTGGTAATTCGTGCCGTAAAAAGAGGTGATGTCGTAGATATATCCCAGTAGTCCCAAAAAACCAATCAAAAAACTGAGTAAGCTAAAGCAATGAGCCAAATAGTACACCCTTCTAGATAACAGCACTCCGGCACAGCCAAGCATCATAAAACTCAGGGCACTATTGGGAGACATCCGCCCTGGTGCAGAAGTCCCAACAGCACCGGCTGGTTCTTTAAACAGCAGTTCGTCAATCCCTAAGTTCCACCCAAATCCATACTCAATTAGTGTCAGAAAACCGATTACAATGACAATAATTGCCAAGACTTGAGAAAGGTAAAATGAAGACTTTCTTCGGTTGTCTTCCGCGTGCCATAACCACAAAGACAAGCCACTCAGAATCAAGGCTATACTTGTGTTGGCTTTCATGCTGACCAGCCCCGGTAAAATGCTTTTAAGGGCTGTAATATTTAATATCCACCCCAATAAAACAACACAGCCAATTAGGGTGACAATAATAGCGGCTTTCCTGGAAGAAGATTGTAGAGACGCGGCGAATTCCGTCTTTTTAGTCATAAGAGGCGGACTCTAATTAATGGCAATTTAATAGTTTTGTATCGATTAATACAAAAAATATTTTTAAATTTTGCTGTAGCTATATTCTATGAATTATCTAATTTATTTGAAACAAAAACCGATTATTTATGCGGAAATCCAGAAGGAACTATAAATTTGTTTAGAATAAAGATAAAAGGTTTTTACTTATTATAAAACCGTATTTATATTGACCATTTATCTGTTCTTAGCCAAAAATTAAGTAAATTCACAGATAAATGCCTTAGACCCTTGTAAAAAGAACAATTTAGCGATCGCATCCTCATTCCCCCACGCCTAAATCGTCCGCTATCGGAGTAAGGACGCGACCAATCCGATCTCTAAGCTATGCTGGAATCGCCAGTTAAGCTTGAGTTGAGTTGGCAGAATGCACTGGATATTAACCGAACCTTTAAGTGTAGAAAATGTGACAGTAGCGATCGCGAATTTACCTGCATCGTTACACGGCACAAAGCTGGTGCAATTGTCCGATTTGCACTACGATGGTCTGCGACTATCGGAAAAGCTACTGGCAGAGGCAATTGAAGCCAGCAATCAAGCCGATCCCGATCTCGTTCTATTGACTGGCGACTACGTAACCGACAACCCAGCCCCGATTCACGCCCTGGTGCAGCGGCTAAAACACCTGCAAAGTCGTGCCGGTATCTATGCCATACTAGGCAACCACGATAATTATTACCGCCATTCAAAAAAAGAGGTGCAAGACGCCCTGACTAGCATTGGGATTCATGTCCTCTGGAATGAAATTGCTTATCCATTGGGACAAGAATTACCAATAGTAGGACTGGCTGATTTTTGGTCGCGGGAATTTAATCCAGCGCCAGTCATGAATCAACTCGATCGGGATATACCCCGAATCGTCTTATCCCACAACCCAGATACCGCCGAGATTTTGCAACAATGGCGGGTGGATTTGCAACTGTCAGGGCATACTCACGGCGGTCAAGTGGTGATTCCTGGATATGGCCCTGCGGCGCAACTGCTGCAAAGCTTCCGCCACATCATTCCCAAACCGATGCAGCGCTGGGTGCCTTTTATGAAGGAATGCAACAAAGTGGTAGAACATTGGGAATGGTCGCAAGGGTGGCATCAGGTGGGAAAAAACCAGCTATATGTGAATCGGGGACTGGGAACTTATGCGCCCGGACGCCTATTTTGTCCGCCAGAAGTCACGGCGATCGCGCTGGTGGGTCAAAAATAGTTGTTAGTTGTTAGATCAAGAATTTATGCTCTCGTTCATCCGGTCAGATTTATCTCAGTTACGCGCCTATATGCCCCACCCAGGCGGCACGTCAGGAAGTCCAGTCGCGGGTTCAATTCCGATCGATCGGCTGGATACCAATGAATGCCCTTTTGATTTGCCGAAAGAATTAAAAGAAAAGTTGGCATGGACTTATCAGCAGCTAATTGAGACGAATCGCTATCCTGATGGCAGTCATGCCCAACTCAAAGAAGCGATCGCCCAGTACGCGAACCAATCCTTAGATGCCCCTATTACCCCAGCCAGCATTTCTGTCGGGAACGGTTCAGATGAACTCATTCGTTCCCTCCTGATTGCCACCTGTCTAGGCAAAGAAGGTGCGATCTTGGTAGCCGATCCCACCTTCTCCATGTACGCGATTCTGGCAAAGACGCTAGGCATTCCTGTCGTGAGTGTAGGGCGCAAGGAAGCGAATTTTGAAATGGATCTTGCCGCTGCCCAAAAAGCCATTGAGGAAACCCAGAATCCGCCAATCCGGGTGGTATTTGTGGTTCATCCCAACTCCCCCACCGCCAACGCCTTAACTGCCGCCGAGTTAGAATGGCTGCGGAGTTTGCCAGAGCATATTTTGGTGGTAATTGACGAAGCTTATTTTGAATTTAGCCAGACAACCGTGGTTGGTGAATTGCCGCAGCGTCCAAACTGGGTGGTACTCAGAACATTTTCCAAGGCGTTTCGGCTGGCAGCACTGCGACTAGGATATGCTCTAGCTCACCCAGAACTCATCGTCGCCCTCGAAAAAGTCCGTCTCCCCTACAACCTCCCCAGCTTCACCCAAGCCGCCGCTTTACTTGCCCTTTCCCAGCAGCAACTGCTTCTTAGCTGCATTCCCCAAATTCTCACCGAACGAGACAAGTTACTCGACTTTCTCAAAGAGCAACCCGCCTTACAAGTTTGGCCCAGTGCCTCAAACTTCATCTACCTGCGTCTTTTAGCAACAGGCTCTAGTTCGCTTGATCAAGCCTTGACCTTCTTGACACAGGAACTCAAAGAATTGGGAACTTTGGTTCGTCACACCGGCGGCGGCATTCGTCTGACAGTAGGTAGTGAGGAAGAAAATGAGCGATCGCGCCAGCATCTCCTGGCAGTCTTAAAAGCGATGAGCTAGGAAGGAAAAATTAAAAATTAAAAATTAAAAATAGGGAGTTTTTAATTTTTAATTTTTAATTTTTAATTAATCCCCCAGATCCCGTGCCCTGCGGATAGTCTCTGGCAATACCCCCACCAACAGCGCAAAAGCATCATCCGGGACTTGCGCCAGCGTCTCCGTGCCAAAGAACTGCTTAAACTGTTCGAGTATCTTCTGCGCTCGTTGCAGCGGCACCGGGTTATCCGTAATTTGTTTCGTGAGTCGAATCCACTGTCGCCGAATCAAATAAGCATTCTGCCGTTCCTGAGCGGATTCAGGAGTTACCAACGACAAATTGCCCACTGGCAACACCCATTTAGCATCCACATCAAACAATCCGCCCACAGCCGCTCCTGGCCCTGCAAACTCTGCATGGTAGTGTTTGTAGAGGATCAAGCCATTCCGGCGGCGACTATTCACGATTAACAGCTGTTTATCACGCAGCTGATTGAGGATATCAGACGATTCCTCGTCAGGGTTCGGGCTTTCGTTATTCATGCCATTAGAGCCTTGAGAGCGGGCGACACAGGTAGGGCTTTGATTGGCATCCGCTTTATATAGGGCAGTCTGGTAGCGCTGTTGGTTGTCGCTATCCATGTCAACTCTTACTGCTATATTTTTTCTTTGGGCATGCACCCGAACCGGAAGCACAGAGGCAAACCCAATTCTGTTAGTTCTGGATGGATTGCAAGCTTGAGATTCAGTTTGCCATCTATTATGTATGTAAACAATAATTACATTATCAAAACATTTGACATTAGTATAAGTCACCAAGCGGTAATTTCTTAATTTAATTTTATGGCATATTGCCCGAACGCAGGAAATACAACAGCCAGTAGCCCACAACCGCACTGTATTGGGTATTCTTCAATAATCTACCCCCAAAAGTGACCATTGTTTAAAGTTAATGTGAAGTTGCTATAAGCAAGAGTCACTCACTGATTTAAGGACTGATTGAATTGATTAAACGTGTTTTCTGGCTAGCAATTTCCAACGCAATCATCCTCAAATCTAAGGAATCCCAGCGAGGCGAGGGGACGGTTATTTTAGCTTCCAGGAGCCAAGTGTTTGTGCAAGAACAGCCGTCGAGGACGCCCCAGCAGCCAGTCACTCCAGCTGGGATCGCTTTGGTGCAGTCGATATCCCGCCTTCAGATAAAGCTGCCTTGCCTGATGATTGTTTTCTAAGACGTGCAGGTAGAGGTCGCAGAATCCCCATTCCAAAGCTGTTCGTTCGCAACACAGCAGTAACTGCTGCGCCACCCCCCGTCGCCGACACGACTGATGGACAGCCAAATTCGAGATGTAAGGATATTGAGAATTCCAGGGTTGCCAGGAACAGGGACGGAGTCCTATTTCGACCGTCCCCACCACGGAATCAGCGTTTGCTGCTTGGCGTTCTTGTGCTTTTGGGACCAGGGATGAAGTTTCCTCTCCACTCCCCTGATTGGTGCTACCAGTCGGATCGACAGCGACTAAACAGATGTAATTTGGAGGAATCAAGCGCAGCCGAGTCCGCAAATCTTCGTAAATTCCCAGTCGAAATAACGGATAGGCCAAAGCCCAAATTCCCGATCGAGGGTGAAAGCTATCTGCCAGGATCTCGGTGAGGCTGGTCAAATCATTTTGGTGGGCTGCCCGGATGATAAAGTCAGAGGCACCATTCGGTTGTGCGGCTCTTTCAGGTTGGCGGTGCAAGAGTGGAAAGCAGGGATTCACAGCCGAGCGTAAGTTGAATATCTAGCAGGTTTCATCCTAGATCATTTTGCACTGATTTTCGCAGGTTTAATATCCGGTACTGGAGCAAAATGAATTAACTGGGAAGATTGACAAGTCGCCGCGTCGGAGAGTTTCTAGGGCAAGTTAGCCTGGAAGAATGCCTACCCCTGGCAAAGCTTCTTTCCTTCCAGCAAGGATACTATTGTACAAGGAGTGCATCGACCTTTGGAGAATCGGCATCGGACAGTAGAGCCAGCATCGCTATCCTGTCCGGAGCAGCAGCGCTCGTCCAGGTATTTCTCTAACAGCCTGTTATCGATCAATTTCAAAGCAGGGGAATGGAAGCGCGATCGCAGCAGTTATAACTGAGATTCACGCCCAAACGTTAAAGTCAGTAATAAAGAGCGGGTATCTTAAATAAAAAGCAAGTGACAAGTGCATTTTCTCCCCAAAAAGTTATTGAGCGGGGCAGGGTCGTTGTCAGTCGTCTGACGACAAGCATCGCCTACACCCTACCCCTATCCCTCAGGAAGCTCTGTGGGGTACGAGGAAGGCTTCCTCACAGGGGCATCGGGGAGCAGGAGCCAGAACCGGGGTGTTTCTCTAAAATCGACACCAGAAAGTACAGCCGTACTGAAACTGAAAAATTAAGATTAATTGGGGTGCAACCAGGCAATTTCCACAGCTTCCGGATTCGGAAACAGTGGAATGCGGATAGTAGCTTGGATAGGGATCGCCCGTCTTTATCTCCCATCCGCTTTTCCATCTCAATCGCTGGAAGAATCTGTGCATGAAATGGAGACTGTTTTGCATTTGCATGGGCGTAGGCATGAGCTGCACCATACTACAGCAGGAGAGCGGGGCATGAAATCCCAAGCCACTAAAAAGCCCAAAATTCTGGTCGTCGATGACGAACCCGATAACCTCGACCTGCTTTATCGCACTTTTCATCGAGAATATAAGGTACTCAGGGCAGATAACGGTCCTGCGGCACTGGAGATTCTGGCGCATGAAGGGGATGTTGCCGTGATCATCTCGGATCAGCGGATGCCCCTGATGAGCGGCACGGAATTTCTCAGCCTCACCGCCACTCAGTACCCAGATATTATCCGGATCATTTTGACTGGTTACACCGATGTGGAAGATTTGGTGGAAGCCATCAACGCCGGGAAGGTCTTCAAGTACGTCACCAAACCCTGGGATGCTGCTGAGCTAAAAGCGCTGGTGCAGCAGGCAATGGATACCCACAATGTTTTGAAGGTTCGCACTGAGGAATTGTGCCGGACCCTGCGCCGCGAATCGCTGCTCAATACGGTCACGAATACCATTCGCAACGCCCAGTACCGGCGGGGCGGTTCGCCCCTTCAGCAAGTCCTCCAGACGATTGTGGAAACCGTGGGTCATATGCTGGAGGTGAGCGTGTGCATTTTGCGTCCCTTCCAGGAAGACGGGATGGCAGATGAAGGATTCATTTATCAGCGTCAAGAGGCAAAAGGCAAGCGGCAATCCTCAGGACTGATCATTTCGGAACTGAGTCCATCGTCAGGACAGAGAACGGCGGGACTGAGGGCGGAGGAAGAAGCCGGGAGTCAGGAGTCACTAGAATACACGACTCCGTCTTCAGTTTTGCTGCCTGAGTCTTCTTTGGGAGATAGCGAGACTGGGCAGCAAAATGAAGATCCCCACTCAGTCCTCAGTCTTCAGTCCTCAGTTCTCAGTCAGTTGGTGTGGGAAACGCACGATGTAGAAGTCATTAATGATGTTGAAACGGATGAGCAACTCCCAGGCGATACCCCTGTAATTAGGCAACGTCTAGAGGCAATGCGACAGGCGGATATTCACTCTAGCTTGGTGGTGCCGCTGTATTGCCAACTGGAATTGATGGCAGTTCTGGCGCTGCATCAGTGCGGACAGCCGCGCGTGTGGCAGGATGATGAGATTCAGCTGGTGGTGATGGTGGCGGATCAAGCTGCTCTGGCTCTTTCTCAGGCGCGGGCTTACGAACAGGTTTCCCGACTTGCACAAAGAGAGGCTCTTGTCAATACGATTACGACGGCAATCCGCTCCAGTCTTGACCCGCAGGACATCTTTGCGGCGATTACTCAACAGTTGGGACAAGCCTTGCAGGTGGATGGCTGTGCCCTGTCTCTGTGGCGAAAGGAGGATGAGTTTGTTCAGTGTGTGGGCTTGTATGACGGGACAGAAAGCCGGGTGCTGGATGCATCGGTGACCGAGGACTCGATTTTCGCAAGTACAAGCGGAGCATTTGTCGCCAAAATGGAATTAGACCCGCATTTCGGCAATAATGCTTCGCCCTTGCAAGCAAAGAATCCTCTATTGCCCCACTCGGTTGTCCCAATTGCCGGAAATCCGGTGTTGCAACAGCTGCTGAATACACAACACCCGGTGGCAGTCCACGATCTGGATCGGAACCCGGAAATGAACGGGTTCGATCTCCCGTTGCGGAGTCCGGCGCGGGCGCTGTTGGTGGTACCGTTACTGTCCGATGGTCAGATTATTGGTAGCATTACCTTGCGCCAAACGAACCGACCTCGCCGCTGGCACGCTTCGGAGGTGGAATTAGCGCAGGCGGTGGCAGCGCAGGCAGCGATCGCTGTGACTCAGTCTCGACTGTATCAAAAAACCAGGCAGCAGGCGGAGCGGTTACTAGAATTAGACCGACAGAAAACTGAGTTTTTCCAGAACGTTTCTCACGAATTTCGCACGCCGCTGACTCTGATGCTAGGGCCGCTAGAGTCAGCGGTGAATCAGCATCAAGATTTGCCTTACGATCAAGCGGCGATCGCCCTACGCAACTCCCGCCGCTTACTGCGACTGGTCAATCAACTGCTGGATATCCAACGACTCGACGCCGGTCGAATGCAAGCCAGTTTCCGTCCTTGTAACTTAGTAGAATTTATCGAAACAATTGTCGAAGCTTTTCGCCCCTACTGCGAGAAAAAAGGCTTGCAGCTGACGCTGGAAATGAAATCCTGTAAGCCGGTTTATTTAGATTTAGAAAGATTTGACAAGGTACTCTACAACCTTCTATCCAATGCCATGAAATTTACCGAAGCGGGAGGTACGATAGCCGTGCTGGTGCAACCCGCTGGAGATCACGTCCGAATCCAGGTTTCAGACACTGGCATTGGCATTCGCCCGGAACAAATCCCCCATCTGTTCGAGCGCTTCCGTCAAGCGGAAGGATCGGTCAACCGCTCCTATGAAGGCAGTGGCTTGGGTTTAGCGCTGGTGAAAGAACTGGTGGAACTCCACGGCGGTCAAATTTCTATCGAGTCGGTTTACCGAGAAGGCAGCACCTTTACCGTCTGGCTGCAAACTGGAACCGCACACCTACCGCTGGATCTGGTGTTGGAAGTGCCAACTGAAGCCCAATCGAATCGCGCTGCTGTGGAATTGGCAGATTTGGAGGTGGAAGAAGGAACTGGAGACTGGGAACTTTTGAGTCAGGATAAAGAAGCAGAATCTTCTCTAAATACACTGGCAACAGAGTCGCAGCCAGTATCCCCCGACCGCGTCAATTCCTCAGTCATTCACACCATCTTGGTGGTGGACGACAATCCGGATTTACGAGCTTATGTGTCTCGCATTTTGCTAAATGATGGCTATCAAGTCTGCATGGCTCGAAACGGCAATGAAGGATTCGCCGTCGCTAAGGAAAGGCGTCCCTCTCTGATCGTGACGGATTTGATGATGCCCTTGGTGTCCGGTTTGGATATGATTCGGATGCTCCGCGAAAACCCAGAACTCAAGGGAACGCCGATTATTTTGCTCACCGCCAAAGTAGACGAAGATACTCGCATTGAAGGCACCGAGAGGGGAGCGGATGCCTATCTCGCTAAGCCATTTAACGACCGGGAATTGTTAGCGTTAGTCCACAATTTGCTAGCGCTAAAGGAAAATGAGCGCCGGGTGGTGGAGCTGAATTCTTATCTGACAGAGTCGGTGCTGAAGCGCTTTTTACCGCCAATAATGGTGCAGAAGGCGGCAAAAGGCGAACTGAAGCTGGATTTGAGTCCGGAACCCAAGCTGGTTACGGTTTTATTTAGTGACATTGTGGGTTTTACCAGTTTGGCAAATACTTTGCGAGCGCGACGAGTGGCTGAGTTGCTCAATGAATACCTGGAAGCAATGACCAAAGCCGTGTTTGATAACGGTGGCACGGTGGACAAGTTTATGGGGGATGCGATTTTAGCACTGTTTGGTGCCCCAGAAGAGCTGACGCCCAACGAACAGGTAAGACGCGCGATCGCAGCGGCGCGGCAAATGCACGCCTCTTTGGATCAACTCAATCAGAAATGGTTGGAGGCAGGCATTGTCGGCACTAGCGATCGCGCACCCGTCCAGTTCCGCTGCGGCATTCACCAAGGAACTGCTGTGGTGGGAATGTTTGGAGGCAGCCAACGGTCAGATTACACCGCCATTGGCCCCAGCGTGAATATTGCCTCTCGCCTTCAAGAAGCAGCGGAACCTAATTGCATCCTGGTTTCTGCTGCCGTTGCCGATTACCTGGACGAGAAGGAAATGACTAAGTGCAGTCCACTCAAGCTCAAAGGCATCGATGAGACGGTTCTCACCTTTGCGGTCGAACCTAAAAAGAGTGATGAAGATTGAGTCCTCATTACTCGCCTCAGTCCTCAGTACTGAGTCCTCAACACTCTTCTTTGCTTTGCGCTTGTCGCTGTGGGTGGCGCTCATTTCCACCGTCTTCGTAGCGATCGCGGGGGGATTGTTGGGCTACCTGTTGGCACGTTACCGCTTTCCCGGTCGAAACTGGGTGGATGCTATCGTCACTCTGCCCCTAATTTTGCCGCCGACTGTCGTGGGATTCTATCTGCTGATTCTATTTGGACGCCAAGGCTTAATCGGACGCCCTCTCTACGAAGCTACTGGTTGGACGCCCATTTTTACCTGGCAAGGCGCAGTCTTAGCGGCAAGCATTATGGCGTTACCGCTAATGGTAAAAACCACAAAGGCAGCTTTAGAAAGTGTTGACCCAGTTTACTTGCAAGCCGCTGCTACATTGGGTCAATCTAATGGGCAAATACTCTGGCGCGTTTGGTTGCCTTTAGCCTGGAAAGGCATCCTCGCGGGAATTGTCCTCAGTTTTGCCCGCGCTTTAGGGGAATTTGGCGCAACTTTAATGATTGCGGGCAATATTCCCGGTGTCACGCAAACGATGCCAATGGCAATCTACGAAGCCGTTCAGTCGGGACGCGACAACATCGCCTTGATTTTGGTCGTTATTCTCAGTTCGCTGTCTCTGTTCATTCTTTTTCTGACAAATTTTTTGGAACGTGGCGGATTCAGGTGAGCGTCTATTGTTTCTAACAATAAGAATCCTTCAAGTTTTGAGAATGGTACTACCAAACCAGCGCAGCGACGATCCTGCTCAGATTCCTACTACTCGGCACTTACATCTTGTTAGTGCATCGGCTCCAGCTCCCTTAGAGAAGCTTGATGCGATCGCCTCCCAGAAGCGCAGAGATGCCCGTAGGTCTACATCGCCCACGCTGTGGAGTATTTACATCCTAATTTCTGTAATCGTCCATGTATTGGGGATGTGGATGTTGCAGCGGTTAATCATGCGCTCTGCTATCGTCGATCTAGGTACGGAACTCATTCCCATTGACCTGATTACCACCGTTCCCAATTCCGAAGATAGGTTGCAGCCACAAGCCGCCAGTTCTCCCCAACAAAGACCAGAGGGCGATCGCTCTGTTGATCCGCGTCTAGCGGCTCCTAGTCCGTCGGTAAATCGCAACTTTAACCCAGGTAGAAACCCAGTACAGCAGCCGATCCCCGCGCCGATTCACCAGGAAAATCCGCCGGTAAATTCTCAATCAAGGATTCAACGCTCTGTCAGAATCCGTTTAAATCCCTTCCCTCAAGCTGCAAACCCTTCTGCTAACCCGCCTTCTACCCCGCAAAGACAGCAGCCGAACTCCGATGTGGTTGCGACCAGACCAATCATCCCTACACCCGCTCCTCTCCCGCCATTTGTGCCCCAGCGAACCCCCCAAAGGGGTCGTCCTGGGACATCCTCCCAAGATACGGGAACCCCTGCACCGCCATCTCAACCGCAGCCATCATCGTCCCAACCCGTCGAACCCCCCCCAGCACCTGTCACCCCTCCGCCAGCTCCTCCCGTACAGGCAAGCCCAGCCCCAGCTCCCATTCCACCAGCACCGCCTGCTGGGGAGGCACAAAGCGCACCGTCACCTGCACCCGCAGCGCCCGCCGCCCAAGGTAGAGGTATTATGGCAACTTTGTTCAATGTCCGCTCTGGTAACGCTGGCGCTGATGAGCCGAACCAATTAGCCGTACCGCAGCAACAGCACAAACAAATTCCCGACCTTGATTATCCGCTGCTAACTGGGCAAGCTCCCGACCAGCCTATTGTCTTGCAAGTTTTATTGTTGATTGATAACACGGGCAAACCGTCAGTGCAGCGAGTGTTGCAAGGAAGCGGAAATTTTGACGATTCGCAGTTTGTCAATGAGCTAATTCAAGGCTGGAGATTTCAACCGGCTTATATGGGAGGTGGAGCCGTTGACAGCTTGCTGGAAGTCTCTATCCGCGTTTCTCCTCTCTCCCAGTGAAAATAATGCACGCCTCCCCTACTCAAGCTCTAAAAAATTGTGGTATACTAATCTAGTTATGGTTTGACCATACCTCAATTTGCGGGTGTAGTTTAGTGGTAAAACCTCAGCCTTCCAAGCTGATGATGCGAGTTCGATTCTCGCCACCCGCTTTTTGTTTTATACAGAAGAGTTTAGCGATCGCTGAGATTGCAAAGGCGCGTTCGCGTTTTGTTTTTGAAGCAGAATCAGGCGATCGCTCTTAGTCTATGGTGTTAAATTGGGAAGCGATCGCACTTTTCTCATCATCTTAGGTAAAGCGCGATCGCACTTCGTTTCTAATAGTCAGCCAGTAATTCTGCTGTGCGTCTAAATGATTTCTCAGGGATTGATGGGAATACTGGAAGATGGTGCGATAACCCTAATGGCTATGCTACCCACGACTAAATGTTGAACAATTCTTCTCCCCCCTTGTTAAGGGGGGTTGGGGGGATCTAAATGTCTAACACCAACGACTGGAATGATACAGATTTTCACTTACCCTACAACCGACAGCTAGTAGAGAAGGCGAAAGAACTACGAAAAAATATGACGCCAGCCGAGAAAAGGCTTTGGTATGGCTATCTAAGAACATTCAAGTTTCGGGTTTTGCGGCAAAGACCCATAGATAATTTTATTGTTGATTTTTTATGCGCTCAGTTGAGGTTAGTAATAGAGGTGGATGGAGAGAGTCATTTTACGGATGATGGCAAGGATTATGACTGGGAAAGAACACAAATTTTAGAAGGTTATGGGCTGAAGGTTTTGCGGTTTACTAATGATGAGGTGTTGAAGGATTGGGAGGGAGTTTGTAGGCGAATTGAAGAGGAGATCCCCCCAACCCCCCTTCAAAAGGGGGGCTAAGGTGAGGAAGTGCGATCGCACATATTCCATCAGCCATTATCAGAATTCTGTTCAGCGTCTCTAGTGAAATCCTCAATCTGATTGTGATCAAGATGCTCATCTGAGTGCTGCATCTCAGGAGAGCTTTCGTCATTAAGATTCAGTCCGCTTGCCCAAACACCACTTCCCCAAGGCTCATTCCATCGCTGTATATCCAAAGTGTTACCGTTATCAACTGCCATAATTTTTTCTCCTAAGTTAGAAATTCAGTACAATTGTACCATGCCAGAACTATGGTGCCTCTCCTGAAAGACCCGCTATCACTTACGCATCCCCAACTAGCCGCGCAGTGGCATCCAACGAATAATGACAACCTCAGTCCAGACCAAGTGACGGCAGGCTCCAATAAGAAAGCTTGGTGGATATGTCCCAATGGTTCTGGTCACGAATGGGAAGCTTCTATTGCGAACAGAGTCAAAGGTAATGGATGCCCCTGTTGTTCCGGCTACAAAGTATCAGTTACTAACTCTTTAGCAAATCTGTACCCTGAGTTAGCCGCGCAATGGCATTCCACAAAGAACGGAACACTGGCTCCAGACCAGGTAGTAGCAGGCTCAGGAAGGAAGGTTTGGTGGAAATGCCCCAACGGTTTTGATCATGAATGGGAAGCTTCTATTGAAAAGAGAGCTAAAGGGAAACAAGGATGTCCTTTTTGTGCTGGTCAAAGAGTATCCATCACTAACTCCCTAGCAAGTCTTTACCCTGAGATTGCCGAGGAGTGGCATCAGACAAAGAACGGGAAACTCACGCCAGAGCAGGTAGTAGCAGGTTCAACAAAGAAAGCTTGGTGGAAATGTCCCAAAAGTGCTGATCACGAATGGCAAGCTTCTATTAACCAACGAGTTAAAAGTAAGATACGCCCCTTTTGTCCCTTTTGTGGTGGGGTAAAACCGTCGGTCACTAACTCTCTAGCAAGTTTTTACCCTGAAGTTGCTAAGGAGTGGCACTCAAAAAAGAACGGTAACCTGACTTCAGAGGAAGTGACCGCAGGTTCAGAGAAGAAAGTTTGGTGGAAATGCTCCAACGGTTCCGATCATGAATGGCAAGCTTCTATTGAAAAGAGAGCTAAAGGAAAACAAGGATGTCCTTTTTGTGCAGGTCATAAAATCTCAGTCACCAACTCTCTAGCAAGTCTTTACCCTGAAGTTACTAAGGAGTGGCACCTGAAAAAGAACGGTGACTTAACTCCAGAGCAGGTGACCGCAGGTTCAAACCGAAAAGTTTGGTGGAAATGCCCTAACGGTTCTGATCATGAATGGGAAGCTTCTATTGTGGCAAGAACTAACGGTAATGGATGCCCCTTTTGTCGTGGTCTAAAAGTGTCCATCATGAACTCTCTAGCAAGTGTTTATCCTGAAATTGTTAAGGAGTGGCATCCAACGAAGAATAGTGGACGCACTCTGGACAAGATCGTAGCAGGCTCAGCGAAGAAAGTCTGGTGGAAATGCTCCAATGGCTCTGATCATGAATGGGAAGCTTCTATTGTGAACAGAGTGAGATTAAGGAGAGGATGCCCTTTTTGTGCTGGACACAAGACCTCAACTACCAACTCACTTGGAAGCCGTTACCCTGACATTGCTAAGGAGTGGCATCTGACGAAGAACGGTGGTCTTACTCCAGACCAAGTGACCGCAGGTTCAAACCAAAAAATTTGGTGGAAATGCACCAACAATCCTAATCACGAGTGGCAAGCTTCTATAAATAATAGAGTCAACGGGAGGGGTTGTCCTGCTTGCAATAAGGGGTGGACAGTGCAAGCCATCAGTGGATTTGTTGCCTCATTGATAAACCATCTTGAAACTTTCACTCCAGCCGAACTCTATCTACTCTTCCAGCAGAATGGATTGCTTCAAAGTACAGGCAGCGGAAGAAGCTTCGTGAAAGCTCTTATCACTGGACGCTTCCCAAAAGAAGAAATTGAAAAGTTCGTCAATAATGAGCCGTCAATCGTTGATAAATTCCTGCAAGATCAGCAGCTAACTCTCGAAGCACTTGAAACTAGCGGCAATAATGACATCTCTAATAAAGATGTAACCTCTGAGGTTAATCTTGACGACCAGATAGACGAGACTGTTGAGCCATCCGAAGAAGAGGACGACCTTAACCTTCCAGTTGTCCAAACACGGGAAGTCCTAGCATCCTTAGATCACTCCGTCGTATCCTCAGCAGATGAAGAAGCCGTCGAATTCCTTATCGCCTCCGCAAAAGCAAAGATTTGGAAGCACGTCTTTCGGCATGAAGCAGCAGCCGTAGCGCAGGCTCAAAACTACACAGGCGACAGCTACGCTGAAAAAGTTAAATCAGAATTTCTAGACGAATATCATCAAGCCAAGAATCTCCCCATCCCAACAGGCTACGCCTTCTGTATCAACGGCAAATTAGCAGAACCCAATCTCATGCAGCGACTCGCCGCCGTTCAGGTACGCGATAAGAAACGAGTCGGCAATTGGTCGGGAACTGGTGCAGGCAAAACCCTCTCCGCCGTCCTCGCCAGTCGCGTCATTAACGCCCATCTCACTCTTATCTGCTGCCCTAACAGCGTTGTTGATGGTTGGAAAAAAGCGATTCTCAACATTTTCCCTGATAGCGCGATCGCTACCAAAACCTTTACACCCGATTGGGAAAAAGCTTTCGCTGACGAGACTGGGTTAGGTGAGGCGCTGCATCCAAACGCTCACCGTTACATCATCCTGAACTATGAGATGTTCCAGCAGCCAGATTCCGCTGATTGGGTGCGCTCATTTGTGGAAGGCGAGTTAATCAACTTCATCGTTATTGATGAAATCCACTACACAAAACAACGCTATGTCGAGAATATATCGCGCCGCAAGCAACTGGTAAGCGCACTCATCACCGCCGCAAGCGATCGCAACCCAAACTTACACATCATTGGGATGTCCGCAACACCAGTAATTAATAATTTGCAAGAAGGGAAAAGTTTAGTTGAACTGGTAACAGGAGTCGCCCACGACGAACTCGACATCCGCCCAACCATCCCCAACTGCATGAAACTCCACCAGCGACTCGTGACACTGGGGATACGTTGGATGCCGGATTATAAACAACAACTCGGAGAACCCAAGGATCTGTCTATCCCAGTAGACTGTAGTGAATTCATCGACGAAATTCGCGCACTCGGTCACAATGGCACCCCACTCGCACTTGAGCAAATCCTCACCCGCGCCCGTTTATCCGTTATTCGAGAGCAACTCAAACCGAAAACCCTCATTTATACCCACTACGTTCAAGGAATTGACAAGCTACTCAGAGATGCACTCGCAGAAGATGGCTGGAACGTTGGCTTCTACACGGGCGAAGACAAATCCGGTTTAGAAGGATTCTTGAATGGCAACATCGATGTTCTCATCGGCTCAAGCGCGATCGCAACAGGCGTTGATGGTTTACAACAAGTATGCGATCGCTTAATCATCAACGTCCTCCCCTGGACTCACGCCGAATTCGAGCAACTCATCGGTCGCATCTACCGCCAAGGGCAACAAAACCCCGTAACCATAGTCATTCCCCTAACTTACGCCGATGTTAATGGTGAACATTGGTCTTGGTGCGGCTCGAAGATGCAGCGACTGCGGTTTAAAAAGTCCATCGCTGATGCTGCTGTTGACGGTGTAGTTCCAGAGGGATACTTGCGATCGCCTGCCCAAGCCTATCAAGATGCGATCGCTTGGCTAGAAAGCCTCGAAGCGGGCGTTGTCGAAGTTATCACCCGTCCGAAGATTGTAATTCCAATTCCAGATAACGACCCAGCAGACGTGCAGCGACGACTGCGGCGTTACGGCGACTTTTCCGCCCCGCCACTGGAACCAAACCCAAAGCGAAACTACTCACCAACGCCTACAGGAGAATCCAGAGGAGTGGTCGCGATATCATACTTTATACACCGAGTCAAGAAAAAATTGGGCGATCATCCCTTATCAAGAGATGATTCGCTGGTGCCAACAACGTAGCGGCTACACTATCGGGGACTTCGGTTGTGGTGAGGCAAAACTGGCTGAGGCGGTTTCAGATCGCCATACAGTTTACAGCTTTGACCATGTTGCGGTGAATACGGACGTTATCGCCTGCGACATCGCTCACGTTCCCCTTGACGATGAAAGGCTGGATGTAGCGATTTTCTGCCTGTCACTCATGGGAGCGAATTTCACCGATTACCTGCGGGAGGCGAACCGCACTCTGAAACTGGATGGTCAGCTTCATATTATCGAGGCAACTTCAACATTTAGCGATCGCGCTCAATTCCAAACTGACCTAGAGGCTTTAGGATTCGTTGTTGTCAGCGTTCAGGATGTATGGAAATTTACCCATATCCGCGCTTTAAAGACTGAACGTAGACCCCAAACCACAGTAAAACTCCAGTTCTAGGGCATTTATTGCCGCCACACGCTCCAACGAGTCAGCAGTTCAGCATCGCCAGCCAAAAAAACAAGGCAGGCAGGAGCCTGCCCTATATAACATCAAGAACAACCCCAGCGGAGTTGCCCTGATGATGAGACCCTGCATCCGCACTCAGCAGATACTAGGGCACTCAGTCTTGAGCAAATACCGTCTCCTTAGTCTTTGCCAGAAATGCCTTCCAGAGCCTTCTGAACTTTTTGTTCAACTGACTCCACACCTTGCGAGTTTTCGTTGGTACTCATCTTGTCAGCATCAGCGGCTCCTTGAATTTCATTCAGACCCTGGCTTGCTTCCTTCTGAGTTTCCTTAAGCGAATAGGGGTCTTTCAGAACCGCCTTTTGTGATTTCTCCTCAATCTTCGTCAGATTGGCTTCTCCGTCTCCGGGGCGACTGTTGGTGCCGCTATATCCTGCGGGGGTTTTTGTGCTGCTGTAGGCTGGGGTTGCATAGCTAAACATTAGTAAAGCGCAAAAACAAGCAGCGATCGCCATACGTACTGGACGTACCCAGGCAGACAGGTTGAAGCGGATCGATTTCATACAGTACCTCTCTCCTAATTTGTCGAAATTAGCACTATTAAGTTTCTTGACCAGTTCAGACCAAACAACTGCCTGAACGACCTCTCTTATTTGCTCAAATTTTGGAGCTTCTGACATCTATACCTAGGTATACTTGCAATAAATCTTTAGAAAAGGCAACAGAAGTCAATAATTTGGCTTAACTCGGCGATAAAAACTGAATTTTGGGTAATAGTGGGTCTTCAACCATACCAATTCCCTTAAATCCCCACCGTTGCAGCAACCCTTTTACCTGGCTTCCAGAGATTGACTCGACAGCGAAGCGATCGCTGACATCTGGGGCATGGGCATTGAGATAGCTTAGCGCATCAAAATGTTCGCCAAACATCAACAAGTAGCCACTAGTTGATGAAGAACTTCTATCGGGTTGAGCTAAAAGATATTGACCATCAGCTCTCGAACGGATGAGGTAATAAACTTGGGAAAACATAGTAAATGCAAAGCTAGTAGGCTAATCGGTAATTGGTAATTGGGCGGGAAGAAACCATTAGCCATTTCCTCATTTAAGATTTTCCAGCTTAATTCTCGGATCGGCTACCTTAAGCAATAAATCGGCGAAAAGATTGCCGACGATCAGCATAACTGCCCCCATAATCAAACTTGCCATTACTAAGTAGATGTCTTGGATAGTGACTGCCTGTAAAATTAACCGCCCTAATCCAGGCCAATTGAAGAAAAATTCGGCAATAAATGCCCCACTTAACAAGCTAGCAAACTCAAATCCTAAGAGCGTTATTAGGGGATTAATCGCATTGCGGAGGGCGTGAACATAAATCACCCGGTCTTCTGGGAGTCCCTTAGCACGAGCTGTCTGGATGTAGTCTTGGCGGAGAACATCCAGTAATTCTCCTCTGGTAATTCGCTGCAAACCTGCAAAACTGGTGACACTCAGCGCCAGGGTGGGCAAAATCATGTGCCAACCGATATCCAAAATTTTGCCCAACCAGGATAAATCGGCGTGATTGATGCTGGTTCTGCCACCGACTGGAAATAGGGGTGAAGTGTACTGTGCGAAAATTAGCAGCACTAGAGCCGTGATGAAGCTGGGAAATCCCTGTCCGGCGTAGCTCAACACTTGCAAGAGGCGATCGCTAGCGCGATTTTGGTTAACCGCACCGACGATCCCCAGTGGAATTGCGATCGCCCACGTCAGAATCACCGAAGCGATCGCTAGCTCCAATGTCGCTTGAATCCGCTCCCACAACAGCGATGATACCGAACGCTGATAGACAAAACTCGTACCAAAATTGCCATAGCGCAAAATCTGCCACAGCCACCGTCGGTACTGTTCAACCGCCGGTTTATCCAAACCAAACTGTTGTCTGAGTTCCTCAATCCGTTCCGGGGAAATTTTGGGATTCTGCCTCAAAGTATCTAAATAATCTCCCGGAGCCATCTGACTAATTGCAAAACTCAGCGTCGAGGCTAGAAACAAAGTCAAAATTGCCTGTAATAGCCGCTTCGCCACGTAGAGAAAAGTTTCACTCGTAACCAGCCTTTTGAGCAAATTCCAACTAGCCGTCAACCCATTCTGACCTGAAGAATTTCTAGTAGAAGTCATGAAATACAGAATCCCATATCGCCAAATTTTTTGTAAGTTGCTAATCGCTAATTGTTTAATAGCTGGTTTTCCATTAGCCATTAGCCATTAGCCATTAGCATTTGCTCCCTAATACTCAACCAGCGTCATAATTGGCACATCAGGAAGTCGTTGACGCCCACCCAAATCTCTTAGCTCGATGATAAATCCAAATCCCACTAAGATGCAGCCAATTTTCTGCACCAGCTCAGCCGTAGCAGTTGCGGTTCCACCCGTCGCTATCAGATCGTCCACAATCAAAACACGGCTTCCGGGATGTAGGGCGTCTTGATGCATCTCCAGCCGATCCATCCCATACTCTAATTCATACTCAACCGTGTGAACGGCAGCTGGTAACTTTCCAGGCTTCCGGACGGGGATAAACCCAACTCCCAGTTTGTATGCCAGAGGTGCCCCAATAATAAAACCCCGCGACTCCATGCCGACGACGTACTCTGGAGACAACTGGGCGCACTTTTCGGTTAAGGTTTCAATGGTGTAGCGCAGTCCTTCGGGATCGCTCAGTAGCGTCGTTATATCCCGAAACAGAATTCCTGGTTTAGGAAAGTCTGGAATGTCGCGTATCAGAGACTTAAGATCCATAGCAGCTCGTGAAAAGAGGGTTGTAAGTGAACTCGGTATCCGTTGCATCACAGAGGCAGGATCTACCCCAGATGTGCAAGGATATACCTGGAAAATCGTACACTAGAAGGCTGCACGGTTTTGGAGCATTCCTGACACTCAAGAGCCAGCGGGCGGCTATTGAGGCGAGTGAGTAGTCGTGTCTCTTATGATTCAAGTACAACCACCTCCGAAGTCATCCACCTGCCCGAAGCTGCAATGGCGATCGCGACATCCTGATTTTAGTAAAATCCAGCTGGGCATATAAATAATCGGATCGCAGATGGACACAAATGTAACCGTCAAAAGTCATTGATTCCCGTATGCAATTCGTTGTAGCCCGTGCAAGCCATCAACCAGTTCAACTGTCCTGCTATTTGGAATGAATCTTTCTGTGAGCGTAATGCCATTAAACAGTCCTCCGCAAGAGTCAATGCCGCTGATTTTAGACAATCTCCCTGACCCACCGATTTCGTCTAGTGGGTGTCCGCGTCGAACTCGGCTACAAATTGACCTGATGCTACTAGCAATAGAAGCCCTGGAATTGGGAGGGTCTGAAGCAATGCTGACAGTGGCTAAGGATTTGGAACTCCAGGGAATTATCAAAAATCGGGTACACCTATGGCGAATCCGAAGCACCAACCCGCTACGACGATCTTATACACGCCGTTTGCTAACCCTAGATGAAGCCAAAGCGATGGTGATCGTAGTCTGCCATCTAGCGCGGCGGTTAACCGTCTTAATCCGGCAGCTGCTACTGGCTTATCAACAACTGCGTGACAAGCAGGTGCCATTGGAACATCATTTTCGCTTGTCTGAGTATTTAGAAAGGTTCCGCGCTCACTTCCGGAGTCGAATGAATCCGCGCCGCGCTGGTGTCACTGCCTATAACTCTGATGAGAAGTTAAACAATCTGGCTATTGAGCTGTTAAGCGAGCTGCTATTTTGTACGGGAACGTCTGGAATGCAAAGATTTTGGAGTAGTCTTTTTGATGGAGAAGTGTAACTTTCATGGAAAAGGGATAATCGGTAATGAGAGTTATGAGCATCGGTGTTGAGTTTTGAGACGAAAAGAAAGTTCTTGAATTGAAAACTCAACCCTCAAAACTTAGAACTTTTCCCCAATTACCAGTTACCAATTACCAATTACTTTTTTCCCGATTACCAATTACCAATTACCAACTGAAAATGACTATTCGCCGTCCGTACAGTCTGCCTAATTGCACGCTGATCCTAGAAGGGTTAAGCGATGCTACAGCTGCTGGTCAGGTGGACACCCGACCCTTAATGTCTATCCTGGTTAATGCTGAGTGCCATTTTGCGGGTAAGGAGAAGCCATTAACGGGAGGACGTGACTTTTTTGAAAGCCTGGTGACAGCAGCCAGCAACTATGCTCAAGAATTCTTGAGTGGGGTGCCTCACTCGCATAGTCTGAAGGACAAGCCGAGCTTAGTGCAGTTTCAAAAAGTAGATGACCATCTGCATCGGTTAATTGTTCAGTCGCCAGGAAGTAGTGCCGACTCGACTCATAGCTCTGGGGCATCCACAACCGTCCCAGCGAGGCAAGTTGATATCACGACGGTACAGCTGTTTGATTTGGTGGAGGCTGTGGATCAGTTCCTGGCTGATGGTCGCACGCTGCCAGACATCATGCTGTCAATCGCGCCGGTTTCTAAACGCTATGCGAAGGCTGAAGTGCCGGTGGCACAACGTGCGGCACCGGCAGCTGTTGGGGTTACGAGTTTGGCATTGGCAGCGATCGCGTTTTTCATGATTCCCCCTCCCGAAGTCAAGAATCCCAAAGATCCTTTGCCTCAGCCCAACTCCAGCTCGACGACGCCTGCTAGCCCCGTGGCGTCCGAGCAGCCTACGACAAGCCCGACGCCATCCAGCGCTGAAGCTGCCGACTTAGAAACCCTGGTGACGGCAGCACCGGAGATTACCGATCCCACCCAGCTGTACTTCTTACAACGGAAACTGCAAAACAACATTTATCAAAAGTGGACGACTCGCCGCCAGTTTCGGCAAGAGTTAGTTTATCGCGTGGGTGTGGGGAAAGACGGAGCCGTGGTGGGTTACAAGCCAGTTAACTCAGCAGCAGGCGATCGCTTAGAAGAAACCCCGCTCCCAGAATTGCTCTATATCCCCGCCACTGGTAGCGACAGAACCAAAGAACCGCTCGCTCAGTTCCGGGTGGTATTTACTAGGCGAGGCGTCCCGCAAGTGAGTCCCTGGTATGGGTATAAAGAAAAACCCAGTCTGGGCCCAGAAATTACCGATCCCACTCAGCTAGGAAGTTTGAAAGATCGGCTTTCCGAACAACTCAAGCAAAATTGGCAAGGCACTCCCAGTTTCCCCAGGAGTTTACAATACCGCGTCGCCGTAACCAAAGACGGTGTCGTCGCCGATTACGAGCCAAAAAATCAACCAGCCTTTGATTACGAGGATGAAACTCCCCTTCCTAAATTATTCCAGCCGAGCAACTCGCCAGACGCTGTCCCCCAGGAACCCCTCGCCCAATTCAGCGTGGTGTTCGCACCCAACGGCGTCATCGAAGTTAGGTCGTTGCAGAGAAATTGATAGCAGTCAGGAGTCAGTTGTCAGTTGTCAGTTGTTTACCCAAACGCTAACAACTGACCCCTCACAACTTACTTAGCTGGTTTAGCGGGTTTCTTGACCTGAAAATAAGCCTCCAAAACTTGTAACACCATCGGGGCTGCCACCTTACCGCCGCCGCCTCCAGAGTGTTCCACAAAAGCCACAACCACAATCTTTGGCTTGTCCGCTGGCGCATAAGCACCAAACCAGGCGTGAGACAGACCCGGTGGAGCCTCTGCCGTACCGCTCTTACCGGAAACTGGGGGAAGAGTTGGCACATTCACCGCTTTCCCAGTACCGCTACTCACAACGCGCCGCAGCCCTTGGCGCAGCACCTGCACCGTTTCTGATTTCATATTCAAGGACTCTCGCCAATTTTTGGACGCCTCATTATCTTTCAGCAGGTGAGGTTTAACTCGATAGCCACCATTTGCAGGAACCGCAAACATTACGGCAACTTGTAGCGGCGTCGTTTGCAAGAAACCCTGACCAATGGACATATTTACCGTGTCTCCGACTGTCCATTCCTGCTTCAATCGCTTCTGCTTCCAGGCGGCATCCGCAACCAACCCTGGCAGTTCTTCTGAAGATAACTCAATCCCCGTTTTTTGACCAAAGCCATACTTCCGAGTCCACTCAATCAAGGTAGGACCGCCCACTCCTCTGCCAATCTGATAAAAGAAAGTATCGCTACTCATCGCTAGCGCCCCGACAAATCCCAAGGGGCCAAATCCAGCATGGTTCCATTCCCCAAACCGAATCCCGCCGACGGTTAAGTAAGGATAGGTTCCTAATACCGTGTTCGGAGAAAATTTACCCGATTGAAGACCCGCGCTAGCCGTGACAATCTTGAAGGTACTCGCCGGTGGAAAGACTCTTAAAGCGCGGTTGACGAAGGGGTTGCCCTTACTTTGCACTTTCTTCCAGGTTTCTGGGGTAATCCGCTTAGAGAAAACATTGGGATCGAAGGCGGGACGGCTAACCATCGCCAAGATCGCCCCATTGTTGGGGTCCATTGCCACGATTGCGCCCTTGCGATCGCCCAGTGCCCGCTCCGCTGCCTTCTGCAAATCCAGATCCAGCGTTAAATGCACATCCTTCCCAGCCTTTGCCTTTTTCTGACCGAGAATCCGCAACACTTGACCCGCACCATCTACCTCAACCTGTTGACCGCCCCATTCCCCCCGTAGCGGTTTTTCAAAAGCTGCCTCCACACCCATCTGACCAATCACATCACCCAAGCGGTAGCCTTGATCTCTCATCAAAGCTAGCTCTTCATCGTTCATTTCCCCCGTATACCCTAAGACGTGAGCTGCCACCTCAGCGTTGGGGTAGTTCCGTACCCCTTCAATATCCACCTCTACGCCCCCTAGTTCGCTCCTGTACTCTTCCAGCGCCGTAATTTGGGCAGGATTGATGTCACGAGCAATCCGTAACAGCGAGGTAGAGGTATAACCGGCTTTTTCTAGTTGCTTTTGAATTTCGCTCTGAGGAACATTTAACAGCTCTGAAAGGCGTCTGAGGGTAGCGGGCCACTCCTTCTGCTTGCGGGCGATGGGCCACAAAAAAACCGAGTGAGACAGCCGACTGCTTGCCAAAACTCTGCCTTTGCGGTCGAAAATGGTGCCTCGTGCTGGCTGTTTGGGAATCAAACGAATCCGATTGTTTTCTGCCAGTTGTCGGTTACGTTCCCCCTGAACCAGTTGTAAATAAACTAAACGAGAGCCAATCCCACCCACCAAGAGTAAGGTAACGACCAGCATGAAAATTACAGATTGGAAGCGTCGGCCCACAGTTCGGGGGGTCGATTGACGCCCAATTGAGGAAGACTGAGCGATTAAGGTCATAGCAGGAGGCTGGATAAATTGGCTCTAAACAGGCAAACAAAAGGTATTTTCAGTGGGCGGCAATTCACAGAGGGATTGCTCCTACATAGTGTATCCTCACACTTCAATAAGATGAAGCGGCGGTGCCGTGGAAATGGGATCTCGCAGAGAGCGGGAATCACTTGTACTTTTTCAGGTTCAACGCATCGGAGAATGGCAAATTTTTAAGCGAATCGCAATAGGACTGAGTCCGACAGCTAAAATAAACCAAAGTTAGCAATCAACGCTCAACCTAGCATCATCGGCTCAGCCTTCACAAAACAGACGCGACGGCGTGTGTTGAGCAATTCAAAACTCTGTGGGGCATCGCGACTGGGAATCATCAACTATGTCTCAAACTTCTTTAGCAGAACAACGCTCTCCGGAGACTACAAATGAACTGGATGTGGAACTCCGCAAGGTTTTTAAGGTATTCAATGGAGAAACAGCGGTTCGGGGGGTTGATCTGGAGATCCGCCGAGGAGAATTTTTCAGTATTCTAGGTCCCTCTGGCTGTGGCAAGACCACAACTCTGCGCTTAATGGCTGGGTTTGAATCTCCCTCGGCGGGAGAGGTGCTGATTCAGGGGCAGACCATGAACCATGTGCCGCCCCACCGGCGTCCGGTGAACACTGTCTTTCAGAGCTATGCTTTGTTTAGCCATTTGAGCGTTTGGGAAAATATTGCTTTCGGATTGCGAATTAAAAAGCGACCCAGAACAGAAATTGCCGAGCGAGTGCAAGAAGCGCTGAAGCTGGTCAAAATGGAAACCTATGCCAACCGCTTTCCCTCCCAACTTTCCGGGGGACAGCAGCAACGAGTGGCTTTAGCGCGGGCGCTGGTGAATCGTCCAGCGGTGGTTTTGCTGGATGAACCCCTAGGGGCATTGGATTTGAAGCTGCGTAAACAAATGCAGGTGGAATTATCCAATTTACATCAAGACCTGGGCTTGACGTTTGTGATGGTGACGCACGACCAGGAGGAAGCGCTGAGTCTCTCCGACCGGATTGCGGTAATGCGCGGGGGCAAGATTGAGCAAATTGGTTCGCCTACTGAAATCTACGAGCATCCCAAAACGCCATTTGTGGCGGATTTCATTGGGGATACCAATCTGTTTGAGGGGCGGATTGAAGCTTCTGACTACTCAACGGTGAAAGTTGTGACCAAAAGCGGTTTGCCAATTGTAGTGCAGCCGTTGGAGCCTTGGGATGCGATTGGTGTTCAGGAGGTTGTGGTATGCGTGCGTCCAGAGAAGATTCAGCTGAGTCTGTATCCGCCAGCGATGCCAATCAACTGCTTTGAAGGTCGTCTGAAGCATGTGATGTACATGGGAACCCATGTTCATTATGTGGTGGAGTTACTTTTAGGCGATCGCTTAACAGTTCGGCAGATGAATACTGTGGGTATTGAGCCTGCCTTCCATACCCCCATCTATGCTCACTGGGCGGCTACCGATTGTCTGGCAATGAATGCTTAGAGACAATGCACAGGCGCGACATTCCCGGAACCGACCGGGCTGAATACAGTTTATACAAGTGCAATTTTGCTGAATCCCGTGCCTCCAACTGCTCAACAGACGACCCCAAAACACCCAACACGACGTAGGTTTTTACAAACGTCAGCTGCCGCTACCCTCGGACTGGCAATGTCTGGGTGCGGCTGGACGCTTGCCCAAGTGCGCTCGGCACCAGCCAACTCCGATACATCCAACAACAAGTTGTTGTATATCTACACTTGGGCGGGCTATACAGATGAGGATTTGTTAAAGCGCTTTACCAAAGAGACCGGAATCAAGGTCATTGCTGATGTCTATGATTCCAACGAAGCGATGCTAGCCAGGATTCAAGCGTTGGGAGGCGGGGACTACAGCATTATTTACCCATCTGACTATACGGTGAGAAAGATGGTAGAACTGAGCTTGCTCAGTGAATTAGATCGCTCCCGCATCGTAGGTTTGGATCGGCTGTTTCCCCGCTTCCAAAATCCCGTCTATGACCCAGAAAACCGCTACAGCGTACCCCTGAGCTGGGGAACAACTGGTCTAATTTACAACACCCAAAAGCTGAAGCAACCGCCAGAAGATTGGAATTATCTCTGGGACAATCAGCAGGCACTGTCTCGAAGGATGACCTTGCTGAATGATGTTCGGGAAGTCATGGGTGCGGTGTTGAAAATGCTGGGGTACTCTTACAACTCAAAAGACCCGCAGCAAATTAAACAGGCGTATGAAAAGTTAGTAGCGCTCAAACCCGCGCTCGCTTCTTTCACCTCTGATGCCTGGAAAACTCAAATTTTAACTGGGGATTTGCTGCTGGCGATGGGATTTTCATCTGATGCCAATGAAATTATTCCAGAAAATAAAAACTTACAGTATCTAATTCCTCGGAGTGGTTCTTCGGTGTGGACTGACACTCTGGTCATTCCAATAACCGCTCCCAATCCAGAAGCAGCTTATGCCTGGATCAACTTTATGCTGCAACCTGATGTCGCCGCCCAGATTTGCGAACGTTTAAGTTTTGCGACACCCAATCAAGCTGGCTACAACCAGTTACCAGATGAAATCCGTAACAATCAGATTTTATTTCCCCCAGAGTCGGTACTTGCCCAATGTGAAGGCGTGGCACCACTTGGAAAAGTTGCCGAAGTTTATGAATCTTATTGGACTCGATTGACGAGCAGCTAACATTAAATAATTTTGAGTTTTGAATTATGAATTGAAGCAATAATCGATACTTCATATCAATCATCTTTCATTACTAACTTAAAACTCACGCACTCACGCACTCAAAACTCTTTTCTATTGTGTCTACCCCAACTTCCCCTCCCTCTATTCCCAATCCCACTCCCTCTGATGGAACTGTAGAATCGCCAGTGCTAATTGGCAGCAAAGGACGCCCCGGCTTGAAGTGGTTGGAACCAATGGCGCTGCTTGGCCCTGCTGGGATCTGGTTGGCTTTGTTGCTAGTGCTGCCAACGCTGGTGATTTTTCAGCTGAGTTTAGTGCCAGGAATCCGACCTGGGGATGTGGTGAATCCTAGCGGTTTGGATAACTATGCGCTGGTATTTCAGCTAGTTTACTTGCAGGTGATCGCGCGATCGCTATTCTTTGCAATTGGCACTACAATCGTTTGTCTTTTACTAGGATTCCCGGTTGCCTACTGGATTGGTCAAATGGCACCGAAACAGTGGCGAAATTTGCTGCTGCTAGGCTTTGTCTTGCCTTTGTGGACATCATCGCTGCTGCGTTCTTACGCCTGGATTACAATTTTGCGCCCTACGGGTGTCCTGAACACGATGTTAACGGCTTTAGGACTTCCTGCTTTGGAGTTGCTCAACCAGAGTTCAGCCGTATTTATTGGGATGGGTTACAGTTATTTGCCCTACATGGTGTTAATTCTTTACGCTTCTGTAGAAAAACTGGATCGGCGGTTGCTGGAGGCATCTGCCGATTTGGGGGCGAATCCGATTGACACTTTTTGGAAAGTGACTGTCCCTCAAACGCTACCGGGAATTGCTGCGGGTTCTTTGCTAGTATTTATTAGCACTTTAGGGGATTTTGTCGATCCGGAATTGCTGGGCGGTGCCTCCAGCATGACGATATCCCGCTTGATTTATAACCAGTTTTTAGGTGCAACTCAGAATTGGGGATTTGGCTCGTCTTTGAGTATGGTTTTAATTTTTGCGGTGAGTATAGCGATCGCGCTTTTAATTAAATACGGCGATAGCACACCGCAAAAGTAAGGCGATAGAACTATTAAGAGTTGACATCGTGAACGACAACCATGACATCACCAGATTCAATTTAACTGAGGTTCATCAAGACCTGGTTAACCTTGTTAAACAGGTAGTCTCTGGAGAATCTGTTATTTTACAGCACAACGGAAAAAACGTAGCTGCTTTGATTTCCCTTAAGGATTTGTATCTTTTAGAGCGTTTAATTGAAGAGGAGGAGGACAGAATTGACATAGCTGAGTCCCAAAAGATAATGGCGGCGGTAGAAAAGGAAGGAACTGTTTCTTGGGAATCGATTAAGACAGAATTAGGGCTGTCATGACTTACTAAATAGAGTTTTCGCGCCCAGCCCAGAAGCAATTCAACGCTTTGTCTAGGGAATTTCAGGAACGTCTCCAGCATAGAATCGATACTTTAGCCGAAAACCCGCGTCCTTCAGGAGTAAAAAAGCTACAAGGACAAGAAAATTAGTACCGGATTCAAGTGGGAGACTACCGAGTTATTTACGAAATTCGGGATTTGGAATTGTTAGTAATTCTGATAAGAATTGGAAGCCGCCAGGATGTTTATCGTAATTTGTAGGAATAGCGATTTGTTAAGCTCAGTAATCCTTTTTTTATCAGCCAATATTTTCAGGGAATTATCTTTTCAAATAATTGGTAATTGGTACTAGACAATTGCTGCTTTAAGTGGTATATTTATATAATGGGAATCTGTGCGTCCATATATAGTAATTGTTAAATTTAATACAGAGGCAGTAATTCGCCCGTTTCTGAATCAATAGCATGAGTTTTAGTACCTTTAAACTCATTGCAGCGATAACAGGATGCAGCCAAATTCTCACGCTCATCACTACCACCAGCAGACTTGGGTATAATGTGGTCCATTACTAACGGCATCCCGATTAATCGGCTAGATGTGCGGCAATATTCGCAGCGGTGTCCGGCTTCTGCCGAAACCTGCTTCCGAACTATGTTAGGAATTGAGGACACTATTATTCCACTGGTTATTCCACTGGTAATTCTTCTAGTGCTGGCACTCAATGACCCCGCCAGCGTAAGATAGCCCAAGCATAAGCTTTTCGCAGCATAAGCTGGTCAGATGCCTTACCTAAATCCCTAAGTTCTTGGCGTTCGTCGGGTGCTGTAATTAAACCAGTTTGATTTTTCTCCAGAAGTACCAAATGGCGTTGTTGTTGGGTGGATGGCAGATGGCTATGAGCGACTTTCAAAAGTTCCTGAACCGGAAGCGTCTGCATCACAAACAATTCAGTTTGGATTTCTGGCGGTGCATTTTCAGATGAGGGTGGTAAGTTGCTAGTAATGCTTTGTACCGCTAATGCTTCCAGCGATTGATCTGTCAACTCGGCAATACGAGCTAACCGTTGAAATACTGCTTCAGGGAGTTCCACCGTAAGCTGTCGGGTAGCCATCTTTTCCCATAGTGCCGCAACTTCTGTCACTATAACACCAACGCGATCGCCTTCTTTTCCCTTTTTCCTAAGCGCTTCGCGAACGCCAACGCGCTATGCAGTGTCTAAAGCGTATGCTTCAAAATCAATTTACCTGAACGCACAGATCCCCATTCTATAAGTATAACCCTAATTCACAAAAAAATAGTATAAAATGATACAAATATTTAAAAAATTACCGAAACGTTACACTTGAGACGCGATCGCACTCTTCCAGACATTCGATCGCATCAAGTAAAGTGATAGAAATAGCAGTGCGTAGCGAAGCCGCTGCGCTAGCAGCATCGCTTTCCCCGACAAATGGTGAAATTGAATGACAGGCACCGTCAGCCATCAGCAGGAGGAAATCCCTTTAGAGATTATGTTGAAGTCCCAGGATAAACCTCGTCTTTCTTGGCAGGTTATTTTCACACTGCTGATGTTCTTTTATATGTACCTGCCGATTCTGGTACTGACGTTTTATAGCTTTAACGAGTCTACTTATAGCGCCGGTTGGGAAGGATTCACCCTCAAATGGTATCTGAAGCTGTTTCAGGACTCCCGCATCCTGACGGCGCTGCAAAATAGCTTAACCGTGGCTTTGTGTGCAGTAGCGATCGCTGCCGTCTTAGGCACCTTAATGGCAGTTGGTTTAGCCCGTTATACCTTTCCGGGGAAAAGCTTGTATCGCGGTGTTTCTTATCTGCCGTTGATTATTCCCGATATTGCGATCGCAGTTGCCACTCTAGTATTTTTAGCAGTAATTGGCACGCCGTTGAGCCTGTGGACAATTGTGGCAGCTCATGTCGTCTTTTGTCTTGCCTACGTCGCCTTAGTGGTTTCTTCTCGAATTAGCGGCTTAAACCCCCATTTAGAAGAAGCTGCCCTCGATTTGGGGGCGACGCCAGTACAAGCTTTTATCCAAGTGTTGCTTCCGGAATTAATGCCAGCGATTATTTCCGGTTGCCTGCTAGCCTTTGTCCTCAGCATGGACGACTTTCTGATTGCCAGCTTTACTGCCGGTACGGGTGCCACAACTTTACCGCTAGAAATCTTTAGCCGCATCCGCACTGGCGTCAAACCAGATATCAACGCTCTCAGCGTGATGCTGATGATTGTGTCAGGTTTTGTCGCCTTTGTCGCTGAATTGCTCCGCTATCGCAGCGAGCAGAAACGCTTTAAATAGGTTTGAATTTGTAGAGATGTCGCTGCACCTGATTTCAGGGTTTTAAAAATTTAACGATGAACAAAAAATTGTCAAAAATTAAGCTAGTTTGTTGGTATAATCATTTCATGATCTTAGATCTAATTCTTTATAATGGAAATATTCAAGAAATTTTTAAAAATGTACAGATTTCTATTATCTAAATAATACCATCCAACGGGAAAAAAGTAAATAATGAATCCCTCCTATTTTGCCCAAAATTGAAAAAAGGAGGCTGATTCCCAGCCTCACTTTCAGAAGAAATGGGTAAAGGCGTATAGCCAGAGTGCCTTTACCCGTTGTGGGTTAAACAAGTTTCAGATTGGGATACTCAGCCAGCAAATCATCAGAGGTAAGCGTGTCGCCTTCTGCCTGAGGTGCCCAGAGAATTTCTACAGCAAGTAGGCGATCGCTAGAGATGCCACCAATCTGACGCAAGGCTTGACGCAAATCGTCAGTGCTGTTGATTTTCGGTAGTTGCAGATCGCCTTCGGCACCCACCAAAATCGTCACAATAATGTATTCCCCAGGACCTTCGGTTATCAGCTGATTTGCCAGCTTGCCAGCTTCCTCAGATGCCGCCGGTAAAGATGCTTTGGGTGCTGCTGCCTTGAGCTGATTGTTAACGTTCGAGAGAGTCTCTTCCGTGAATTTGCTGCGTTCGCCCAGAGCTAGCTGATTAAACTTGGCTTCTGCGGCTTGTAACGCTGTTCGCTGAGATTCGGCTGCCCCATACACCCAGTATTCCGGGTGACGTAGCAAAGCTAGGGTACTTTCCTGAAGCACTTGGGCACGACCGATGGCGGAACTCATATCAGATGTACGCGCCAACTCGTCTAATTCTCCTTGCAAGCTGCGAGCTTCTGACAAAAGACCCACTTGCACCTCTGCCACGGAAACTTTGGGATTGCCGTAGCCCAGAGAATCAGCTTCACCCGCATCACCAACCCCAACGCGACGGAAGCTGGAAATCAGGAAGTTAGCGATCGCCAGGAAAATCAAAATCGTAAACACACCGCCAAATCCGCCCCCGATGCCAAAGAAGGGAAACAGCAACGGGAACCCAAATCCACCCCCAGGATAAGGAGCCGGATAATATCCGCCGGATGGTGGTGCATAGGTACGGCTAGGAGGCGCATAGGTGCGACTGGGCGCTCTAAAAGAACCGCCTCCAATCCGACCGCCGGTGCGGGCTGCTAAGGCTCCGTCAGCATGACCCAGCGTTAGGGTAAGGAGCAGACCAAAGACGAACAAAGATTTCAAAAGGGGTTGAATTGCTGAAAGCAGTTTATTACGCATACATACTGTGCCTATTCAATCTGATTAAAACTGTAGCGGCTGGCAGCAACTCCCAGCATCTTCCTAACTATCGAGCGATCCGGGCTACATCTATTAATGTATCGCCTCCACTCGACTGGCGCGGGAGCAATTCGGGGCGGATTTCCTCATCGGGAATCCGTACTCGAAAGGATGACGGGATCGATATGCGTTATCCAGAAACTGGACTAGAAACAACAGATGAAAAGCACAGTATGGGGAGCAAATCTTGTGGCTGTTTTCCGAGAAACGACCTGGAATTTATCTTAAGCCATTCTCATCTTCCAATTAGCCTCCGCCGACGATGGTGACGATTTCAATCGCGTCCCCCTCTTTGATCTCCGTTTGCGACCAAAACTGTCGATGGAGAATCTCACCGTTGTACTCAACCGCCACTAAGCGAGGGTTTAACCCCAGATGTTCTAACAACTGGGGCAATTTAGTTTGGGGCGGGCAGGTGCGGGGTTCCCCATTCACTTGCAGCGCGATTTGACTAGACGGACTAAACATGAGATTGGGCAACGCGAACATCAACGGCGCGGAGAGTTTGCAGACGGCTCAGCTGAGAGAGGAAATACTGAGTCATTAACATGGGCTGATCTGCCTGCATGATGGCGCGGACAGCTGCCACTCGTTCGGCTCCCGCCTCCAGCACATCATTTAAGTTATTCGCATCAATGCCCCCAATGGCAAACCAGGGAATCGAGGCATTTTCAGCAGCATAGCGGACATAATCTAGACCGGCAGCAGCTTTATCTACTTTAGTTGGAGTTTCATAAACGGGGCCAACTCCGATATAGTCAGCACCTTCCTGGATAGCTTGCTGCATTTCTTCCGGGTTCGTGGTAGAGCGACCAACCAGGCGTTGTGGCCCCAGCAACTGTCGGGCGAGGGCAATGGAGATATCTTGTTGTCCCAGATGCACGCCATCGGCATTCACTGCCAAAGCCAGATCCACCCGGTCGTTCATGATAAATAGGGCACCGTATTGATGGCATAGCTGGCGGAGTTTGGAAGCGTGAGCGACTCGCACAGAATCGTCGGCAATTTTTTCTCGATACTGTACCAGAGTCAATCCCCCTTGCAGGGCGGCTTCAACGATGGAAAATAGCTGTTCTGAGGCAGAGGTAACGAGGTACAGATGCGATCGCAACAGCACCTGATGTCGCCGGTAAGCCAGCAAATTGCTCTCCAGCGTATACACCCGATAGCGCATTTGCTTAGCCGCCGAGCCTAGGTCGGGGTCGTAAAGCTTGCTATATTCTTCCAGCACCCGCAGGGCTTCTTCCACGCGCGCAAAATTGACTTGCAACAGCTGCTGAATGCTAGAGCGCTGTTGTTCTTGAGGATGGGTCAACTCCGTGCCCGCATCACCTGGGGTATCCCGCGCCGCCCGAAGCTCGATGCCATGCCATTTGGCTAGCTCCTGTCGCATTTGCTTGCATTCATTGACTAATTGGGCGCTATTCACGCCAAAGCGACACCATTCTTCGATAATCCGCAAGCCTTCTCTGGCTCGGTCTAAATTAGCGTCTAGAATGCGGCAAACCGCTGGCTGTGCTTGTATGAGCAAGTCACCGACTGGCTCTCGAACGCTGTGTTTCTCGCCCATCGCAACCACTCCATTATTTTTCATCGTAGCAGTCTAGTTCCCCTAATTTCCGAAATATTTGAGGTAACAGGGTAGCACGTACCAGCCAAATTGTCTCAATTGCCCCATATATTTTATCCGACTGAATAAAAAATAGAATGCGGGGATTAACGAGGTTGAGCAAAACGAACATTGCTGATATCGTGCGGGTTGTGAACTAAGTCAGTGGCGTTTCGTCTATGGGTTAGGAGCAAGCAGCGTCCTTATCCCAAGTCTTTAGCCTACTTTTTTCTAGTTTTTTGTACCTACCTATTTAAGAGCGTTTAACAGCAGTATTATCATTCAAAGAATGCCCCCACAGAATTTTCTTTTGTGATGCCCACCGAATTCCTCACTTTGAAGAGGATACTCAGGTTGATGAGCTGTTAGCTGTTGGGGTCTTTTTAAAAATGTAAGAAATGTAAACAGACGGGTAGCCTCTATACCAGAATAGGTGTGCATGGACTAAAACTAGGTGCTTTCTTCCATCAGCCTTTCCCGATATTGCAGTGCCAACTTGAGAGGAGTAGATCCGTGAGTTTGAGATGCCCCCACAATCGTCAATTGAATGCCCTAGTCGGAAAATGCCGCCCGTCTGTTCGTACCTGTAGCATTTTCCTAGGATTAGTGACTGCGATCGCAACACCGTGCCTAGACGTTACGGCAATCAAGGCAGAGTCTACTGTGGCTCAGGTTCCCCCGGATGGGCAGATGTCACAAATGAATCGGTTGTATGTCAACCCCTCTGCGGGAAATGACAGCAATGGTACTGGAGACGAGCAGGCACCGTTCCAAACCATTACTCATGCCTTGCAGGTAGCTCAGCCCAATACCGCCATCGTACTGGCACCAGGCACCTACAGCACCGAGACGGGTGAAACCTTTCCTTTAAGACTAAAAGCCGGTGTAACGATTCAGGGCGATCGCCCCAGCAAAGGTGAGAATATTGTCATACTCGGCGGCGGTCAGTTTCTCAGTCGCTTCTTTGGCGGTCAAAATATAGCGATCGCTGGGGCAAATCAGGCAGGGCTGATGGGCGTCACCGTAACCAATCCGAATCCACGAGGTTACGGTCTTTGGATTGAATCCACCAATTTGATGGTGGTGGATAACACCTTTACGGGAAGTAACCACGATGGAATTGCCGTCACTGGCAACAGTGCCCCCATCATTCGCAACAACTACTTCTCTGAAAACGGGGGCAATGGGATGACGATTTACGGGACTTCCCGACCGGAAGTGCGGGAGAATGTGTTTGAAAATACGGGATTTGGCATTAGTGTGGGTCATAATGCTGCCCCGCAGCTAATTGCTAATCGCATCAGTGGCAACAAAGATGGGGTCGTCGTAGAAACCAAGGCAACACCCGTTCTCCGGAATAATATTATTGAAAACAACTCTCGCTATGGGTTGGTGGCAATTTCCCAAGCCCGTCCCGATTTAGGAACTGCTGGCGAACCGGGAGGCAATATTTTTCGTGCCAATGGTCTATTGGACATTAACACCAAGGCTTCGAGCCAAGTGATTCCTGCCTTTGGCAATCAGATCGCTGCCAAAACGGAAGGACGCATTGACCTGACGGGCATGGCAAGCCAGCCCACCCCGCTTGCAGACGCTCCCGTAGCCAGCGGTCTTCTGAAACCGCTTCCCACCGCTTCCCTGCCACCACAGGAAGCCCTGACACCGATTCAGCCACTGGCGGGGAATGGGAATTCTCAATTGCCGCTACTCCCACGCCCGAATCTAGCGATTTTAGCTCCAGTACAATCGGCACCCACCGACAGCACCGGGATCGGAATTCCCGTTCAGCCGCCAGCCCCAACCTCTCAGCCACGGAGAACGTCAGCTTACGGATTACCGACGTTGCAGCCGCCCCAGCAGCCTAGAGCGTCATCTCCTTTACCGATATCGCCTTTTCCCCGAACGACACCCTTAGGAATTCCCGACCGTCCGACCGTTGCCAGGTCGCCGCTGCCGACTTCCCCAAAGCCCAGAGCGTCTAACACATTACCGGCGCTACCGTCGTCAGCTTCCACATTACCGGCGCTACCGTCGCCTGTTTTACCCCGGACTCTGGACTTCGGGGTAGCACCACAGGAGCCTCTCCCAGCTTCGGCGTCCTCAGATTTGCTGCCAGTGCCAAACCCTGATGTCCCTTTGGGGAATATCGGCAACAGTCGGACTGCTAGCGGGAGCGGGACGCCCCGCCGAGCTGGGGGTAGTCAACCGGCTCTAGGTTTGCGTTATCGGGTTGTGGTGGATGCCCAGAATTCGCGCCAAGAGGCTTTAGTGCGATCGCTCGCACCCGATGCCTTCCGCACGCTCTCCAACGGTCGGACGGTGATGCAGGCGGGAGCTTTTAGCACCCGCGATCGCGCTTTGGAAATGCAGCAAATGCTCAACTCTAAAGGTTTAGCAGCCACGATTGAGTCAAGAAATTGATCTCTTTTGTCCGGGGTTGGTGGTGAGTTGTCAGTTGCCATTGACCCCGGATGATTACCCACGACGATGATGCTCTACAGCTGGTTATTTTGACCCGTAATCATTCTTAAGCTCATACCGCTATGCCAAGAGATGAGTCGCTCCAAGGGAGCTTGATGCTAATTTGTTTTGGAACAGCGGTGGTGTTGTTCTCAGTTTCTTGGCGGACAAGTTTTTCAAGGTTGACGTTGGCTTCCCCGATTGAGAGTCAGGGCAATGTTGGCAATTTGGCAGTAAGGAAGCTTGGAGACTTGTGGAGAAACAATCGCTCTTCAAAGTTTAGCCGCTCAATCGATCGGGAATATTCAGTGCCCCAAATCGCTCAGGCGGTATTTGCAAGGGAATCGCATCTCGTTGTCGATTTAAGCGATCGCCTGGTTTATATTTACCGTAACGATCGGCTGCAAGCCAGTTACCCCGTGGCGGTGGGGCAGTTGGGTTGGGAAACGCCCACGGGTTCGTTCCAAGTTTTGCAAATGAACCAAAATCCGGCGTGGCGTCAACCGATCACGGGTGAAGTCATCCCATCTGGAGCCAATCATAATCCCTTAGGCGATCGCTGGATTGGCTTTTGGTCGGATGGGCGTCATCAAATTGGGTTTCACGGCACCAACGAAGAACACCTGATCGGGCAAGCAGTCTCCCACGGCTGCTTGCGAATGCGAAATCAAGATATTCGGATGCTGTATCCTCTGGTCGCTAAAGGGACGCTAGTGCTGGTTCGCAGGTAGCCCGGAAGAGTTATCGATTGCCCATTATTCGTTTCTATAGTTACTGGATTGGGGTTCAAAGCTGGGTGCGTAGGTTTGTAGTAAGGAACTCACCTGCTTGAACACGTCGCTGTCGTTAGCTTTGCTGAGAGCTTGCCGTTCTGGGAAAAATTCGGGACGATCCAGATTCCGGGCGATCGCTTCACTCACTTGCTGGGTAATCAGCTCTTGGAGTTCATCCTTTGCCCGCATTCGCTGATAGCTAGCACCTTCCTCCGTCGTGGCATACAGCGGAGGCAAGCGATTGAGCGCGTAGGCGGCAATATCGCCGACATCCAGAACGCGATCGCTCGTTGCCTCAATTTCTGCGACTCTGGCGATCGCTTCCGTCAGCACCAACTCTTCCATCACATTGATGAACTGTTTTCGAGGAACTGCAACCACTTCCCCAGTTAACAGTGCGCCCATCAGACGGTCTAGAGCCATGTATTCTTCAATCGAAAGCTCAGAAGCCGTGTCACAGATGCGCCCCACCTCTGCTTCCATAGCTGGCGTCAGATAACCATCCTGCAGGGCTTGTTCAACAATCTTTTCAATACTCATCTAAAAATCCTGCTGGATACCCCATCCAAACTGTTTTGGTTGGCTAGGAAAGCGAGGCAGGGATTACCGCTTCCCTAAAAGTGCTTGCCCGTTTTCGAGGGTTTATACGCCCTCAACGAAACCGAAACCTGCGTTGATGTCTTTTCGCCCATGCCCACTCATCTATCCTGGCATAACCAGCGCCTCAAAATACGCAAAACTACGCAGGCTTAACATTAGTCGGTTGTCGAACCAACACAATTGCTTTGACAGTGGGAATTTTCGGGATTTTTCCCATAGTAGGCTATTCAACATTTGCGTAGCACAGATGACTGTCTACAATCCCCGTCCGCAAAGCTTTCGCTCAGGAAAAGCCTACACTGGCTCCCGGTAGGGTAGTCGAAGGCATCGAAAAATGCTTCGCCATCTCGTGCAAGCAGACGCAACCCTGCCACAATCTTTCCTTAATACAACACCAAATACATTAAAACCTAAAAAAATTCATCAAAACTTCAAAAACCCTCATTCAACTCCTTGAGTTCGCCAAGGTACTGGGTCAACGGAAAGACCATTTACATACAATCCCCAATGTAAGTGAGGCCCAGTTGAAGCCCCCGTTGAACCAATTGCCCCAATCACCTGTCCCGCTTTTACAAAATCCCCTTCCTTCACATCAATCCGGCTCAAGTGCATAAAAATACTGGTGACGCCTTGACCGTGATCTATCCCAATTACATTCCCGTGGACTCGGAAACCCTGAGCAACCCGTCCCACCAGCGCCACTCTTCCAGATGCCGGTGCCGTTACCGGCGAACCATACCCACCCGCGTAGTCAACCCCGCGATGGTAGTAGTCATTCGCAAATTTGCCATTGTAGTAACGGCGAACCCCGTAAATACTGGTGATGCTGCCTCGGTTAGGCTTGAGAAAGGGGCCATTCCAGAACTTTTGCGGCGTCACCAACTTTTTAAAAGCTGCCACGCGATCGAGTTCAAATTGTGTTGCTGATTGTCCGGCTTTTCCTGGAGGTAGCGTAATCCGTTGCACGGGGAAGCTGCGATTTCGCAGTGGCAGCGACAGGTTTTTGACTTCCCTATCACCGGCAACCCGAATTTGTAGCGTTCCCGGCTTGTCTAAAGGCGTTGTCGGCAGCAAGACTCGAAAGCGATTTTGACCGAGGGAAAATGCGGGGTAAGTCTTCTGTTTGAGAGAAACCGTGGGACTCTGCGAACCAGCGGAGTCTGTCTGAATCACGATCGATAGCGTATCCCCAAGCTGGGGATTGGTGGGTGCCACCTGTACCTGCAAAGCTCTAACTGGCAAAGCAGTAGAAACTAAAAAGGCAAAAGGCAGCAGAAACAATTCTTGGTTTTTACGGTTCGCTTGGGACTTTTGACTGGAAAAGAGTGTAGAAACCAGCCGTCGGGCATGGCGAGATTGAAGCAGAGTCTTAAGCGACATCACGGGCAATTTTCTCCGATCCAGTAATTGACAAAGCGTCTATGACCTTTATTTACTAGCGGATAGACTATCACCTTGCCTGGACTGTTTCCACCGCCTTCCATCATTTGATCCCAGTTGCCGATGGAAAACCTGACGCAATGGCGCTAACACAGTCCATAAAACTCTGTATCCTAAAGTTTATATACCTTTATACTTGTTCTCATAAAAGAAACTTGTGCAAGAAGACTTTAGACTGATTGTTGACTTAGTCTCCGTTCTGGCAGCAGCAGCCGTCGGTGGAGTGGTGGTAGCGCTGCTGCGGCAACCTGCGTTACTGGGCTATATCGTGGGGGGAATCGTCGTTGGGCCTGCGGGGTTGGGACTGATTAAAGAATTGGTTCAGATAGAAACCCTGGCTCAATTTGGCGTCGCCTTTTTGTTGTTCGCCTTGGGCGTTGAGTTTTCGTTTGCGGAACTGAAAAAAGTTAAAGCGATCGCCTTGGGCGGAGGCGGACTACAGATTGCCCTGACGATTGCGGTCACGGTTGCAGTCTGTGGAGTCGCCGGAGCTTGGGATACCTTACCGGCGAAGGGTGTCTTCCTGGGGGCAATTCTGTCTTTGTCTTCAACCGCTGTTGTCCTCAAGTGTCTGATGGAGCGAAATGAGACGGGGACGCCTCACGCTCAGGTGATGCTGGGGATTTTGGTGGTACAGGATCTGGCATTGGGATTGATGCTGGCTGTCTTACCAGCGCTGGATAAACCGCCAGAAGCGATTGGCAAGGCTGTGGCTTTAGCGCTGTTACAAATCGGATTATTTGCGGCTGGGGCTGTGGCAGCAGGCATCTGGCTGATTCCTCCCTTGCTGCGCCTACTCGCTCAAACGGAAAGCCGGGAGTTGTTTCTGTTGGGCGTGGTGGCGCTGTGTTTGGGGATTGCGTTGCTCACGGAGGCATTAGGGCTTTCGATTGAAATGGGGGCATTTGTCGCCGGGTTAATGATTTCGGAGGTGGAATATGCCGACCAAACCCTGAGTTATGTGGAGCCGTTGCGGGATGTGTTTGCGGCTCTGTTTTTTGCGGCGATTGGGATGCTCATCGACCCGATTTTCCTGTGGAACAACCTAGAGTTAATTCTGGGGCTAGTTTTGCTGGTTTTTGTCGGCAAGTTTTTAATTGTGACGCCGATTGTCAGAGCGTTTGGTTATCCTTTGAAAACTGCTGTAATTGCTGGGTTGGGGTTAGCTCAAATTGGAGAATTTTCGTTTGTTCTTGCCAGTGAGGGACAAGCTTTGGGGCTGGTTTCTCGCCGGGTTTACTTGCTGATTTTGGGTACGACTGCGGTGACACTGGTACTGACGCCTTTTGTGATGCGGCTGGTGCCAAAATTGTTGGAGTTGCCTTGGCTGAAGCCGTATCTAGATCCCGTGGATGACCCGCGGGAAGTGGCGGTAGACTTGCCTTTGCAAAATCATGTGGTGGTTTGTGGCTATGGAGGGGTGGGACGAAATCTGGTCAGACTGGTGCAGGAGCATAACTATCCGGTGGTGGTGATTGACCAGTCTGAAAGTCGGATTCAGCAGTTAAGAGAAGCAGAAGTTTCTTATGTTTATGGGAATGCGGTGAGTTTGCACGTGCTGGAAGCTGCGGGGGTAGATAAGGCGAAGGGGATGGCGATCGCTCTTCCCGATCCGATGAGTACCCGCCTTTGCCTGAAACGCGCCTTAGAATTGGCTCCGGATCTGGATATTGTGGTTCGCGCCAACCACAACAACGATATCGAACTGCTTTATCAGCTGGGGGCGCGGGAGGTGGTGCAACCGGAGTTTGAAGCAAGTTTGGAACTGGCGGCGCATCTATTAGCTGGTAGTGGATTGCCGACATGGCAGATCCAGAAGGAAATGCAGCAAATTCGCAATAGCCATTATCTAGCATTGCGTCCAGAGCGATCGCCTTGGGAGATTGCTCATGACTTACAAATTGCCACTGCCCAAATGAATAGCAAGTGGTATTCCCTACCGCCCAACTCTCCCCTGATTGGGATGACGCTACAGGAGACGGATATGCGCCGATTGACGGGTGTCACTTTGATGGCAATTCGGCGAAATGGAGGGGAAGAAGTGGACTATCCAGACAAGCAAACTTCTCTGCAAGCAGGCGATCGCCTCTTGGTGGTGGGAGAATCAAACGAACAGTCTGCCTTTAATCAACTGGCAAAGGGTGAAGTGGCAATCCCTAGCGAAACCGCTCCCTGTCAGTGGTTGCAGGTTCCAGAGTCCAGCCCAGTTGCCGGTAAACCTCTGTCCGAACTGCATATGCGCCGCCAGTACGGGGTGCAAGTGCAAGCGATTCGGCGAGATGGGAAGTTCATCCGCTTTCCGGGGGGCGACACCGAGCTGCAAGCGGGCGATCAGCTGCTCTTATGCGGCGGCAGTTTTCCCCTCAATCAAGTGCAACAGTGGTTGGCACCCGAATCTGAAACTCCTGTTTTCCCGGTGTCTACACTCAATGTGCCGGTGAGCGAAGCGATGCCAGAGTATTTTCCATCTGATAATCAGCGAACAGGCGAATAAAGGTAATTGGGGAAAAGGTGATTCCCGATTATTTTGGCTTCACATAAGCGATCGCGTGTCGCCAAACCAGCGTCTGCCGATCCGATTCATCTTGTAGACAAATACAGTTCTGATCTTGCCAACGCAGTTTACCAACGAGTACATCGTTCGTGAGTAGTTTCAGTTCAACCCTTTGTCCATCTTTCACAAATGTTTGGACTAGACGAGTGCTTGGTAAGCCTGTTTCCAGTTCAGTTGTCATAATGCCAGATTTTTCCTAATGCTAATTGCCTGATTGAAGGATTGAAGGATTGCCATTAACCATTACCCATTACATAGTTTATGCTAATCGAAAATTGCTAATCGCAGGATTGCTAAATGGGAATTAAGTTTACTAAGTATCACGGACTGGGAAACGATTTCATTCTGATTGACAATCGTTCCTCATCAGAACCCAGGCTAACGCCTGAACAAGCGGTCACGTTTTGCGATCGCCACTTCGGTATCGGTGCCAACGGCGTGATTTTTGCCATGCCGGGACAAGACGGCACCGACTACACCATGCGGATTTTCAACTCCGATGGTTCCGAACCGGAAATGTGCGGTAATGGCATTCGCTGTTTAGCCAAATTTCTCGCTGATTTAGAAGGAAAATCTACTCAAGAAACTCAATATCGCATTCATACCCTGGCTGGTGTCATGAAACCGCAAATCAAGCCGGATGGTAAAGTCACCGTCGATATGGGAATGCCGGGACTACTGGCAGCGGAAATTCCCACGACGCTTGGTGCAGCTGACGAGAAAGTAATCGCTCAACCTTTGGAAGTGGCCGATTCTACTTGGTTGGTGACTTGTGTCAGCATGGGAAATCCTCACTGCATCACGTTTGTGGAGGATGTTGCCGCGATTCCCTTAGAAAACATTGGCCCTCAGTTCGAGCATCATCCCGTTTTTCCCAAGCGGACTAACACCGAGTTTATTCAAGTGGTGCGCCCAGATTACCTGAAAATGCGGGTCTGGGAACGCGGCGCTGGGATAACTTTAGCTTGCGGCACGGGTGCTTGTGCAACTGTGGTCGCTGGAGTGTTATCGGGGAGATGCGATCGCGTCGCCACCGTTGAATTACCCGGCGGCTGTTTGGAAATCGCCTGGTCGGAAATAGACCAGCGAGTTTACATGACAGGGCCAGCGGAGCGCGTATTCGCAGGTCAGATATAATGCGATGTGCAACTTTTTCTTAGCCTACCGATAAATGGGGGTTGGGGGAGCAAAACGCGAACTGCTCTCTTTGTTCGATTCCCCTAGCCCCCGATCAATTGGGGGGATTACACTGTAAAGTTGCACATCGCGCGATCTAGCAAAAATGCAAAAGCAGCCAGAAAATGTTCCCCGACTCATCACCATCTCAGTCAGTCATTACTGCGAAAAAGCCCGATGGGCATTAGAACGGCTTGAGATTCCCTACATTGAAGAACGCCATATGCCGCTTTTTCATCGGCTAGCCACCCGCAAAAGTGGCGGCGGACAAACGACTCCCGTTCTGGTGACGCAAGCGGTTACTTTGAGCGATTCCTCGGACATCTTGCAGTATCTAGATGGCATGACGGCTGAAAGTGCAAAACTTCACCCAGCCGATCCCAAGCTGCGCCGCGAGGTGGAAAAACTCGAAGATTTGTTTAACAAGCAGCTCGGTCCCAGCATCCGTCTTTGGGCGTATTTTTATCTGCTAGACGACCGCCAGTTGATGCGGAGGCTGTGGTGCGATGGTGTACCCCCTGTTGAACGGGCGTTATTTCCAATTGTCTTTCCGTTGATTCGGGCGATGGCTCGACGAGCTTACAATATCACGGCAGAATCGTCAGCCAGTGCCCACGACAAGATTAAGCGCATCTTCGAGAACGTCAACGAGCGGTTGGCTGATGGACGTTCCTACTTAGTTGGCGATCGCTTTTCGGCAGCAGACCTCACGTTTGCCTGTCTCGCGGCTCCGGCTGTACTGCCTGCGGAGTATGGGGCGAGTCTGCCCCACTTAGATGAGTTACCCGATGAAATTGCAGCGGCAATTAAAGAGTTGCGGGAAACCCCGGCGGGAGCTTATATCTTGCGCCTATTCCGTGAGGAACGCCAGCGGTAATGGTTCGTTGCCACAGAGAGTGGGAAGCGATCGCATCGTCACCGTTGAATGACGCGGCGGTTGCTTGGAAATTGCATGGTCACAAACAGACCAGCCTGTTCGCAGGCAGAATCGAGCCGCCATGTAACATCGAACCTTGAAAACAGGAACCTTAAATAGGTCAACCCAAAGGAATTTTGATGACTGGCGCTATCTACCTAATTCAAGACAACGGTCAGCTGGTTGAAATGATCGAACAGCCCTATGACTCGGAAGCTTTGCTGCAAAAACTGCTAGCCGACTATCCGAGTCTGTTGGCTGGCGACCAGATAAACAGTGCTGCACCGAGACGTTGGCTGTTAGTTTCAGAGGAGATGCCCGTGCCATGTGAAGAAAATGGTATCGACCGATGGGCACTCGACCATTTATTTCTCGACCAAGATGGAATTCCCACTCTCGTGGAAGTCAAGCGCAGCTGCAACACTCAAATTCGCCGAGAAGTAGCTGGACAGATGCTCGACTATGCTGCTAATGCAGTGGTTTATTGGCCTGTTGAGAAAATTATTGCCCAGTTTAACGCTAATTGTCAGGTAAAAAGTCAAGATTCTGAACAGATACTAAGCAATTTTCTAGGTGCTGATGCTAACCCATCTGAGTTTTGGGAAAAGGTCAAGACAAATCTGCAAGCTGGCAAAGTCCGTCTAGTCTTTGTGGCTGACAAGATTCCTCCTGAACTTCAACGTATCGTGGAGTTTCTAAATAAACAAATGAATCCAGCAGAAGTATTGGCAGTTGAAATTAAGCAATACGTTGGTCAAGGTTTAAGGACTCTTGTTCCTAGAATTATTGGTCAACCAGCCGCAGCAAAATTAACGCCATATCTACTAAATTATGAGAGTAAGCAATGGAATGAGTCTTTGTTCTTTCAAGAATTAGAGGCAAAAAAAGGGAGTGATGTAGCTCAAGCTGCCAGAAGCGTTTTCAACTGGATAAATCGTGAAAAAATGCAAGTTAGTTGGGGTAAAGGTAAACTTGAAGGGTCTCTTATTCCCAGAATAATCAGTCACCAGGGAGAAAATAGAAAGTTTTTCACAATTTGGACTGGTGGCAAGATTGAGATTTATGCATACGAACCTCCATTTAACTTGGAAGCCAAAAAGACTGAACTCCTCAACCGCTTAAATTCAGTCCTAGGTCAATCAATTTCTGTTAATGCCTATAATTGGTATATTCCCTTGTCTGCACTGAAGGATGAGTTGATATCGAAGCAATTTTTAGAAGTGATTGACTGGGCGATTCGGGAAATTAAAGCATCATAATTACGAATACAGATTGTCACGTAATATGAGTTGGTAGCTTTTAAACTGTTGCCATTGATTTTTCAAACGCTATGGGTTAGAGATCCCCTAAATCCCCCGATAAATTGGGGGACGCAAGAAGATTTTCTCCCCTTTTTAAGGGGAGTTAGGAGGGATCTCCAAGATTTCAGCGCAATTTACTCACTTACTTGCAAACTGCTGTATTTGAATGGAGAAGGCGATCGCTCACCATATCATCATCGCACTGCTGGCTATTTGCTTTGAGATGCGATCGCTATGGGTTGCACGATGATCGTCTTCCCGATTCCTCTGCACCCATAAAAAGCGTCAGGATACTGGTAGATTTAGACTGCCGCTTCACCGTTATTATCTGCTGCTTGCATTTGCCGCAGAATTGCTGCTTGAATTTTGGCATCAAAGTTGGGATCGTCTACGGTCGTAATAATCTGACGTGGGCGCTCACTAAGCCTATCCAAATAGGCTCGAAGAGCCATCTTGTCTTCACGATGTCTGAGAAAATATTGTCTTAATTCCTTATCGGACATAGCAGCATAGTTAACTTGACTCATCAGAACACCTCCCCATTTGGAGTAATCTGGAATTCAAGGTTTTCAGTATTTCCAGCCAAAACATACAGGTTGCTTGTTCGATCATCAATGCAGACAAGATGTATGGGCACAAGCATAATATACGTTAGCCAATAGCTAAGACGATATAAACCTCTTAGTTGGGCATTAGTAGGCATTCAAAGCACTTACTTTACGCATCACCTAATATAGCACCTAAGCGATCGCTGTTTCTTTTAGCTCAAGCGATCGCTCACCGTATCATCATCGCACTGCTGGGTATTTGCTTTGAGGTGCGATCGCTATGAGTTTTGGTGGGGAGATCGCGCTTGTGTGCAAGCATCTCTGGTGAAGGTACTTGCTCTAAAAAGCGATCGCATCTTCTCCCATTCGGCTGCGATCGCCACCTTCCTATATTTAACTTTTACGCCGTTACTGCCTCATCTTCCGCTTCATCTCTGACTTTGAAATACCAGTAAAGATTAGCAACAGCTAAATTTGAAGCTTTTTGTAAATTTGATGTAACTAATGTTTTATAACCGGCGATCGCAGCTTGCTGACTAACATAAAATTCCGACTCTCGACGCAACTCAGGCTGCATCATAAATTGAAGCTGATCGAGAAGGGATGAGTAATGAGATTTTTCCTTTAAATTTTCATACAGTAAATGTTCTGGAGGCACTGCCAAGGCTGTTGTATCTGTGCTAGCAGGTACTTCTGAACTGCTAAAATCAGCACTTTGGAGCAATTTTAGTTCTGAAGGTGGAAGACTTCGCATCCAATCAATATGATTTTGCCAGGATTCTAGTACAGCCAAATCGTGGTTGTGAATGCGGGTGATTTCAGGAAAGAGAAAATCAAGCTCATCGTCAGTTTCACAGCTATTAATAACATTGAGGGAATCTTGACAGATTGTCTCTTGGAGATTCGAGAGTTGATGACTCACAGCTGCTGGCTGATTCTGGAACTGATAGGTTAAGGCGATCGCTTGTTCAATTGCCCAAGCACATTCCATCCTGCGAAGTTTTCCAGCAGCGCTGGTTTCTGAGAATAGACGAGGATTGTTATAGTCTGCTAAAGCTAAGTCTAATGTTTGTCGGGCATTAGCTAGATCAGCATCTCTGATACTTACATCTTCACAAGACATAGCTATTTCCATTCGCTTAGTCGCTTCCAGAAAACGCCCATAAGCCTGAACTAGAATTGTGCGATGTTGTCTAAACTCAACATCTTCGGCAACTTGGTCAATCCGTTGGATAATTTCGGTTCCTTGGTCTTTCAGAGCTTTTTTTAAGTCAATAAAGCCGTTTTTAACTTCGAGCCTCAGTTTCTTTACGTCTTCCCTCAGCTTCAAAGTTTGATGAAGATTTACCGCTGACAGCACAACTCCAGCCGCTACACCAACACCAATAACGGCTGTAGTCGCTTGGAGAACTCCCAAGCTAGCCTGGACAGCTTGAAATCCTCTGTGTTTTTGATACATCCGTGCCCCGCTCATAGCGAACTGAAACGGCGCTATCAGCGGTGACAAAGGGCTGTTGTTAACTACTGCACCGACAGCATGAGCAACGAATTGCCCAGTCGTTGCATCTCTAGCCATACCTATCGGCACCCCTGCGGATGTAAAGACTTGCACATATTTGCTAGCAGCGATACCAGCCTGTATTACCGGAGAAAATTCAAAAATCATTACTTTTGGTAGATTTACAGATGCGGATAAAGGTTAGTTGCAGCTATCGTAGCATTACTCATGCTGATAAAAGGAACCATTAACTGATGACTAACTTACAGGGCAACCAGCAGCGTCGTGTCTCATCCTTGGCAGAGTTTCAAAAATCTCGGAAAGAACTAGATAAGAGTTGCAATCAATTATTTAAGATATTTCAAGAAGGCAATCAGCATAATTCTCAATTTATTACCTTGATAACAAAAATAGGGAAGGTATCTAAAAAACTACAATCTCAGAGATTTCGTATAGCAGTAGTAGGGGAGTTTAGCCGAGGAAAATCAACATTAATCAATGCCCTTGTAGGTGAAGACATACAACCCGTAAGAGCGATTGCCTGTAATCGTACAATCACAGTGTTAAAACATGGGTTACAGAAGCGGATTGTATGCCATTACAAAAATGGGCGACAAGAAAATATCTCTTATGAGCAGTATAAAGTCTTAGTAACTATTTCTAAAGAGGCGGCGCGTGAATACCGCAGTGATGAGTTAGGGCGTTCTGAGATAGAAGAGATTATTTTTGAGCATCCTGATTTAGAGTTATGTAAAAATGGTGTAGAGATTGTAGATTCTCCCGGTTTAAATGAACATCCTCACCGTGCTGCTATTACTCAAAAATTACTCAAAGATACTGATGCTGTAATTTTTATAACTAATGCATCACACATTTTGCCTCAGGGAGAACGTGACCTAATTCATGATTTCAGAAACCAACTTTGTGGAGGTAAGAATGAACCTGCGAACAACTTTTTCATAGTAGTCAATAAGCTGGATCAGCTAGATTCTGAAGAGGATAAACAGGATGTAAAAGAGGTGGTTGAAAAGTTTGTATATGGTCAAAACCCTATTATTGCGGGTGAGAATCGCGTTCATTTTATCTCTGCACTAAAAGCTAGCCCTGGCAAAAGTGAAAAGCAGTATTTGAAGATATTTCAAGAATTTTATTGTTCGCTCGAAAATTTTCTCACATCTGAGCGTGGCTTTGTAGAAATTAAGCAATCTGCAACAACACTTGAGGTAATAATTGAAAGTGGTTTAAATATCCTTCAAGAATTAGAGAATGATTTGAACTGCAAAATAAAAGCTTCTGAAGTAGAAAAACAAAAGCTTATAGAGCAAATTGGTGAAGTGAGTGGACAAGGTATCAGAATCCGCATCCAAATTCAAAAACTCATGTCTAAAATGATGGATAAAGTAAAGCAGGAAGTTTGTGAAGCTTGGAAACAGTGGGTGAAAGAAGGTTCGTGGGAGGAAACATTACGAAAAAAATCTGAACAATGGAATTCCGATAAAAATCTTATTTTAGATCAAAAGGGTATAGTAACGGATTACCTTAATCAATTCATCCGAGAACTTTCGGAAGAGATAAATAAATGGACAGATAAAAATATTAAGGAGATTGTTAAGCATAACCTGGAAATTTTAGATAAGGAGGTTAATCATGAAATTAAATCTTTATACAAAAAAAATAATATTGATGAGCAAAAATTTCACAAAAGATTTAATGATGAATATGGGGGCTTTGCCAGTAGTTACACTGGTGGTTTTGGTGGTGATTTTCTCAATTATTTGATAGGTACGATATTAGGAGGATTAGTAGGTTTATTAGGATATGTAGTAGCATTGTCTTTTACACCTGCTGTAGCTTTAGGGGCAGTGGCAGCAGTTATTGGTGCCAGTACATTTGGTATCAATAGCATTTACGATCAGATAAAAAAGGCAGTTTTTGAGGAATGTAAAAAGCAGTTTCCAAAAGAGGAAAAACAGATAGTAGATAAGATTATTGAACAGATAAATTCAGTAATCTCAAAGCAAATTTTTCACTTTAAATTAAAATTAATAGATGAAATTATTGGACAAGCAATTTTAACTTGCGAAGCTTGTTTAGAAATTCAGGAAAGAGAACACGCAAAGATAGTGGATAAATGCGATGTAGAAAAAGCTTGGATATGCCAGAAGCGGCGGGAAATTGAGCAGGTGCAAAAGAATATTGAAGCAATTCTCCCTTCCTGATAACTTAAGAAAGTAGAGAGAAAAGCAATACCTTATCGAAACAGATGCTCAATACTTTGGGCAGATGTTAAATAGGGTGTTGTAGCTAGAAATAGGGTAAACAGAAAGGCGAGAAATTAGAGCGAGCGCCTATTAGTATTAAAGTGCAACCAGAGAGCGCGATCGCGCTTCTTACGGGTACAATTATCACAAAAACGTACACTGCTCAAAGTGCGACCGTGCCCAGAATCACTATTGAAGTACCTGAAAAACTATCGGAGCAACTGGCACAAATAGGCGATCGCTTTCCCCATTCCTCTGCACCTATATGGGGTGTCAGGATACTGGTAGAGGTAGACCAGGCGCGATTTATCCTGAATAACTTAATGGGAAGGCTACCATCAAAAGAAGTTTACCTAACTGTTTTTGCATCACCCAATTGCCACGATTGAGAGCAATCTACATGGCTTATGTCAAGCATGACCAAGTTGTGGCGAGAGCTTTTGCTAATCGCATAACTGCACCTCTGTAAGCATTATGCTGGGGCTTAGTGCGTTCGCGTAGCGTGCCGTAGGCAATCGACCAAACAAAGTAAGACTCTTGCATCGCAGAGAATCATAGCATTAGACCCTGCTGTTGATACTTGTTGAGCAGGAGATGCTGATATTCGCTGGCTGGTTCTGCGGTAGTTATGTCTAAGCTATCCACAGCCTCAAACCATTATGACCATGCTTCAACAAGCTTTGCGTCAGGCTGAGTGTCAGCAGTTTTGGCAAGATGTTTGTGGATAACAAAATCGATAAAATCACTCACTTCTTGCAACAGTGGTTCGGAAAGTTGCTGCAATTTGCCGATCGCGATGTCACGAATAGTCATGAGAATTGCCCGTTTCAGTCCTGTTTATTTTAACATAAAATAAATGTAGCAATGTCTAGCTGTTATGGGGTGCGATCGCTACCTGTGCAAGCATCTCTCATTCATGTAATTGTAGTAGGTGCGATCGCTCTTTATGCATGACTCAAGCGATCGCGTTTGAGTACAAGCATCGCATTCTTATGGTGAAAATGGATAAGATTATGAGTGAAAAAAGAGGTTGGGTTTCCTTGCGTTAAACTAACTTACAAGGAAGGGCGATCGCAGTATAAGGTTAGCGATCGCTTACCATAGAGCTAAGATTACACCTATTAGCGTTCAGGAGAAAAACACATGGTGACTCCCCTCCAAATAGACCAAATCCTGCTTCAAGAAGCCCTTGCTTTGAGTAGCCATCCAACAGCCACTGCATTGATCGAAGCCGCTTTACGCGAGTACATCCAACGTCGCAAACAACTGAAAGTATTGGAATTGTTCGGTACTATTGACTATGAGGAAGAGTATAACTACAAGCAACAGCGACAAACAATATGAATGTTATTGTTGATACTTCTGTTTGGTCGCTGGCATTGCGGCGCAACACACCAAATGATGAGATCGCAATCTGTTAATATACTGCGCGACTTGATTGCAGATGGATGAGTCGTTTTACTGGGAGTGATTCGTCAGGAAGTGCTTTCTGGCATTCGCTACGCGGAACAGTTCATCCGATTGCGAGACTATCTTCGTGCTTTTCCTGACATAGAGTTAACATCTGAAGACTATGAACTAGCGGCAGAGTTTTTCAACACTTGTCGCAGCAATGGCGTTCAGGGTTCAAATACTGATTTTCTGCTGTGTGCAGTTGCTCATCGTCGCGGCTACAGGATTCTTACCACTGATGAAGATTTTGAGAATTTCCAATTGTATATTCCAGTTGTCTTGCTATGAATCAGTAACGGTTCAGAGTTGGATTGGAGGCGATCGCTCTTTATGCTTGACTCAAGAGATCGCTCACCGTATCATCATCGCACTGCTGGGTATTTGCTTTGAGGTGCGATCGCTCTCGGAGTACAATCATTGCAGTGCTTGGTATTTGCTCCCAAGTAAAAAAATTCAAGGCGATCGCTGTTTCTTTTGCCTTGTGCGATCGCTCTTTCCCAAAGCCACACTAACGCCGATAAATGTTGGGTTTCGTCCCTCAACCCAACCTACGAGAGAGATGCGATCGCACTCTTCTGCTATGAGGTAAGGTACAATTGCTCAAACTTTCTGGAGTCTGACATGGAAACAATGAAGCTGCGATCGCATATTGGAGAAGATTGCATATTACAAATCCAGATGCCCTCCGATCTTAAAGATACTTTTGTTGAGGTAGTGGTAGTTGTACAGCCGCTATCATCTGAGGAAACTAAGCCAGAATATAACGCTTGGGGAAAGCTGACTACTAAAAAATCAATTACTGAAGCAATTGCCAAAATGCGACAACTGCGGCAAGAAGTTGCGTTGGATAAAACATCAATCTGCGAAATGATTGAAGAGGGGCGCAGGTTTTAATGCAGTTTGTATTGGATTGTTCTGTCGCAATCAATTGGTGCTTAGTGGATGAAAATGACGATTATGCCAATGCACTACTTGCAATGATGCCGGACTCTGAAGCATTTGTACCGCTCATTTGGTCGTTAGAAGTTGCTAATACTTTACTGGTTGCAGAACGACGCAACCGCATGACGACTGAGCAATCCGAACTAGCTATTGCTTTGTTACAGTCACTGTTAATTCACGTTGACGACACTACACATACTCATGCACTCTCGTCCACTTTAACATTGGGACGACAAGAAGGAATAGCTGCTTATGATGCAGCATATTTAGACTTAGCACTACGATTGGAATTGCCGATGGCAACACTTGATGCCCGTTTAGCGGAAGCGGCAACTCGATGTGGGGTGGGGTTGGTAGTTGTTGATGGGTAAATTCCTCCAGACGGATTGATAATAATGCAACTGAAAAGAGTAATTTAAAGAACTATTGATTGAAGGGGCGATCGCTGGAGTCAAGCATAAAGTGCGATCGCTCTCGGAGTACAATCATTGCAGTGTTTGCTATTTGCTCCCAAGTAAAAAAATTCAAGGCGATCGCTGTTTCTTTTGTGGGTGCGATCGCTCTTTCCCAAAGCCACACTAACGCCGATAAATGTTGGGTTTCGTCCCTCAACCCAACCTACGAGAGGTGCGATCGCTCTTTGTTTTGCCTTGTGCGATCGCTACCCGTGCAATCATTGCATTGTCATGGTGGAAATGGATAAGATTGTGAGTGGAAAAAGAGGTTGGGTTTCCTTGCATTAACCCAAACCTACAAGATGGGCGATTGCCTACGGCACGCTGCGCGAACGTGCTACGCATCGCCTACACAAATGTACTCCTACAACGTCCAATCTTCGATACGTGCTACGCACACGCTGCGCGAACGAAAATCCGGGAACTTGACCAAAGTCTCGTTGGTTGCGGGTGACAATAATAGCACCAATGGACAACGCAATCGCTGCAATACGCATATCTTTTTGCAAGCGATTTTTCCGCAGGGGCGGGTTATCTTTTAATAGTTTTTTGAGACAAGTATCAGCTTCTGGTGTAAAGTTTAGTACCTCAATAGTTTGAAGATATTTTACAGTTGTCCAAAGTTTTGAATAGAGTGCAGGTAGGTTATGCACCTGGGACGGATCGTTAATTCTGACAACCCAGCCATTGAAGAGTTCTTGAACTGTGATAATCGTGATGGCAAACTGATGCTTTGCCGCATTAGCGATAACTTGGGGATGATTGTAGAGAATCAGTGAAACGCAATCGGTATCCAAAATATATTGACACACCAAAAGACACCTCTACAGGTAATAGGAAGGATCGACTTCCGATTCATCATCTGAGGTTCGTTCGGCGCGAATTGACGAGCTAATTGCTGCAAAATCGGCATCGTCTTTAAAGACACCTGCAAATTTTTTCCAGGTTGCTTCTGAAGTCTGAATCGGCACGTTCCATGAAATCGCTTCCATATTTTTTAGCCGTTCTAAAAAGATAGCTTGAATTTGTGCGATCGCCTCTTCTCTTGTTTCTGCTTTCACTCGACAGTCAGGAAACTCTCTGACAGATGCCGCAACTTGCCCGGATGTGAGTGCTTCTAGCAGGAGTGTGACTTTGAGGTTGGTGAATGGATCGGACTGCGACAAGTCTAGGTTCATCATGTTAATTTTTGAAAGACTAATTTATGAGTTTTACCTTTATTGTAACGCAGATAGCGATCGCACTTTTTTTGGTAGTGCGATCGCTCTCCGTCCAATCATCACATTGTTTGGTAATTGTAAGAGGGGCGATCGCCCTTTTTTTCGGTAGTGCGATCGCTATCCGTCCAATCATCACATTGTTTGGTAATTGTAAGAGGTGCGATCGCGTTTCTTTTGATGGGGCGATCGCTATCCGTCCAATCATCGCATTGTCATGGTGAAAATGGATAAGATTGTGAGTGGAAAAAGAGGTTGGTTTTCTTTGTTTCAACTTAATTTATCAGGAAGGGCGATCGCACTTGTAAAAGTGCGATCGCCTGCGGCAAGTTTCGCTACTGTACTATATGTCAATGAGTTTGTCGTACTCTGAGTGTGTCCCAATCCAAAACCATGAAATACCGTCTTTAACCTCCACACCCAAAGCTCTATAATTTTGTCCTGTTCGCACTGACCAGTAATTACCAACTTTCTTGAAGTGTAACGATGGATGGGAAGGATCGGCTTTAAGTAAATCATAACACCGATCGGCTGTTCGCTGAACTTCTTCAGGTAGAGCGTTGTAACATTCCCAGAATCGACGAGTTGTGTAATTCATCAGATGCTTCGACAGTGCCCCGCCTCAAATTCAGCGATCGCCTCTTTTGCTAGCGCTTCCAGCTTTCCATCAGCAATGTCTTTCTCTAATTGTTCATCCCAGCGTTGATAGTCTAGATCGGCAAACCACTCGATCAGTTTTCTATACTCATCTGGGGGTAGCTGAAGAATAGCAGACTCGATTTGCTCAAGTGTTAGCATTGGGGTTGCATCATCTTAACTCTGAGCAAATTATAGCTTGCTAAAAGAGCGATCGCTATTCGTGCCTAATGGCGATCGCTCTCCGTCCAATCATCACATTGTTTGGTAATTGTAAGAGGGGCGATCGCTCTTTATTTTAGTGGAGCGATCGCTCTCCGTCCAATCATAGTATTGGTATGATGAAAATGAATGATATTGTGAGTGGAAAAAGAGGTTTACTTGACGAAGTAAAACCAAACTTTCTAGGAATCACACTATAGCATTCCTTGCCCTCTGAGAACTGCCAAAGCAGTCGCAACGACTTCATTTTGTCCAAAACGACTGCTATGACGAGAATCAGAAGAGTGATAATCAACGATATTACCTTGACTATCGAAACTTACAATAAAGTGGGGATAGTCATCATTAGAGGGGTATTTGCCAGCCTCGCGGATCATAAGCTGTCCTTTCTTTGTAACTTTTGCCTCCAGACCATTACCCGCAGATGCCCATCCGCTCATAATTTTGTCCTCCATTTAGAAATTCAAGTGTCAAAGGAATCTAACTATTAATTAGACCAAAGTTGCGGTTTAACACGCAATTACAGAGTATAAAACGGCAAGCGTTCAATCCCTAACTTTACGCTTTAATACCTCTCCAATCATTCCCTATAAATCCAAGCTTTGTCTAGTCAAAGAATGTTCAATTTTGTTGGCACTTTTGTCTGCTGCTCAAACTCGCTTTATGTGAAAAATGTTGGTAAATGCCAGAAAATGTTGGAAAACGTTAGGTAGAATACGGAAAATCACAACATCTGCGATACTGCATGAATCTTAAGGAAGTGTTAAAAATGGCTGACGATCTGGTGTTTGCCAAAACGGGTCAGCACCTTGATGACTTGCAAGAGGCGATTCTGCGGGGAACCATGCAAGGTGAGAAATACACCCAAATTGCCGAGGAGATTCACTGTAACGAGAGTTATGTTAGAGATGTTGGCTCAAAGTTATGGCGGAAACTTTCAGAAGAGTTAGGGGAAGATGTCAGTAAATCGAATTTTAGAGCAGCAATGGAGAGGTTGCAAATATCTAATGTTTTAAACTTTGCACAAGACGTTGTAGTGAGCGGTAGTTTTAACCTGTGTGGAGAAAGTATAAACTCGCCAGATATACCAAACTCACATAATGAGAAAACATCTAACACAAAACAAACTCAAACTCTGTATCAAGATTTAAGCGAGATGCCAGAGTTGGGTGCTTTCTATGAGCGCACTCCCGAACTCGACATCCTCACTACATGGATTTTACAACAACGCTGCCGCCTAATAGCACTCACAGGCATCAGCGGTATCGGCAAAACAACATTAGCAGTGCAACTCGTTCAACAAATAAAAAATGAGTTTGAGTATGTAATTTGGTGCAGTCTAGAGGCATCACCCACCCTAGCTGAATTTCAAGATAAACTGATACAGCTTTTTTCCCAGTCTGAAAATCAAGATTCACCTGCAACTAACCAGAAATCATTACCGCTGATTAAGTATTTGCAAAAGCATCGCTGTTTAGTCGTCTTAGATGACATTCACAACCTTTTCAGTAGCGGTGAATTGGCAGGAAAGTATAAACCAGAATACGAAGACTATCGCTCTTTGTTCAAACAGATAGAAAAATTATCCCATCAAAGTTGCTTTTTGTTAATCGGTTGGGAACAACCGAGAGAAGTGACTCAAGTTAAAAGCCAAAATAATCCTATTCGTACCTTACAACTTACAGGTTTAGATATTGCATCTGGACGGGAAATCCTGAGAGATTACGGGTTAGAAGAAATTGATAATTTGGAGGCATTCATTCACCGCTACCAAGGCAACCCTTTATGGTTAAAAAGCGTGGCGGCTCTGATTCAAGAGTTGGGAGGAGGTGCGACTGGTTTATTACCAAATGATACGATATTATTGCCAGAAGATTTGAAAGATATTCTACAGCAACAGTTTAGCCGCTTATCCGAAATAGAAAAACAAGTTATGTCCTTGTTGGCTAAAGAAAGCTCAGCAGTCAATCTGGCAAAATTGCTAGGAAATGGCACAATTCCAGCGTCAGATTTACTAAACGCGCTGCACTCTTTATCTCGGCGCTGCTTGATAGAACAACAAGGAAGCTTTTACACTATACCACCTGTACTGAGGCAGTATATCAAATAATTATCCAGAAATATTAAACTATAAAATTAACTTTGATCGGTAGCCCCTGCCTATCTTTATACTAGATAATAGCTACTCATTTTTAGTAAAGCATTACGCCCATGATATTACAAGCTTCAGAAGCAATAACAACTGTTAAAGAACAGCGATTTACTTTACCAGGTTATTATACTTGGGAGCAATTTGAGGCGATAGAATCATTAACCGCAGATGCGCCTGTGCGAATTACTTATTTAGATGGGTGTGTGGAGTTTATGACACTGGGGGAATACCACGAACAGATAAAGAGTGTTTTGGCTATATTTATAGAACTTTACTTGTTTGAGAAAGAAATGAAATTTATTCCGGTAGGGAGTGCAACTCGCAGGGACAAGAGCAAAGATGTGTCATTTGAGCCGGATGAATCTTACTATTTAGGGGAGAAAAAAGAACATCCAGATTTGGCAATTGAAGTCACTATTACCAGCGGCGGCATAGATAAACTAGAAAAGTACAAGCGGTTGAAAATTGCTGAAGTCTGGTTTTGGGAAAATAACCAGCTTGTGCTTTATCGACTGCGCGAACATAATTATGAGCAAATTTCCAGGAGTGAATTTTTGCCAGATTTAGATATTGCTTTGCTAGGGCGCTGCGTGCAAATGTCTGATATTTTGGCAGCGAGGACTGAGTTTATTAATGGGATGCGGCAAATTGGTTGATTGTATTTCAATTCCTGAAAATTGTTGAGTGTAACTGAAATAGCTATTGCGATTAGGAGATTTGAAAGATATTTTACAGCAGCAGTGCGATCGCAGGGACACAGATAGAATTCTGAAAAGATCCTACACCAGTAGAGAGCGACCGTACCAAGAATTCCCTCGAAGTACCCGAAGCACTATCAGAGCAACTGGCACAAGTGGGCGATCGCCTTTTTCCCCACGAAGTTGACCACGCGATCGCCCAAAAGCACAGTGGCGAAACCGTTGACGGTGGGGAAGTCGAAATTATCGCCAAACTGAGTTTAGCTGGCAAGGTCGTTATTATTACTGTATATGTACCCTAATATTAGGAAAAAGCCAAATGTTGTGCGATATTTGTGGACAAGAGGGTGTACGAATCCGCAGAATTGCTAGGACTTATGGCAAAGGTAAAGACTTACTGGTGATAGAGAATATTCCAGTAGTTAGTTGCCCTCATTGCGGTGAAAGTTACCTGACAGCACAGACACTTCACGAAATCGAGCGGATTAAACTCCACCGTAAAAGCTTGGCTGTTGAACGTCCCGTAGAAGTAGCTAGCTTCGCGTAGCTCAAACAGTTCAATCATCTTAGCCCGCTGCCTAGCAAGCTTCGTTTGTATAGCCGCGATCGCTAATCGCCACAGCTTGTTTAACGCACCACTTGCCGCATATAGTTTGCCCAAAGCTGAGCCGCTTGCCCGCTACTCCCTCGTGTCGGCGTGTTGTTGTCATTTCCCAGCCAGATGCCGGTGACGAGATCCCGACTGGGAATATAGCCGATAAACCACAAGTCAACACCGCTATTCGTAGTGCCCGTTTTACCCGCCTCTCCGAAGCCAATCGCCGCCGCCCGTGCCGTCCCGCCTCGCACCGCGCCCCGAAGCAGATCCGTCATGGTATCTGCCACTCCCTGTGGCAGCACCCGCTTCGTTGCCCCTGCTTCCTCCTCGAAGGAGTAAATCACCCGGCAGGTTTGCGGATTATTGAAATCTTGGCAATCGCTGCTGTCTCGAATCCGCTGAATGGCGTGGGCGCGATTCCAGACGCCGCCATTTTCCAAGGCACCAAAAGCCCCCGTCATCTCCAAGACAGTGGTTTCGCTTTGCCCCAACACTAAGCCAGGAACTGGATTGAGGGGCGTTGTGATGCCCAGCCGCCGAGCCATATCTACCACTTTATTTAAACCGACATCCTGCGCCACCCGCAGCGCGATCGCATTCTCAGACTGAGCAAGCCCGGTGTACATATCCGTCCCGCTACCCCCAACTCTTTCGCACCCCCGAAAGCGTTGATTCTGCCACACTACAGGGGCGCAGGAATAAAACTTTCCCGGCGAAATCCCCTGTTCTAGTGCTGAGGCGTAGCTAAAGATTTTGAAAGTCGATCCGGGCTGTCGCTTGGCTTGAGTGGCGCGATTAAATTGACTTTTTTGATAATCTGTGCCACCGACCAAAGCGCGAATTGACCCGTTGCTGGAGTCGAGAGTCACAATCGCTCCCTCAGAGAACCCGTAAGTTCCCCCACTGGTATTGACTCCGTTGCGGAGGGCAGTTTCCGCCTTCTGCTGAGTCTCCAGATCCAGATTGGTTTCGACAAAAAAATTGCCTTCTTTTGCCAGTTGCTCTCCCAACAAGACTTGGAGTTCGTTGAAAACGTAGCTATAAAAATAGGGTGCCTTGATGCTAGCCAAAGCTTCTCTGGCTTTGGGGCTAACGTCAATACGCGATCGCCTCGATCGTTGAGCTTCTTCCGCACTGATAAACCCCAAATTTGCCATGCGGTTAATAATGCGATCGCGCAGTCCAATCGCCGTTTTATAATCCCGAATCGGATTAAAATTATTCGGTGCTGGCAAAATCGCCACCAGCGTCGCCGCTTCGGAAATATTTAAATCTCTGGCAGATTTGTCGAAATAAAACTGAGCCGCATCCTCAAACCCGTTAGCACCAACACCCAGGTAGATGCGGTTCAGATAATTCCGCATCAGCTCGTTCTTACTGTAGAACGTCTCCAGCTTCAGAGCGACGATCGCCTCCCGGATTTTCCGCCCCGCACTATCTTCTGTCCCCACATACTCCCGAAACAAACTCCGCGCCAACTGTTGCGTAATTGTACTACCGCCTTGACGAATTCCGCCTCCCTTGACATTCACCACCACCGCCCGCAGCGTGCCAAAAGGATCGACCCCAAAGTGCCAGTAATAGCGGCTGTCTTCCGATGCAATCACCGCTTGAGGCAGATACTTAGAAAAATCTGATAATTGCCTCAGTTCCCGGTGCGCCACCGTTCTGGGACGCTGTAACGGCGTCCCATCATCAGAATTAATCACTACTGGCCCTTGTACGCCAGCGGGCAAAGGTCGAATCGGGATATTGCGCCACTCAAAAAGAATCCACAATGCCAATAAACTGGTCAGTCCACCCACCCCATAGAGGGCGTAACGAGTCGCCAGCACGTACCAAGGAGGCGGATTGTGGTACTGAAGCCGAACCGCATCCGCTAATTCTGGCGGTCCCAGGGTGAGGATATCCCCGTGACGTAGCGTGAAGCTATTCAGCCGCCGTCTCCCTCGGTAGATGCCATTGGTGGAGCCTTCATCCTTGATCACAAAGGAATGCCCGCGCCGTCCTTCTCGGTTTAATGAAAGATGAATCTGACTGACAACAGGGTTCCGCACCACAATCTCGCAAGATTTAGAACTGCGTCCGAGTAGGTATCTTTCTCCCAATAGTGGATAAACCTCTGCCTTAGCAGCACCGGCATCCTGCACCCAAAGTTCCGGCACCTTGGCATTGGGCTTCAGCGCCAGCGCATTAAAATTTACCTTGGCTTGAATGGTTTGTACTGCCTGAGTTAGCTGACCCAGGATGGTTTTAGGCGGTTGTTGGGGTGAGGTCATGTCAGAGGCAAAAGGCTTAATGCAACAAGCAAGAGGTTTGTATTCAACATTCTAATCGCAAGCCTAGGGAGACGTTGCGGGGGAGTGGGAGAGTGGGAGAACAATTCAACTTTCCTTTCCTCTTCAAGTCATCCCCTCATCTCTTCATCGCGGTCTGCCAGATGAGGTGGATGGATTCCAAAACCAGGCAATCAACAAACACACCATGCCCACATTGATAAACATATCTGCCAGATTAAATACTGCAAAGTGAATCAGCCGAAAATCCAAGAAATCAACGACGCAACCGTTGAAAAATTTGTCATTGATGACGCAACTGTTGAAAAATCGGTCAATTCCATTGCCCACTGCTCCACCTAAGATAAAGCCACAGCCCAATTGTTCCCAACGATCCAAATGGGGGTTTACTAAAGCGAATCCGATCAAGAATAGACTCACCCCTAAAGATAGCCAGGGCAACCAAACTCCTCCCTGAAACCAGCTAAAAGCTGCCCCAGGGTTCAATTCATAGGTAAAGTGGAATACATTAGACCACAGCGCCCAGGTTTCTTTATAGACAAAATTCTGCACCACCCAATATTTAGTTACCCGATCCAGAATCAGACTAACGAAAGCGGCGAGCCAAAAAAAGTGATTTTTGAAATTCATTGTAATTAGTCATTAGCAGGACTTACGCAACTTGCGCGACATCTGAAAGACGCAATCCCCCTGGGGATTGAACCCGAAAAAATGCTATATGTATAAGCTTTGCGTAAGTCCTGATTAGTTATTCGTGATGAGTGATTAGTCAATCGTTCTTTGGTACAGGACTTACGCAACTTGCGCGACATCTGAGGGCGAACCGACAGGTCGGCGCTTCGCTATCGCAGGGGGATTGAACCGACAAGAACGCTATAGGTATAAGCTTTGCGTAAGTCCTGTTTGGTAATCAGTATAGGTAGACTATCAATCCACTACCCCATGACCGCTTGACCAACGAGCGCTTGACTAATGACCGGACTAACGACTTAATAAAGCATTAGCTGGCGTAAGAAATAAGCCAAGACTGTCACTGCACAAACGATTGCCATCTGGGCTGGCAAAGGATAGACGGAGTATTTCAAAACCGCTTCCCATAAAGGCAGTAATACCGCTCCCAAGGTCAACAAATGGGTCACAATCAGATAAGTCAAACCAGTGATATGGATGACCAGCAAGCCACAGATACAGCTGAAGGACAAAGACTCCAATCGCTGCGGTGCCTTAAAAGCTACTAAGCCACAGATCCACGCACCCGGAATAAAGCCTAGTAAGTAGCCAAAGCTGGGTTCTGTGAGATAGTCAAGACCTCCGCCTTGGGAAAAGACTGGAAACCAAGGAGTTAGACCCAACGCCAGGTAAGCAATTTGAGAGAGTGCGCCAGCATTTTTACCGCCCATACAGCCAACTAGCAGCACGGCACCAATTTGATAGGTCACGCCCAGCGAGTGAGTTTGAATCCCTTGCCCAGACCAATTCCAAGGAAGGTTGGGAACATACGCTTCCAGAAACGTACCGCCAATCGTCAGGAGTAAGCCAATCAAGGCCCACAGTAGTTCAGTGGGAGCAAACACAAGGGTAAAAGTCAGGGAAGTAAAGGAGCGGGGGAGCAGGGGCGCAGGGGCGTCGGAGAGCAGCAGGGGGCGTCGGAGCGCAGGGGAGAAAGATTACTCAGTCCTCAGTCCACCCTTCGGGAAGGCGAAGCGCCTACAGTCCTCAGTCCACCCTTCGGGAAGGCGAAGCGCCTACAGTCCTCAGCACTCAGTCCACCCTTCGGGAAGGCGAAGCGCCTACAGTCCTCAGTCCTCAGTCCTCAGTCCTCAGTCCTCAGTCCTCAGTCCTCAGTCCTCAGTCCTCAGTCCTCAGCCCTCAGCACTCATACCTTAGCAGCGTATTCGCCGGGAATGGGTGCTTCGCCGCCCGTAAGCCCTAGGGATTCGAGCATAGCATGGTCTTGCTCTGGCGGTTGTCCGATGGTGGTGAGGTAGTGTCCAATCAGCATGGCATTCATTCCTGCTTGGAAGCCCATTGCTTGGAGTTCTCCCATCACGGCTTCCCGTCCGCCAGCGTAGCGCAGAATTTGTTCGGGCAGGATGAGGCGGAAAATGGCGATCGCTTTGAGGGCTTCATAAGGATCGATTTTCGGGCGATCGCTTAGGGGTGTCCCTTCCCTAGGATTTAATAAATTCAGCGGTACGGATTCGACTTCTAATTCCCGCAGCGCCAACGCCAGATCCACTCGGTCTTCCCAGCTTTCGCCCAATCCCATAATTCCACCAGTGCAGGCTTGAATTCCCGCTGCTTTGAGATTTTGGATGGTTTGAACGCGATCGCGCCAAGTATGAGTTGTCACGATTTGCTCGAAGAAGTTCTCCGATGCCTCTAAATTATGGTTGTACCGCGTTACCCCAGCCTCAGCCAGCGCCTGGGCTTGTTCCGGCGTTACTTCTCCCAAAGCACAGCAAGGTTTAATCTGGGTTTCGGCAATAATTTGGCGTACCGTTTCCAGAATTTGGGCAAATTCCGTCGATTTGGGGCTGTTGTACTTAATGCCGCGTCCTTGAGAAACTAAACAAAACCGCTTTGCCCCGGCTGCTTCAGCTGCTTTGGCTTGGGCAAGAATCTCCTGGGTGGATTTCAAGCCATAAATTGGCGAGTCTTGACCGGGGTGGTGAGCAGACTGGGAACAGAAGCCGCAGTTTTCCGAGCAATTACCAGATTTTACATTGACAATGCTGCATAAATCGACTATGTTTCCGCAACAAGCTTGACGGACTTTGTCAGCTGCTTCGCATAGCAGCAAAATATTTTCTTCACCTTCAATTTGGGACAGAGCGATCGCTTCGGCTCTCCCAATCCGCTCACCAGCAATAATCCGAGAGGTCAGGTTTTGCAGCCATTGCCGCAGTGACTCCTGAGACTTGCTGTTAACATCCACGTTTGACACCGATGCTTGAACCACGTTCGACCCTTTTGATCGTATTTATTGAAACGATGGCATTTTATCACTTGGTTTGCAGACAACTAAAGCCATACCTTAACCTGACCTTTACTCTATCCTTTACGATTAAACGGTAGGCTAATAGCAAAAGTGCCCCCGCTAAACTGGAATGTCCAGCAATTGAAAAAATTGCATTCCGAGTAAAAAAGACGGTACGAGTCTAGGTTGCATCAACAAATACAAGTGTTTATTGCTTTTACTAACCAGTGTCTGAGGAAAATAATCCCGTGAGTTCCGTGACCTCCGGTTCGCAGATGATGAAACCCCGCTCCGATTGGGATCGGACGATGGATCGGGGCTTTATTTGGCTAACTCGAATTTTTGCCTTTGCAGTTGCTGCAATCCTGATTTGGATAACGGTACAAGTTGCAATTAAAGCTTGGCCTGCGATTACAGAATTTGGTTTTGGCTTTATTACCTCCACCGATTGGGACCCGGTTCGCAATCATTACGGAGCGCTGCCTCAACTATACGGCACGATAGCTAGCTCAGCGATCGCCCTATTGCTTGCCGTGCCAGTGGGGATTGGCGTAGCCCTTTTTCTAAGTGAAGATTATTTGCCGCCACGAATTCAGGTGGTAATTGTTTTCCTAGTAGAACTACTGGCAGCGATTCCCAGTGTGGTCTATGGTTTGTGGGGAATTTTTGTTCTAATTCCCCTGTTAAGAGGCGTGGGAACTTGGCTCAACGCTTCCTTTGGTTGGCTGCCCATTTTTAGCACGCCGCTACGCGGCCCTGGCTTGCTCCCCGCAGCGCTTGTCCTCGCCATTATGGTACTACCGACAATCGCAGTCCTTTCCCGTGACGCCCTCATCTCTTTGCCTCCAGACTTGCGGCAGGCGTCATTTGGGCTAGGAGCGACTCGTTGGGAGACAATTCTCAAAGTGCTACTACCGTCCGCTTTCTCTGGAATTGTGGGCGCAGTAATGCTGGCACTGGGTCGAGCTTTGGGAGAAACAATGGCTGTAACGATGTTAATTGGGAATTCTAACAACATCAGTCCTTCTATCTTGGCCCCGTCTAACACGATTGCTTCCCTACTCGCCAACCAATTTGCAGAAGCAAGTGGTCTGCAAGTGGCAGCTTTAATGTATGCCGCATTACTTCTGTTTGCTTTAACGCTTTTAGTCAATATCCTAGCTCAGATACTTATTGAGCGGGTACAGCGAATTTAAGTTGTTCGTTGTTCTGAGAAACTGACAGCTGACGCAGCACGGGCGGGTTTATTCAGTATAGGAAATCTACTGGCAGATATCTGGTAAAAGCCGCCCCTCCACATCTGACCACTGACCACTGACCACAAATATGATGATGTCTAAACCCCAGGATCGACCAGTTTCCGGATTTCCCAGTCGTAGTTTGAAGCGAAATCCCACCTCCCCCCGAACGCTGTTTGGGACACTGATGTCGGCGCTGACGTTTCTTTGTGCTGTCCTTGCCATCCTGCCTTTGGTAGCGGTGCTTTCCTACGTGGTCATCCAGGGTGTAAGCCAGCTTAACTTGAGTGCGTTCACGGAACTGCCGCCACCGCCCTTGGTACCCGGAGGAGGGTTTGGCAACGCCATTCTGGGAACCCTAATTATGGTCGGGATTGCTGCCCTGATTAGCATTCCATTTGGCATCATGGCAGCCATTTATTTGTCTGAATTTAGTAGTATGGGTAAGTTTTCTTACTGGATTCGCTTTGCCACCAACGTCCTTAGTGGAGTTCCTTCAATCATTGTGGGTGTCTTCGCTTATGCCGCCGTCGTTCTCACATTGGGAACTTATTCCGCATGGGCGGGAGGGTTTGCTTTATCCATCTTGATGTTGCCAATCGTAATTCGGGCAACCGAAGAAGCTCTGAGATTGGTTCCGCAAGAAATCCGACAAGCTGCGGTAGGACTGGGAGCAACTAACTTTCAAACGGTGTCTCGCGTGATTTTGCCAGCAGCACTCCCAGCAATTGTGACGGGAACGACTCTGGCAATTGCTCGTGCTGCTGGTGAAACGGCACCCCTGTTATTTACTGCCCTCTTTGCCCAGTATTGGCCTAATTGGAATAATCAATTAAAAGAACCAACGGCTTCCCTAGCGGTTTTAGTTTACAACTTCGCTACGTCTCCATTTAAAAATCAGCAGGCATTCGCTTGGGCGGCTTCTTTCATCCTAGTTTTACTGGTTCTGATAACCAGCATGGTCTCTCGTCTGGCAACGGCTCGTCGAGTTTATTGATGAACGATTGTTCAAATATGTGTTGCTATGATACGGAAACTTAAACAAACTAATGCAACAATGAATACATACCAAGGTTTAATACTATGCTAGGCGCTGTTTTTAACATTAAGGACGCAGCCGTAATCCTCTTTACTTCCTAAGCAATACAATCCTTCGCCCAATCATCTGCCCAAAAGCCCACACGGTTTTTGTTAGCCCGTTAAACCCAAAACCCGATCTGACTTTTTATGTTGTCGAATCCTCAAACCAAAAATCAAACTGAGACTGTTTTACAGACGGAAAATCTAAAGGTATACTACGGAAATTTTTTAGCACTTCGGGACATTTCGATAGATATTCCCAAAAACCGGGTTACGGCTTTTATTGGACCTTCGGGTTGTGGAAAAAGTACGTTGTTGCGGTGCTACAACCGCCTCAATGATTTAATTAAAAGTTTTCGGGCAGAAGGCAAAGTAACTTACCACGGTCAAGACCTTTACGCTTCAGAAATCGATCCTGTAGAGGTGCGGCGACGGATTGGGATGGTGTTCCAAAGACCAAACCCATTTCCCAAATCGATTTATGACAATATCACCTTTGGTGCCCGGATTAATGGATATCGGGGCGATTTGGATGAATTGGTAGAGCGGAGTTTGCGGCAAGCGGCTCTGTGGGATGAAGTGAAAGATAAACTTCGAGCAAGTGGTTTATCTTTGTCTGGTGGACAACAGCAGCGGTTGTGTATTGCCAGAGCGATCGCCGTTCAGCCAGACGTGATCCTGATGGATGAACCCTGCTCCGCTCTCGACCCCATTTCAACGCTGCGAGTTGAAGAATTGCTCCACCAACTCAAGGAGCAATACACCATTGTGATCGTGACGCACAATATGCAGCAGGCATCACGAGTATCCGATATGACAGCCTTTTTCAATGTCGAACCGACAGAAAAAGGAGGTCGCATTGGTTATTTAGTCGAGTACGACCGCACCGAAGTTATCTTCCAAAGTCCTCAGCAGCAAGCAACACAGGAATATGTAAGCGGTCGCTTCGGTTAATTAGTTCAGAAAAACGATTGAATTGATGAAATGATGTAAGGGCAGGTCTTCTGTCCTTACCCATGCCGGGATAACCATTATTAAATACCCCTACCAGATTGTTTGATTCAGCTCGCGCCGAAAAGAGTAGGCACTTTCATCTTTTTCCGCCTCTGCTAAAGGGATGAAAATAGTGAAATAGATGGGTTCAAATAAATGTCACTGGGGTGATTCATGGTTTATTCCTATGAACCATGAGCAATAAACCATGAACCATCAAGAGTCTACGTTTATTTACACCAACCTGCTTATCTCTAAAATTAAAAATCTAAAATTCCCAAGGTTCCAATTCGGGATAGGATAAACTCTGATTTTGAATTTTCCATCTCGTTTGGTAAAAAAATACTTATGAAGCGTTATTGGTCACGTCTCCTAGCCCTGGTTTTGGTGGTTACGATGGGATTGATGGGCTGTTCCTCCAGCAGCTCGCTAGGACTGAGTGGAGATTACCGCCAAGATACCTTGGCTTTATTGCAAGGCTTGAGAACAGCGATTGAATTACCAGAAGGTTCGGCAGATAAAGCCGCAGCTCAGTCACAAGCGCGTCAGATCATTAATGACTTTGCCTCTCGCTACCGGAGGAATACCTCTGTGGTTAAACTGAGTTCTTACACGACGATGCGAACTGCGTTGAATTCGTTAGCGGGGCATTACAGCTCTTATCCGAATCGTCCGCTGCCGGAAAAACTGAAGAATCGCTTAGAGCAAGAGTTTCAGCAGGTGGAAACAGCTCTGAGACGAGAGGCTTGAAGAATTAGCTGGCGAGTTGTTAGCTGTTAGCTGTTCATTGACTGGCTAATAGCTAATCGCTTTAATAGCCTCCAGACTCGGTTGGGGATGATGGCAGATGGAGTGAATTTACCGTGACCAGTTAAGCGATCGCATCCGGCGCAACACGCAGCAAGGACGGCGTTAGCGATCGCAGATTACACCATTTTGTTTTAAATTTCAGAAGCTCAAATCTGGAAATCCTGTTTGGGCATGGGAGTGACCATCCCAAATGGCAAAAGACGTGGCAGTTGGTATCGTCGGTCTTATGGGTGCATATTTCTACTAAAAAGCAGAGATTTTCCCGGAAAAGCTGGTAAATCTCTATATAGAGTCAATTGACAATTGCTGATATGATGCTCAACCAGTGAAATAGGTTCGGATGACACCTTATGTCCAATCATTTCGTCTGATCGGTAGACATATCTAAGAGTTCTATGAGATTGGTGTGTAGGAGGAAGTTCGTGGGTCAGGCATCGTTAAGATTGCCGCAAACTTGGCAGCGTGTCTATCGCGGTTTAGTTGCAGCAGTTCTGACCAGTAGTAGTCTTATCAATCCTTACTTGGGTTCGCAACCTGCCCTAGCTCAAACAAAGGCATATTGCCAGCTTTCAGCAGATGCGATCGCCCAAAAAGAAAGCTTACGTGCTTCAGCCGTAAAAGGAAACGCGGATTCCCAAGGTCGCTACAAAACACTCTTGAAAAAACACGCAGAGAGTTTGCAGCAGTGTCGTCAGCAAACTTGGCCGCGCGTACAGGCAATCTGGCTGCGCCTGTATCCTTGCGACATCCGTCCTGGGGCACTGGATCAATTAATGGATCGCTTGGTTAACCGAGGCTACAACCAGGTCTATGTCGAAGTTTTTTCTGACGGTCAGGTGCTACTGCCTAAGGCAGAAAACTCCACACCCTGGCCATCTGTCGTCAGAACTCCAGGCGCTGAGAAAGTGGACTTGCTAGCACAAGCGATTAACAAAGGGCGCGAACGGGGGCTGCAAGTCTATGCCTGGATGTTTGCCATGAACTTCGGCTACTCCTACTCCCAGCGACCCGATCGACAGCAGGTGCTAGCCCGCGATGGCAAGGGACAAACCAGTTTGTCGGTCACGGAGGACGGTTCCCAAGCATTCATCGATCCTTACAACCCCCAAGCAAAACGAGATTATTACCAGCTGGTTCAAGAGGTGGTTCGTCGCCGCCCCGATGGAGTGCTTTTTGACTACATTCGGTATCCCCGCCAGTCAGGAAGCGCTTCCGTGGTAACGAAAGTCCAAGATTTATGGATTTATGGGGATGGTTCTCGGCAGGCTTTGTATGACCGCGCCCTCAACAATAAAGGACGAGAGCTGATCGAGCGATATATTACCAAGGGATTCATTAGCGCTGGCGATGTTGCAGGCGTGGATAAACTTTACCCAGATGAGCGATCGCCTCTCTGGCAGGGACGCAATCCCGCTGCCAACGAAATGAAAGCAACCGCCTCACAGCGTCAAGCCCTGCTGCAATGGGAGTTGTGGCAACTGAGTGTTGCCCATGCGGCTCAAGGCGTCGTAGACTTTGTGGCGTTAGCCAGCCTTCCTGCCCAGCGACAAAGAATCCGCACGGGGGCAGTGTTTTTCCCTGAGGGGAATCAATCCATCGGTCAAGGGGGGTATGATTCGAGAGTGCAACCGTGGGATCGGTTTCCTACTTATATGGAGTGGCATCCGATGTCCTACGGAACCTGCGGCAATACTAGCTGTATTGTCTCGCAAGTTGAGCGGGTCTTAAGTCTTGCACCACCTGGCACTCAGGTTTCACCCGTACTGGCGGGGGCTTGGGGTAAGTCGTTCAATTCTCGTCCGTCCTTAGAACAACAGATGCAAGCGATCCGCGCTGGGGCACCGCAAGTCAATTCAGTCAGCCATTTTGCCTTTTCCTGGCAAGAACCGGAAGTAGACCGCGATCGCAAGTTCTGTGGTGCCAAGTAGCAATGCGCTTTTAGCTGCTAGCCACCAATCTGGGATACTCGTCACTAGACACGACTCTCAGCGGGACTTGGGTAATTTTTTCTTCCCTTAATTGGTCGCTTACAAATTCCATAACGACAGGCTGCAAAAAGAAAAGTGCAGCCTTTTTTTCGATTAGCGATCGCTCTGACAGAGATTCCAGCGCCTCAAGCAGTTTTTGCGGTGATATCGAGGGCGGTATCTTCTCTCGCAGTTCTGAAAATGAAGCAGGTTGACGATTTATCGCCAGCCACTTAATAATTTCCTTTTCTACATCTGACAAGCGTTTAAATTGCTGCTCTAACAGATTGCGAATATCGCCGAAAACTGCTATGTTTTGCTTTAAAAATTCATAAATATTACCATCAAATAACTTTTGAATTGTGGAAGAAATGCTTTTCAATGCTAATGGGTTGCCTGCGTAGCGCTCAATCAGCCTGCTCCAGTCAGTTGGCGAACCCCAGAAACAACCCTTAGCTTTAAAGATTTCCTTTCCTTCTTCTACCTGCAAGCCTTTTAGTTGTAGCGATCGCGCAGGTAATCTTTCTCCTTCCAGTAGCCCAATTCCTTTGGGCTTTTCTCGACTTGTCAGCAGCAAGCAGCTTTGATGCTGTGATTCTGCCACTTGTCTGAAAAGTTGACCGTAACCTTCACAGCCTTCATGATAGCGCCCAACACCATAATCGCACCCTTTGAGAATCATTTCTAAACTGTCTAATACCAACAAACAGCGACAAGTTCGTAAATAATAAATCAGTCGCGCAATTCCACCTTCTAAAGTTTCTGGTATGTCAGTTTCCTGTCCGTTCGACAAAAATAAGATCAGCTGGGCTAGCATATCTTTGACTGGTGGGGCATTGCGTAGACTTCCCCAAATTACGAACTCGAATTTATCTTGAATTTGATGAGCTAATTTTACCGACAAACAGGTTTTGCCTATCCCGCCCATCCCTAAAAGCGTCACCAGTCGGCAGCCATCTATCAGCATCCAGTGCTTTAGCGTTGCCAGTTCTTCTTCTCGTCCGAAGAAAACAGAAACATCAGGTGCTTCACCCCAATCAATTTGATTGTGAATTTTAGATTGTGCGATATGTTTCGCGTCCGCTATACTAAGGTGCGCCAACGCTTGAGGAGCTTGAATTGGCTGCTGAGTGCTAATTGCTTCATCGGGGAAAGGCAGCTGATAATCACCTGACTTCAGCTCTAAGTCAAATGCTGTGAAACAACGATTCAGGGTTCGTTTATCAACCCCATCTTGACGAATAAATACCTTTGTCAAGGTATCTGGATCTAACCCAGTGCGATCACTTAAAGCTTCCAGGGTGTAATGCTTGTCCGAGTTTTTGCAACTTTCCGCCTCAGACTTTGCTGCCAGAAGTTTCTCAAATCCTTGATTGGTTAAAATTACGCCGCGCTTGCGTTTCTGCTTCACTGAATTTTTCATGCTCCTTTCTTATGGCTATATATATTTATGGGACAAGGAAAACGAAGTGCTTGTGCTATTCCAACAAGATGCCAACTCTATTTACTCGAATTAGACATACATGGGACTGACACAACTGTTCGCGCTTATCTTTAGCCAGAGCTAAACGATAGATATGGCTATAAGAGCAACATTTGATTTTGCTTTGAACATAAATATAATAACAAACCCCCTAATGTGTAACTTTTAAATTTGTAGGAATATGTGGCTCAAATATGATTGTAGTGAGCTTTTTTCCATCTTTTACCCAACATAAAGTAGGAAAAGTAGGAAAAGTAGGGTTTGGTTTTTATATCCGGACTGACATAATTGTTAAGGGAAACACAAAGTCTTAATAAAAAGAAATGCCAAGCCAGTATAATAAACCTCTATTCCGCCTATTGTTAGTAGAGTCTGAGGGATTGGTTAGGAGCAGCTTTGATTAAATATAAAAAAGTTAACAAAAATTTATTGACAAATTAACCATTAATTAATTCGTTTCAAGTGGTTACAAGCTAAGCAATGTCATTTAAGGATTTTTTAAACTTAAGGATTTTTTAAAGTTTAACTGGCGATAAATTTTGCTAATTGCTCAATTTTGAAAAAGCTGAAATGCTTACTATTCCTAGCTTTTACAAGTCGATTGCCAAAAAATCTTAAGTTCGGTACTTAAGTTCCTAAACTTCGGTTGCACAGACGGCTTTGAAGGTGCAAACTTAACTTACCTTAAATGTAAGTCACATCTAGCTTAAGGATGAAATTTTTGTTGCTGGATAAGGTTTGCAGAAGTTGATTGGATGGATATTGTTTGAGTTCCGTCACAAGGGACGAAAAACATAAATCAACTGTTTCAAGTTCTAAGTACAGACCGTAGTCAAGAACATTTAAAGTCACCTACTTGATGCGATCGCATGAGCGTCTAAGAACTGTGAAGTCTACCAAACTACGGATAAGCAAAGGTAGTCTTGCTACCTCAAGAAGGCTGAAATCACTTTTATTGCTATAAGCAGCCCAACGCTTTTACCTATGGAGATATGACAATGACCTCATCAACCAACTTAAATTCTACAGACGATTTAGAGTTCGGCAAACGTGTCTCGCGAACAAACGTCCAAAAGATACCCATATCTGTAAACCAGTTTTGGTCTGGGTTCGACGACTACCTCTCGTTGCAGAAAGTTCTCGGCGCACACGAGAATACCAAACTGGAAACTGATAATGGGAAACCGCAAAACGGCGTAGGAGCTATCATCCGATTCGATTTCATGGGTGGGATCACTCGCGAACGGCTGATCCTCAAGGACGATCAAAACCATGTGTGGAAGATCGACATCCCAGAGCCGAATGTGCTGTTCACGTTCTACGAAGCTACCGCACGAGTCTATGACACTGAGACTGGTCCAGAAGCGTCGCTGACTTTCGACGTGGTGATGCGGAGCGAAAAACAAGAAGAACGCGCCAAATCACTCGAAATCATGGAGCATTTCCTGCCAACGCGCATTCCTGAAGTCGTCAATTTTGTCCTAAAAAGAGACGGCATTAAATGTTCGTTCGAGTTTGATGTCCACTGTCCCGTAGATAAGTTGTGGGCTGTGGTTGGCAATTGGCAGGATGTCTCGTGGGTGCAATACGCCACTGGCGTGAACATGGGACCGGGTAATAAGAGAGAGATAGTCTTCCCGAAAGGTGTTGTGGAGGAGACCCTCGTATCTCGCTCGGACGAAGAGCGAACCTTAGTCTACGAGATGACAAAAAGTGCTTCGATGCCTGTCAATCTATACAGGGGTACGGTCAAGCTGTCTGCGGTAAATGCCGAAGTCACTAAGGTGAACTATGACAATATCTTCATCCCTCAAAAGGGGGTAGATGGTCAGCAGCTCAAAGCCAACATCGAGAAGATGTTCAACCAGCGATTTGAGTGGATCAAATCGGAATTTGATACTAGAAACAAGGAAAACACTAAGAAAATGACTAGCAGCGCAAATGTAACAGGTACAGTCGGCGCACCCATCGACAAAGTGTGGGCTGTCTTCAGATCCTTTGGTCCAGAGATTATGAAATGGTGGCCCATTTATGAGTGGGTTAAATTGGATGCCCCTGGCAAAGATGAGGTCGGGGCTGTGCGCTCCTTTAAGACGCATACAGGGCGCGAGTATAAAGAGCGTCTAGAGATGCGCGACGACCAGAAGCACATCTTGAAATACTCCTTTGTGGAAGTCAAACCCAGTCTCCCCATCACGAGTGCCCTCACCACTATCGAGATGTCAGCCAAGAGTCCGACCGAGACGGTGGTTCATTGGTTTGCTGAAAGTGAAGTTAGCCCGGTTTTTGCCGGACAAATCACGGGCGGTCAGGAGAAGACTTACTCGGAAGCCATCAAATCTCTGGATAAGCACTTTAATCCCAGTATTGGCAAGCTGGAAGTTGAACTGATTAGCGGCAAAGATTTGCACAAAACAGGATTGTTTAATCCCGATCCTTATGTCGTGATCGATCTTGACGAGGCGAAGCCACAAGAATCGAAGTCTTGTTTGCGTACTTGCAACCCCATCTGGAATGAAAAGTTCACTCTTGATGTAGTAAGCAACAAAGGCAAGCTGCGTTTCAGCGTTTGGGATGCCAACATTGGTAAAGATGAGTTTATGGGTACTGCCGAGCTTGATTTGCACGAGCTAAAATCCGGTGAAGTATCGCGCAAAACTCTCAAGCTACAGCGTACCGATCAAGGAGAGATTGTTGTTTCCTTGCGGCTGTTGCTGGAATCTGGGGACGAACTGTCCGACACCAAAGAAATGGAACAGCAAGAGGCGATCGCTTTCCTCACTGGTGTGATGGAAGAGATGAAGCAGCAAGTGTTGCAAATCGTGCAGCAGTATGCTGGTGGCGAGGATCAAAAGTATGAATATCAACCGTATCCTCGTCGGAATGATAGACCTGACGTGCCAATGGAAGACCTTCCACGCATGGTGAAAGGTCTACCGCCTGGTGAAGTACTACCTCCGCAGAAGCTGGGATTAATTTCGCAGCGTGCCCACGAATACCTCTACTCGCAGGTAGGATTTCCACTAAGGGCACAGAAGCTCCAGCAGGAGGGCGGCGACCCCTGGACAGCCTTCTACGCTGGCTGGCTCAAGCAGCCATACGACATTCCCAAAACTTGGAAAAATGATGTCGAATTCTGCCGCCAGCTAATCCAAGGGGTTAACCCGATGACCATTACACTCTGCACTAAGGACACGGTTATCCCCAAAGACTTGGCGAACCTCACGGCGCAAGGGAAAACTATTCCAGAGCTAATCGCCCAAAAACGGCTGTTCATCCTCGATTACAAATATATGGAGGATCTCCCCCCGCGCCCCGGTAAAGTTTTCTATGCACCATATATGTTGGTATATCGGGAACTACTGGAGAATGGCAAGTCCCGGCTTAATATTCTCGGTATCCAACTAACGCGCCACAAAGACCGCAAAAACGAAATTTACACTCCTAACTCGCCTAATCCCAACAAGTATTTGCTGGCGAAGCTTCATGTGTCTTGCGCTGACAACCAGTACCACCAGTTTATCTCTCACTTAGGCTACGCGCACCTGGCGGCAGAACCTTATGCCATCAGCCATCACAACGCTTTCCCCAAAGATCACCCCATCGGTCAACTGCTGAAGCCGCACTTCCAAGACACCATCGGTATTAACTATCTTGCTCGTCAGACCCTGGTTTCTTACGTTGCTCCCTTTACCGATACCACCTTCGCTATTGGCACGGGGGGCGGGTTGCAGATATTCCTGAAGGCATGGAAAGATTGGGACTTTTTTGGGATGAGCTTCCCGCAAGAACTCTTATCACGCGGCTTTGACGAGCAGGGTTCGGACGGCGTTGAAGACTTCTACTATCGGGAAGATGGCTTCAAGATTTGGAATGCATATACCGAGTACGTTAGCAATACCGTAAATGCTGTGTATAAGGACGATGCCGCCGTGGCAGCCGATCCAGTCATCCAAGCTTGGGCGCAGGAAACTTCCGATCCAAAACGTGGAGATATTCCTGGTTTTCCATCTGCCATTGAGACGCGGGAGTTGTTGATAAAAACCCTGACCAATATTATTTTCCTAGTCAGTGCCCAACACTCGGCAGTGAACTTCCCACAGCAGGAATACTTAGCCTATATTCCCAACCGACCCAATGCTCTGTATAAGGAAGTACCTGAAACTGAAGGCGACATCACAATGGAATACGTGATGAGTTCATTGCAGAGCTTTGTCAGCTCTCACTTTGAAATCTCTTTCGCCTATATGCTCACCACGCCGTCTTTGAATCCCCTGTTCCAACTACCGTTAAAAAACGAGCAGTTCTCCGATATCCACGCTATTTTTAAGGCGAAGCTCAATCTTATAGACGTGGAGATTGAGCAGCGGAACAAAAAGCTGCAAAAGGAAGGCAAGACTCCCTATCCCTACCTGTCACCCAAACGAATTGCTTCCAGCATCGATATCTAAGACTTAGGTAACTGGCACAAAAACTTAGTAGTAGGCACAAAAATGCCTACTACTAAGTTTTGCCATGAAGCGACGGCGAACCGCATCAGGGAGCTTAGGATGTAAATGGTAAAAAAGGTCGAGGCACGGCAGGTCATGAAGCTCATGGATACACCGGAGGACATCAGCAATGCCGCTGCGATCTATAGCTAGTGATGAGGCTTCTTTTATCACCGGCACTTAGATGTTTGTATACGGTGGTTTCACGATAGTTTTGGAAGAATGATAATCCCATCCACTGTTTTTGCTAATGGCAAAAAGCACTTTTTAAAGAAAATATGTAGAAAGTTTTGTCCACATCATCACCAAAGGTAATTACCATGCTAGAAGCATTATTCCACTGCAACGTGAATGTCACAGACCTAGATCGCTCGCTACCTTTTTACGAAATGCTTGGATTTAAAGTCATCCTAGATTACAGCCAGGGATTGAGCAGCCCAGAAATAGCTAAAGCTTTTGGCTTGGTCCACGCAAGAGTGCGGGGAGTGCAATTGAGTGTAGGAGACGATCCGAAATTAACGCGAATCGACCTGGTCGAGTTTATAGAGCCTAAAACAGAAGGAGACCCTTATCCTCATCTCTATCACACTGGAATTAATCGGATTTCTATTCGCACCAAAAACTTGCAGCAGATGTATGAGAAGTTGAAGGCGAAGAACGTAAACTTTCTGTCTGAACCTGTAACCATATCAGGAACAAACTTCACTTTTGTTTGCTGTACTGACCCAGATGGCACTGTACTTCAATTTGTTGAAGGAGACCACGATTGACAATTTAAGGAGAAAAACAGCATATTTATGGGGGTAAACTGAACAATTGAGTGCGATCGCTACCAAATTTATTAATGACGGGCTGATAATGCAATACTTTTTTACGGAGGAAAAGAATGAATCGAATCGCACTCGTCACAGGCACATCATCCGGCGTTGGATTGAGTACGGCGGTATTATTGGCGCACTCAGGCTTCACCGTCGTTGCGACCATGCGTAACCTAGAAAAGCGTAATCCTCTGGAAACGCGAGCGAAGACAGAGAATGTTACGCTCGACGTGCGTAGACTGGATGTTCAGGACGCAGCCTCCATTGACGAGTGCGTAAATTCTGTTGTCCGCGATTACGGTCGGATCGACGTGCTTGTCAATAACGCGGGCGCAGGCTATCTGGGAACCCTTGAGCAAACATCAATTGACGATCTAAATCAAACAATGGATGTCAATTTTTTCGGCGTCTGGCGCGTCACTCAAGCTGTCCTACCGATAATGCGCTCTGCTGGTTCTGGGCGGATCGTTACAGTTACCAGCGTCGGCGGTCTCATCGGGCACCCATTCAATGATGCCTATTGTGCCGCTAAATTTGCAGTCGAGGGTTTTATGGAGAGTCTCGCTCCCGTTGTTAAACGCCTCGGTATCTCTGTGTCGCTGATCGAACCGGGCGCGATCAATACGGAGTTCGTCGCATCCGTCCTAGAGACTAGAGAAAATTTGCAGCAACCCGTTCCCGAAGCCTATAGTAAGATGCTCGATGCATACCTCGCCGCAACGGAGCAAGTCTTTGCCACAGTAGGGCAAACAGGAGATGATGTCGCAAAAGTCATTGCCGAAGCTGCCACTGCTGATGTGCCACACTTCAGATACCAGACGTCCGACCTTATTCGTAGTCTTGTATCGAGCAAATATGTCGATCCCACGGGCGATGCGGTAGTTGCGATGTCAGGCGATCGACTCCCTTGACGAGGATTTCAAACACCACCTGCGACGCAATTCTCCCTCGTTCTATGATTGGTAGAAATTGCGATCGCGCCGCCACACGTCATCTTCAACGAACTTTCAATCCAACTGGCATAGCAGGAACGGTCAGCAATCCGGTGAAAATCAACGGAACTTGCTTGTGGTAGCGGATAATGGTGGCTGGGAAAAACCGATTACTGATTCTTAACTACTGCTCTCAAAAAATAATGTTTAATTAATCCCAAAAAGCAGCTTTTGTAGCAACAAGAGGCAAATTTTAAGCTGAGGTGATTCGATTTGCAAACATTTTTAATAGGTTAATTGAAACTTTGGTAAAGTTTCAACCAGCTTGCCTGTAAACCTACCAATACTTAAACGAGTAAATGTGTAATTGAAAGCCGCGATCGCTTAACATTTTACTGGCTCAATGTTGCAAAAAAATCTACTAAATAAGGAGTGGGAGATGACCTTGAATAAACTAGATTTAAAACGACCCAAGCGCTTACTGTCGATGGATGGCGGCGGTATTCGCGGATTGATCGTTGCTGAAATTCTAATTAAGTTAGAAGACATACTCTGCAACCAACCTAATTCTCCTTGGAAGTGCTTGGCAGATTACTTCGATTTCATTGGCGGCACGAGTGCAGGCTCAATTTTAGCGGCAGGACTCGCTAAAGGAATGTCAGCACGAGCATTGCGTGATATTTTTTATAACGATGCTCATAAAATGTTTAGTAAACGTTGGCTGCTCGGTCAACTGTGGTCGAAGTACGATTCAGAGCCGCTAGAGCAAAATCTAAAGTCTATTTTAGGTGACATCACGCTTGGCTCGGAGCAACTAAAAACACTCTTGATGATTGTTTCCAAGAATGTAACAACTGATGGAACCTGGTTCTTCGTTAATCATCCAAATAACCAATTCTTCAAGAGTAATAGCAAAATTCCCCTCTGGCATATAGTTCGAGCAAGTTCTGCTGCACCAACTTTTTTCCCGCCTCATATGTTTGCTGTCGGCAATCAACAGTATGAATTTGTTGATGGTGCTGTGAGTATGTTTAACAACCCATCATTTCAGTTGTTTGTCGAAGCAACTCAAAAAGAATATGGGATTGGTTGGGAAACGGGTGCCGATAACCTCTTGCTGATTTCAATTGGTACAGGGTTCAGTAACCAGCCGATTAAGTTGGGTGAGGCAAAAAAATACACGCTGCTCAACTGGGCAGGTTATGCAATCGGAGACTTAATGGAAGACGCAAACGTAGAGCAGAACGTTTTAATGAAGCTGATTGGCGATACACCTAGATCGAAGCATATTAATCGCGAACTGTCAGATGTTTCCGTACCCTCCATTAACGGGATGCAACAGTTAGAAACAGGTATCTCAAACCCTGAAACGCCTCCCTCCCAAGCGGTTGATGATTTCAATCGCAAGTTGCTCACCTATCACCGCTATACAACCTCATTTACAAAGAAACGCTTTGAGCAGTTGAAATTACCGCCAAACATCGACCCAAACTTAGTGACATCTATCGACTGCGTAGATCAAGTTGAAGCATTAAGCAAGATTGGTCAGGCAGTTGCTGAAGAACAAGTTTCACTTAAAGACTTTGAGAAGTTCAAGCACGAAGATTATTGAAAATGATGTGACGCTTTGGCAATTTGATGGAATTGCGATCGCGCTCTGAAGTCTCAAACTGAGAGTTTCTTCGAGAGTGCGATCGCCTAGTCTCTTTTTTCAACCCACCACGAAATTCACCAACTTTCCAGGCACCACAATCACCTTTTTAATTTCCTTACCTTCGATGAACCGCTGAGCAACTTCTGACTCGCAAGCGTACTGTTCTAAAGCTTCCCGATTCGCATCAGCGGGCACTTGAATCGCCCCACGGGTTTTGCCCATGACTTGAATCACCAGCGTGATTTCATCGACCACCAAGGCAGTCGGATCGACGCTAGGCCAAGTTTGGGTGTGTACCGAATCGCTGTAACCTATCGTGTGCCACAGTTCTTCAGCAATGTGAGGGGCAAAAGGAGCCATCAGGTAAATCAGAGTTTCTATCCCTTCGGCATACACTGGCGAGTCTTTGCATTTAGCGTCAGCTAAAGCATTGCTCAACTTCATTAACTCGGAAATCGCTGTATTGAATTGATACTCGCCCTCTAAATCTTCCGTAACGGCTTGAATTGCCCCGTGAATTGCCCGTCGCAAGTCTTTTTCGCCCTTATTCATCTCCCCCCCTTTGTCAGGCGGGCTAGGGGGGATCTGAGCGACAAATTCTGCCACCAGTCGCCAGACGCGGTTGAGGAAGCGAAATTGTCCTTCAACGTCGGCATCATCCCATTCCAAATCTTTTTCTGGGGGTGCCTTGAACAAGATAAACATCCGCGCCGTATCTGCCCCGTACTTGGCGAGGACTTCCTCTGGATCGATGCCGTTGTACTTCGACTTGGACATCTTTTCATAAAAGACTTGCAACGGTTCCCCCGTTTCTGGGTCTTTTGGATCGGCTGGGTCTACCTGTGCCGCTGGAATGTATTTGTCAGTGGCAGGATTTTTGTAGGTAGTGCCCTGCACCATGCCCTGAGTTAGCAGGCGTTGGAAGGGTTCGTCGAAGTTCAAAAGACCGCAGTCTCTCAAAACCTTGGTAAAGAACCGCGAGTACAACAAGTGCAAAATCGCGTGTTCAATCCCGCCCACATACTGGTCTACCGGCATCCAGTCATTGGTTTTTGCTGGGTCGAAAACTTGCTGTTCGTTCTTCGCATCGGGATAGCGCAAGAAATACCACGACGAATCAATAAATGTATCCATCGTGTCCGTCTCTCGCTTGGCTGGGGTGCCGCAAGCAGGACAAGGAACATTGACAAAAGCTTCCATCTGAGCCAACGGAGACGCCCCGCGACCCGTGAATTCTACCTCTTCCGGCAATCGAACCGGCAAGTCTTCATCCGGCACCGGCACCGTACCGCAGTTGGGACAGTGAATTGCCGGAATGGGTGCCCCCCAATAGCGTTGCCGCGAAATTAACCAATCCCGCAGGCGATACTGCACCCGCGCTTTCCCCCAACCCTGTTTTTCTGCGTATTGAACAATCGCTGTCTTCGCTTCAGTCGAATCCATCCCATTAAATCGGTCTGAATTCACCACCATCCCTGGTTCGGTGTAAGCCTCCGGTAGAGATGCGAAATTTCCCGTCTCTACATCATCCCCTGGCGGCACAATTACAACCTGAATGGGGAGATTCTGCTCAAACGCAAACCGGAAGTCCCGCGTGTCGTGGGCTGGAACACCCATCACCGCGCCAGTTCCGTACTCGTACAATACGTAGTCGGCAATCCAGATGGGAATTTCTTCCCCTGTAAAAGGATTCATCGCCTTCCCGCCAGTCGGAATGCCGCGCTTTGGCTTATCCTCTGCGGTGCGTTCCAATTCGCTTTCTTGGGCTACTTCTTGGATAAATGCTTCTACAGCCTCTTTTCGGTCTGGAGTCGTCACTTTGGCGGTCAAAGGATGTTCTGGCGCTAGCACCACGTAAGTAACGCCATAGACGGTATCGGGACGGGTGGTGAACACACCGATTTTTTCATCCAACCCGACAATCGGAAATTCTAAGTAAGCGCCAGTGGATTTACCAATCCAGTTCGCCTGCATCAACTTTACTCGATCGGGCCATCCGCTCAATTTGTCCAAATCGTTAAGCAATTGATCGGCGTAGTCGGTAATTTTCAGGAACCACTGCCGCAACATTTTCCGTTCGACTTTGGCACCAGAACGCCAAGATTTACCCTCCTTATCGACTTGTTCATTTGCCAGCACCGTCTGGTCGATGGGGTCCCAGTTGACGGCGGCTTCTTTCTGGTAAGCCAGTCCGGCTTTTAAAAACTGCAAGAATATCCACTGCGTCCATTTATAATAATCGGGCGAACAGGTGGCAACTTCGCGCCTCCAGTCGATTGAAAGCCCTAACTGCTGCAATTGACGCCGCATCTGAGCAATATTTTGATCGGTCCATTTTCCTGGAGCAATACCCCGGTCAATGGCGGCATTTTCGGCTGGCAAACCAAAGGCATCCCAACCCATCGGATGGAGTACGCGATAGCCTTGCATCCGCTTGAGTCGGGCAATCACATCCGTGATGGTGTAGTTGCGGACGTGTCCCATATGCAGGCTGCCCGATGGATAGGGGAACATGGACAGAGCATAGAACTTGGGCTTAGTGCTATCTGTGGGGGTTTGATCTAAGCTTTGTTCTGCCCAAGTCTGTTGCCACTTTTCCTCGATTGCTGCTGGGTTGTAACGGGACTCCACGGAAAAACTCCTGCTGGATTAGTAATCGTGTCTGCCTCAATATTCTGACACAACTGTTCACCATAGTCTGTTCACCATAGTCTGGACAGGAGGCTACACTTGCGCTTTGCGCTTAGAACCCACTAGCGATCGCGTTGCCATGCTCCTAGGGCTATAGCCTATATGTATTAGAGATATAGAACGTGAAGAAAGAGTAAGAATAGGAGTTAATAAATCATTTGAAATTACGGTGTTAAGCAAGAGTAATATTTTTTTAGCAGCAATGTTTCACATATCTATAGCAAGCATATTTTGAGTAATTTACAAGTTTTTGTTTACGGCACTTTGAAACCGGGAGAGTGCAATTACGAGCGATACTGTGCTGGAAAGGTAGTGGAAGAGAAAAGAGCGATCGCTTTCGGCGAACTTTTTTCCCTCCCAGCAGGGTATCCCGCGATGATCCCTGGCAATGCAAAAGTCCACGGGTTTTTACTTACGTTTCTTGATTTAACAAAAAATAATGAGTGATGAGTTCATTGCAAAACTCATCACTCATTGCTCAATATTTTTTAAGGCAGAGCAGATTAATTCTGATATCCCTTGGCGTCAGCTCCATCTACTGATGGCTTGACAAATTTTTCTGGAGCCGCGACTGCTGCTTTGGGAATCTCCACAGCGGGGTGATTTAAAGCAACCATCAAAGGTTCCGCTGCTGTCTCTGGAATGGGAGCTTGCGCTAGCTGGGGAGTCAGGGAGTGATTACCCGGAAGAATTCCTGACAAAGCACCGACAAACAATGCAGCGATCGCCGCACCACCCCATGCAGCAACCCGTTGGGATCTGCGGCGGTTGATGCGTCCAAAAACTTGATTGACAGCTTGTTGTGCTGATTGCTCGGACTCTGGAACGGGAAGCGTTTGTAAGCCTTGGCGTAATTTCACCAGCCTGGTATACAAACACTGCATTTTGGGATCGCTTTTCAGCCATTCCTGGACTTGTTTGCGCTCCGCAGCCGTTACTTCACTATCTAAATAGGCACTAAGCAATTCAAAGCGATCGCGCTGCAAAATATCCATCTCCTTAGAGACTTGTGCGTTTGCAGGGCACCGCTGTCCAGAATCCTTACGATTGTTAAAATCAGAGGTCATTTTCACATCACCAGCAAGTCACACAACAGGAAAGCAGAGCAGTCACCAATCTTTGCCACAATCAGTATATACGTAGAAACTTGTATTTCCTTAAAATTTTAACCGTTTTGTCAAGAACTAAAACACAAGCGATGGCAAGCTGACTTAATCCGTGACAACCAAGGGTGGACTTACATTTACGCTTAGTCTGGTTTTTTGGCAAGCGATCGCAAAAAGTAGAAATTAACCCTTTTTTCACGACCTAATCGTTCGATGTAAGCCACACCTTGCAGCACTTCAATGAACAAGGAATGCAATTTTACTGCTTTGAGCATAATCGGCAACCCAGGACGTGCGAATCCACCGAATAGCTGAAACTGGATTCTATCCCTAAGTTAGATTAATTTCCGTCTAGGTAGTTTTGCAGCTGAGATTGCAGTCGCTGACGCGCTCTAGCAATTCTAGATTTTACCGTTCCCAGCGAGACACCTGTGATTTCGGCAATTTCTTCATAAGCCATGCCTTCGATTTCTCTCAGGACGATGGTGGTGCGGAACACCTCTGGCAGATCGGCGATCGCTTCATGCAGCTGCTCATAAAATTCCCGCGTCGTCATGTCTTCGTCGGGACTTGGCTTGTCAGATGCAATTTCCCAATCCATTTCGCCGTCATCCATCATGCGAGGCGCATCCAACGACAGCGGATGAGACACCCGTTTGCGTTTACGCAGCTCATCGTAAAACAGATTCGTGGCAATCCGGCTCAACCACCCCCGGAACTTGACTGGCTCCTGCAACCGCTTAATATTGCGGTAAACCCGAATCCAGACTTCTTGAGCTAAATCTGCCCGATCTTGCCAATCTGGAGCCAGATGGTACAAAATCTTATCGACGTGAGACTGATACCGGCGCAAAAGTTCGGCAAAGGCAGCACGGTCAGGACGCAAGCCCGCCTGACAATGCAGAATTAGATCGTAGTTTGACAGTTTTTCAGGTTGCACCGGCGCTTGAGAAACCGTTGCTTCAGCCGTTGACCAGGATACAGGAATCGATTGAGTCATGGATGGATATAGGGGTTAAAACATCCTAACCCTCCAAGACGCTGCCACTTTGACAATGGTTCCCGCTTTTGGCGGGATGCTAAATGGCGCTCTACACCAATCTAGCGGATCGAAGGATACAACGTCGGGAGTTATTCATATAAATACGAACTTGTAACACTCCATCCGGAAAATAGGGGCTTTCCAGGCAGAAGGGCAGGGGCGATTTAAGAGAAAGTCATTTCTAATCGGGGTTAGAGGCGAATATAAGTACACGCAGGATTTCAGAGGATGAGGAAAATATTATTCCAACTCTACTGCCCCCAGCGCTTTTAGCGCCGCTTTCTGAGCATCTGTTAAACCTGTAACCCCAGTAATATTCATGCCTTCATAGGGTCTTTCACTTCTCAAGGTGTTCAGGCACTCGCCTGTCGCTACATCCCAAAGCTTAATCATTTCATCTTGCCCAGCACTCGCGAGTATTCGACTATCTGGACTGAAGACAACTGACCAAACTCCATTAGTATGTCCCTGGAAAGCTTTCAGGCATTCACCGCTACTAACATCCCACAACTGCACAGTGCGATCGCTAGCACTAGCTAGAATTTGACCATCTGGACTGAAAGCAACAGACCAAACCCCGTTAGTATGTCCGTGGAAAGTTTTCAGGCATTTACCGCTAATAACATCCCACAACCGTACACTCCGGTCATCGCTAGCGCTGGCGAGTATTTGACCATCTGGACTGAAGGCAACAGACCAAACTCCATTCGTATGTCCCTGAAAGGTTTTCAGGCATTCACCGCTACTGACATCCCACAACCTGACAGTGCGATCGCCACTCCCAGTCGCCAAAGTCTTCCCTTGCGGGTCGAAGACAACTGACCAAACCCAGTTAGTAAACTCCTGCAAAGTTTTCAGACATTCACCGCTACTGACATCCCACAACCTGACAGTGCGATCGCCACTGCTACTAACCAGAGTCTTACCTTGAGGACTAAAAGCGACTGATAATACCCAGTTGGTATGTCCTCGGCATATTTTGAGGCATCGACCGCTACGGACATCCCACAACCTGATAGTGCGATCGCAGCTAGCAGTAGCCAAGGTTTTACCTTGAGGACTAAAGGCAACTGACAATACCCAGTGACTATGCCCCTGCAAAGTTTGTAGAGACGTTGTATGCAGCGTCTTTACACCATCCGAAACATTCCACAACTTCACTGTAGCGTCACCACTGCCACTCGCTAAGGTCTTACCTTGAGGACAGAAGGCGAGCGATCGCACTCGATTCGTGTATCCCCATAGAGTTCTCAAAGCTTGACCCGTGTAGACATCCCATAACTTTACCGTTCGGTCGTCACTGCCACTCGCTAAGGTACGACCATCGGGACTAAAGGCAACTGACCAAACCTGACTCTCGTGTCCTTGCAAAGTTCTGAAGCATTGTCCGGTACTGGTATCCCACAATTTCACTGTCTGGTCGTGACTGCTACTCGCTAAGGTACGACCATCAGGACTAAAAGCAATTGATTGCACTAAAGAAGTATGTCCCTCAAAAGTTTTGTAGGGGCGAGTTTCAAACCCGCCCCTACCCGTGCTAACATCCCACAACTTTACAGTGCAATCATCGCTGCCACTCGCTAAGGTGCGACCATCAGGACTAAAAGCAATTGACTGTACCCAATGAGTATGTCCCTCCAAGGTTTTGTAAGGGTGAGTTTCAAACCCGTCGCTACCCGTGCTAACATCCCATAACTTGACAGTGCAGTCATTACTGCCAGTGGCTAAGGTGCGACCATCGGGGCTAAAGGTAACTGAACGAACTAAACTCGCGTGTCCTCGGCATATTTTCAAAACTTCACCCGTGTGGACATCCCATAGCTTAATCGTTCTATCATCACTGGAACTGGCTAAGATTTGACCATCTGGGCTAAAGGCAATCGACCAAACCCAACTGCTATGACCTTCCAAAGTTCTCAGGCACTTACCGTCACGGACATCCCACAGCTTCACCGTTCGGTCGTCACTGGAACTGGCTAAGATTTGACCATCCGGGCTAAAGGCGATTGACAGTATCCAACGGAGGTGAGTTTTACAAGTCAAAAGTGGCTTCATATCCGCAACTTGCCACAAGTGAATCTCGCCAGTTTCACCTGCTGTGGCTAAAAGTTTTCCATTTGGGCTAAATGCCACTGACAAAATGCTGCCGAATGTTTCAGTAAAAACAGATTTGGCTAAGTCGGCATTCTGGAAATTAACATGATGCAAATTTACATTTTTAAGATTAGCTTGCCAAACCGTTAAACCTGAGAAATCATAACGGCTCAAATTGCTTTTTAGTTGACAAAGTAGATTGAGAACATTCCCCCCGGCATATCCTGGTTTTATTGAAAAATGCTCTTTTGTATTTAATAAAATTTGATTTAATCTATCTTCAGTTTTGTTGACATTTCTAAAGATTGCGACAAGCTTATTTGTAAGAGGTTTCAGAATAAAGCGAATTTGTGACTCTCTAACATAGTCTTTCGACTGAGCCTTGATTAAGGCATAGCTGTTCAAGAGTGAAATCTCCCCGCTGGTAATTTCTTCACAGACCTGATCGATGAATCGGTCAGTCATGTATTCCATTACTACAGGCTGTTGCGTAAAAGTTGCCACATTTTTCTCTATCAGCGATCGCCGTTGTAGAGATTCCAGCGCTTCCAATAGTTCACGTTGCAATACTGGTGGTACAATATCGTCTCGCAGTTCTAGCAGCGAAACCAACTCTCGATTGATTGCCAGCCAGTACATAATCTGCTTTTCTAAAGTACACAAGCGATTAAACTGCTGGTCTAAAAGATCCCAAATATCACCAAAAACTGCTGTGCCTTGTTCTAGAAATTGAGAAATATTACCATCAAATAACTCTTGAATAGTCGTAGCAACTATCTTCAAGGCTAGTGGATTGCCTCGATAATGAGCCATTAGGAGTTTTAGCTCTTCTTCTGAAACTAAGAAACCTTTAGCATGAAAAATTTTATGTCCTTCTACCTCTGTCAAACCAGCTAGTTGCATAGCTCTAACTGGCAATGTTTTGCCTTCCTTGGATGCTATTCCTTTGGGTTTCTCCCGACTGGTTAGCACCAAGCAGCTTTGATGGTTTGTTTCTGCCACACATCTCAATAGCTGTCCATAACCCTCGTATCCTTCTCGGTAATGTCCAGCGCGATCGCCCTCACGCAAAATCGACTCAACATTATCCAGTACCAGCAAACAGCGCGATGAGCGTAAATACTCAATCAGCCGCGATACTTTACCGTCTACGGTTTCTGGTAAATCAGTTTCTTGTTGGTTGGATAGGAATTTGATGATGTCTGCCAGAGTATCTTGAACGGGTGGCGCATTACGGAGACTTCGCCAAATCAGATAATCAAACTCATTCTGAATTTGTTCTGCCAGCTTTACAGACAAAGCAGTTTTGCCAATCCCGCCCATGCCCAGTAATGCTACCAGACGACAGCGATCGCTTACAATCCACTGTTCAAGAGTGGCGAGTTCTTTTGTGCGTCCATAGAAAAGCGATACGTCAACCGCCTCTCCCCAGTCTTGACATTTGTTAGTAGTCACGCCAACAGCAGTTACTGGTTTAGACAACACTTCCGGCATTTGTTGCAACTTTGGCAAGACGCGGCGCGAATACCCCTTCAAGACTGACTGCAAATTATTTTTTGTCACCCTCTCTCCAAACGCCTCTGAGAGTAACTTCCACAACTTAGAACCAGCATCCCTGACGTAACCAGGGTCATAAACAAAGCTGCTTGCAATCTTCTCGTAAGATTGTCCTTTCCAAGATTCCTCAAACACAATTTTTTGAACTTTATTTAAGCGTCCTCGATCTAGAACGCTCTCTACAATTTCTAGCGCTTCTTCAACAGTCATTTGTGAAAACTTGCCTCAGAAGTAAATGTGAGCGATTTTAAATCCGACAAATAGCGGGTAGTAGTTGCATTGCCCGATCTAGGTTGCCTTCTAACTTCAAACACTTTCTTAAGGATTACGTGTAAAAGCTGGGAATTCCCTCTAGAAAATCAGTCCTGGCTTTTTGTACACGAGGTTTCCAGTATATATCCTGCCATTTTTATGACATTTATCTGACATCGATCTGACACTTCTCATGACATTTTCCGACTGTCAAGCCTTGTACAGAAAGCTTAACTTGGGCTTATGCGAAAACGAAAACCTTAGTCACAGAAAAAGAAAGACAATGCGATTTACAGAGATGAAAGACACTTATCAGCAACTTTGGCGCACGGTCAAAATAACCGATTTAAGCGCCACTGATGCAGTTGTTTCTAAGATTATGTCCAATCGGGGTCGGTACGAACAGGCGCAGCGCGAAAGTGGCGTGTGGTGGCCTGTCATTGCTGCTATTCATAACCTTGAAGCCTCGCTTTCCTTTAAGGGGCATCTCCACAACGGCGATCCTCTTAGCGCCAGAACCAAGAACGTTCCAGCAGGAAGACCGATTTTAGGGACTCCTCCCTTTACCTGGGAAGAGTCGGCTGCTGATGCTTTGGCAATGAAACGCACCGATGAGGTCAATTTCTTAGATACTCCAGAAGAAATTCTTTGGTACTGCGAGAGATACAACGGCTGGGGTTATCAGACAGGTGCAGGGCGCAACTCGACGCCGCCGCGACGTTCGCCCTATCTGTGGTCTAAGACTAATCACTGGACTAAAGGTAAGTTCACCGCAGATGGTCGCTTCGATCCAAATGCCGGTTCTTCCCAGGTAGGAGTCGCCGCCATCCTCAAGCGAATCGAACAACTCGAACATATTAGCTTCGATCCATTACAACCTACTGTACCTGCACTGACAAATGGGCAAAGACCGATCCTCCGTGTCGGTGACAAAGGGTTTTGGGTTGGTGTTGCTCAACATACAGTTAATGGCTGTGGATTTGGGCCCCTAACTGTTAATAACGATTTTGACTCAGCAACAGAGCGCATCATTATGAAGTTTCAAAGAAGCGTGGGACTGAATGACGATGGTGACGTGGGACAGCTGACTTGGGCGGCGCTGGATGCACACAAGAAGCTACCGGGTTGGACTCCGTTAAGCGGTATCTCGCAGCCAGCACTGACAAACCCTGTTGCAGCAGCACCCAGCCTTTAAATAGTCTGATATCTTGCACTAACCCGATAACCTGCCCGGAACTTGAGTTCCACAGCTTATAGCGAAAGTCCTCTGAAGAGGACTAAGAAAGAGTTTCAGTCCATTTTAATGGACTTCAGCTATTAGCCAGTGATTTGAATCGCTGGCGGGCTAACAGCGTAAGTGCAAGATATGAGTAGTCAAACTAAGAACCTATCCAAAGATCGCTTAGCCATTTTCAAGGATAAAACTCGGCAGAAATAGGGCAGTGATTTTTGGATACTCCTTCCGCCTTAAGTACAAAACATTGCAATCGACTAAGGCGTTCATCCCAGAGCGTTGATTAGGGATTCAACGCTTGCTGACTGTCTTTTTTTAGCACTCATATCACCTATTCTTTTGGAGGTTTAGAGCAATGCGTTTGCAAACTTTCTATCAAGCCAGACTAAATAACCAAAGTGTGGACTATGGCATTGACGCGATCGCTGCTGACGAAGAATTAACCACACATATTCAAGAGGTTCTAATTTGGCTGAAGTTTCTCGATCCACCTGCTGATGGCAAGTTTGGTCCGATTTCTTCTAACGCTCTGGTTGAGTTTCAGGATGTAATGAAGTCGTCTGAGCCAGCAGTGTCTGAGGAAAGAGGGTTTCTTGGAGTGGTGACAGCCAGGTTATTGATTGAAACTTCACCCGATGAAGTACCTAAGCCTGAAGTGGATCTAACCAAAAATAACCTGGAAGCCCGCATCATCGCCTATATGCTGAAAATGAACTACCGCGTTTCGGTAGGACAGCAAAGGTACAACATTGTTTATGTCGAGGGCATGAATGCGGACGGTAGCCTAAATAGCGATGCTCCTAACCAGTTTAACGATCGCCGCATGGTGATTGAGATTCCCAATGAAGTACCAATTCTCAGGCAAAACTGGGAAGGCACTACAGAACCCGGTACTACCCTCACCCTTACACCGATGAACGCCTTAGGAGCAGCTCGGATTGCTTTTGGGCAGTATAAAGCCTGGAAGGTCGGTACACATTGGGGTAAGGGTGCAGAACCCCACGAAGCTTTGGAGCAGGTGTCACCCGTCTCTGTTTACCGGGACAAAAACAAAGACTTTATTCGTAAGGGCGACTTTCTGGACACAGGCAATTTTGACATCAATCAGCACTATGGGTTTGACTATCCGCGCAATGACATTGGTATGGCTGGCGCTGGCTGTCTTGTCGGACGCACCCGGCAAGGTCACAGGGATTTCATGGCACTGATCAAGCAGGACAAGCGTTACCAGCTCAATAAAGAATACAGATTCGTGACAACAATTATTCCCGGAGATGATTTGGTGAAGCAGTTCCCAGGCTAGCTATTAGGGCGAATTTTGTTAAAAGCTGGCGATGCGATCGCTTTCTTTTCCTAATGCGATCGCATCCCTTCTAAAAACTTTTTTGATTTCAGGAGTTGATAAAATGACACAAGGAAATAACTTGGAACTTTCCAGGGTAGAGACAAACTCATCTCTCCAAAATGAGATAAGCACTACCCCACCAAAAGATAGCAGGTTTCGCCAATTTTTTAGGAAAACATTTAAGGGAAGACCGAATCAACAGCCGACTCTCCTGGGACATTTCTTGATTTCAAGTAGCTTGCTAATCCTAATTGGGTTTGGTTACTTTTCACTCTCCTGGTATGGAGCTAAACAAGCCAAGGAGTGGCTGGGACCTCAAGAAGAATTTACCCCTCTTGGCGAAAAATTAAATGCTACAGCAACTGAAAAAGTGAGATTAGCCGAACAACTCAATCAAATTGAGTTACGTATTAATCGATACTCAGATATGATGATATTTTTTTACCAGCACTACTACATCTCAATTTCCCTGACGTCGGCTTCAGCTTTAGTAGCGGGGATTTGTTTGTTCTTTATCAGTAAAAAAGGATGGCAGGATGCAAATAATGCTTTAATTAATGTCTTCATTGTTACTTCTAGTGCTGTAATATTTTTTGGAGATTTGCCGGAACTATTTAGACATAATGAAAATAGTGCAGCCAGTCGTGATTTATATCTCGGACATATCTCTCTAAGAAATCAAGTCCGCAGCTATTTAGCCACTGGTGCAACAGTCGGTGCAGATCCAGAAAAACCGAATGAGTTTAGTCGTCCAGAAACCAGTCGGTTGATTCTTTATATTGACCTAAAACTGGCTGAATTACATAAAGTCCCCCTTGGCTTCGATCCTACGGGAATCAAGGATATAGAAGGGAAGTCAAAATTAGGTGTTCCTGAAAAGACTCTACCTCCTAAACAGTAAAACTGTTGCATTTTAAGTGTGCGATCGCTTACTCAAATACTACTGTGCGATTCCCGTACACCAACACACGATTTCGCAAGTGCGATCGCACTGCTCTTGCTAACACGACTCTCTCTAAATCTTTGCCTTTGCGAATCAAATCGTCAACCTCATCCCGGTGGCTGACTCGCACTACATCTTGTTCAATAATTGGGCCTGCATCCAAGTCGGTGGTGACATAGTGCGCCGTTGCACCGATAATTTTGACGCCGCGTTCGTAGGCTTTGTGGTAGGGATTGGCTCCTACAAATGCCGGTAAAAATGAGTGATGGATATTGATAATTTGCGGAAATTGATTGATAAAATCAGGGCTGACAATTTGCATATATTTCGCCAGGACAACTAAATCAATGTTGTATTGCCGCAGTAGTTCTAATTGTTTGGCTTCCTGCTGTGATTTGGTTTCTTTGGTAATCGGAATGTGATGATAGTCGATGCCAAATTGAGCGGCTACATCATTTAAATCGGGATGGTTGCTGATAATTAGCGGAATTTCGGCGGAGAATTCTTTTGCTCTGTGACGCCAAATTAGGTCAAAGAGGCAATGATCTTGTTTGCTTACCCAGATGGCAATGCGGGGTACAGTGTCGGAAAAGTGCAGCTGCCAGTTAGCTTGTAGAGGTTGCGCGATCGCGTTAAATGCTGGGCCAATCAACTCACGCGGTAGATTAAAATCTTCTAACTGCCACTCAATTCGAGTGAGAAATAACCCAGCAGCAAAGTCGGTGTGCTGATCGGCATGAATAATATTGCCGCCATTAGCGTAGATGAAGTTAGCAATTTTTGCCACCAATCCTCGTCGATCGGGGCAGGAAACTAGCAGCGTTGCGGTGGGGCTGTTCATGGGGAAGGAGAGGGACTGGGATTCTCTAACTTTTCGGTTTTTGAAGTCTCGTTTTTACTATTTTTTGGAGAGGGAGAAGGGCTGGGCTGAGGTGACTTAGCGGGTGTTGCTTTGTCTGATTTTTTGTCCGAAGTATCTTTCTTACTTTCTGGGGAAGGAGAAGGACTGGGCTTATCTGACTGAGACGGTGTTGCTGTTTCAGAAGTCTCGTTTTTAGTATTTTTTGGAGAGGGAGAAAAACTAGGTTTATCTGACTGAGATGGTGTTGCTTTGTCAGAGGTTTTATCCGAAGTATCTTTCTTACTTTCTGGGGAAGACGGACTGGGCTGAGGTGACTGAGATGGTGTTACTTTGTCAGAGGTATTATCCGGACTATCTTTTTTAACCGCTTCCTTGGCTTGCCATTCTGACAGAGGGCGTTTTACACCATACTCGAAGTCTATTGGTACTAAAAGCACCTCTAGCTGCTGAGGCGTCGGCGCGGGGGGGTCAACTTGAGCATACAAGAAACTACTATTGAAGTTAGGCTTCCCCAAAATTATCTGATGAGTTTGCTGATTGTTCAGCCTTACTTCTATCGTAGCTTGGGGTTTGTCGAGTCCATATTCTTGCAGCTGGTTAGCAAAGATAGAGAGAGTGCGATCGCTCTTGCCATCTACCAGTAAATCTAGCAAGTATGAAACAGATGGATCGCTGGCTGGGGCGTCGCTGGGCGCTTTCATCTGCCATTGAGAAATACTAGGCTTGTCCACAGCTTGCTGAGTGACTCGCTCAAACTTCAAGGTTTGTTCCTGACTTTTAACTGTCAAAGCCTGTATCTGGTCTTTTTCAAAAGAAAAGATATCCTTTTGTTTTGCCTGTGCTGCTTCTCGTTGGGGGGCACCTTTAATTTCATAAAAATAAACGAATCCCCCCAAACTAAGCGCCAACAGTATCAGAATCCAAGTTGTTCGTTTTAGCTTCATAATCAACACGCGAGTTGATTTTAGATTAAATCCAAAATCCAAAATTACTAACGTCTTAACCACCAAACCAGTCCGGCTGTAATAAACCCGATTAAGGGCATAATCAACACAGCTATCCAACCCAATATATTGGCTTGGTCTTGGGACAGGTTGATGCGACGATCTTTTACTTGTTTGGGACGGATAGATAAAAGTTGCTCATCCTGTTTGCTTAACCAGCTGACGGAGTTGAGGAATACATCTCCATTTAGTTGCTGATCGAACAAACCATCGCTAGCAAAGTCAGAATTACCCAAGACAACCAGACGGGATTCTGCTGCCTTTTGGTCAGCATTTTCCGTCTTTGCCGGTGAATTGGTAGGAGTTGGGGACGCACTGGGGCTAGCGGTTGTCGCCGTTGGAGTAGGAGAAGCTGATGTCGTCGCCGTTGGGGTTGGGGACGCCCTGGGGCTAGCGGTTGTCGCCGTTGGAGTTGGAGTGGGAGAAGCTGATGTCGTCGCCGTTGGAGTTGGGGACGCACTGGGGCTAGCGGTTGCCGTTGGAGTGGGAGAAGCTGATGTCGTCGCCGTTGGAGTTGGGGACGCACTGGGGCTAGCGGTTGTCGTTGGAGTTGGAGTTGGAGTGGGAGAAGCTGATGTCGTCGCCGTTGGGGTTGGGGATGGTACAGACGCGCTTTGGGGAGGATAGACGCGATTTAGGGCGACGCCGAGAATTAGAGGTCCTTGGCGATCGCTTTCGGGATTAAACTGCAAGCGATCGCTTTGGGGATTGCTCTCAGCCCAACTCTCGTCCTTTGTCACCAGCAAAGGCGTCGCCTGGATACCGGCGATGGGAGTCACTTCAATCGGTCGTGCAAACGGGTAGAAAGAACGACCATCCTGAAAATCTTTAGTAATGGGATGTTGACCGTAGCGCGTAACCATAATCACCGCCGGACTCAGCCCCGCCTGACCGCCGGACAGGTCAATCGCAAGACGATTATCCAGCCTCACTCCCCAATCTTTCAGCAAGCTATCCAGACCGGGATTGGTATTCCGGTCTACCATCACCAGCAGACTACCGCCACGCTTCAGGTAATCGCTCAAAGCTGTGACTTCGGCTGCAAACAGCGCCCGTTTGGGGCCAGCAATGACGATGAGGTTAGCATCTTGGGGAATTCCTGAAGTTTTAGCCAAGTCTAGGGTTTGAGTGGTGTAGCTTTTCTCTCCCAGGCTACTCACCGCTTGAGAGATACTTCCTTGCGCCGCTTGTAAGGGACGTTCGCCGTGACCTTGGAGGAAATAAACCTTGCCCACGCGATCGCTAGTAATTTGGGCGATCGCATTCGTCAGCCCTGTTTCCGAAAGGCTCTCCCCCCGCTGCGGGTTCACTGTCTCGATGAGCTTTCGTCGCCCCTCCGATTCCAGATAAACTTCCCCTAGGGATTGAAGGTTAAACCTTTGAGCCAGTCCGGGTCGCAGTTGCGGATCGACAAATTCAAAACTAAATTGAGAGCCATATCGCCGATAATTTTCCAGCAATTGTTGGTCTTGAGGATTGGGATTTTCCTCAAATACCCACACCTTGACTGGCTGCGACAAATTTTGCACCAATTGCTGCGACTGGGGGGCGAGGGTAAATAGCTGATTTTCAGTTAAATCCACTCGCACGGCACGGCGAACACCCAGAAAATTAATCAGCCCCAAAATCACCACCACCGCCAGCGTTGCCGCCAGAGCATTGGTTCCCGCCTGAGTTGACCTGCGTCCCCAAAAGCCATTTGGCGAACCGCCCAAAGATAGCAGCCATAACCCAATAATTACGATTCCAGCAACGATTAAACCTACGGGCACCGCCCCCCAGCTACTGGATACCAATCCAGCAACTAGACCCGTAATTGCCAGAACTGGGCCAAGCAAAAAGAGATATTTTAAATACTTCCAATTGATGGTTTTCATGTTGGCTAATTGAAGGATTGCTAACTGCTGCCAATGGATTTTAGGTAAGCGTTTAGCTTGGGTGACAGTTCATCAATGATATAGCAATCCTATTTAAGTTGTGCGCGAGTATTCGCCTTAGTGTAGAGACAAGGGTTATCGCGTCTCTACAAGGGTTCGCGAATCATTTAGGATTGCTATAGGTTTGAGTGTATTGATCTGTTCATCTGTCAATAAATCTACCCCGTAGGCTGAAGCCTAGGGCTATACAAACGAAGCCTGCCGGGAGCAGGCTATAGAGATGCATGAGACCGCGAAGGCGGTCTTTGTACGCGCCAGCCCCACCCTTTAGGGTGTGGGCTACTTGCAAGTTTTCACGCATTCGGTCTTCCCATCTAAACAACTCCACTGTTCCATTTAAGAACGCTGATAGCGCAAGGTATCGATAGATTGGGCAGTGAGAAACACGCCTAAGATAATGTAGCTAGCAAACATAATCAGACTGCTAGTATCAACCACACCTTGCACCAGAGTGTTGTAATGTTTGACTAAGGATAAATGATTCCACGCCTCTCCTAAAACGCCGCCAGTCAGTTTAGCTAAAAGCTCGATCAGCGAGAAACATAAAATTAGCACAAAGGTAAGAATGGCTGCCAAGATTGTGCTTTCGGTGAGGGAAGAAATAAACATTCCCAAGCTAAGAATCGCTGCGGCAACCAAGATTAATGCTGCATGACCCAATAGCGGTACCGCAGGCGGCAGGGGTGGGCTTGAGGCATTAAAAGCGATCGCTTCGTATACCAGCAACGGCACCACCATTGTGATAAAAAATGTCAGTACCCCCAACAATTTACCCACCGCCACCGCCCAGTTTGTGATCGGCGAGGTGGCTAATAGCTCTAAAGTCCCTCGCTTGCGTTCCTCGGAATACAGCCCCATTGAGAGAATGGGCAGAATAAATAACGATAAAAAAAACATTGCCCCTAGAAAGCTTTGGAGAGTGTTATAGGCGACATCGATAGGAGGAACGGGTGCGCCGATTTGCTGTCCTTGAAAATAAATATCCAAAGCGCGATCGCTCTCAGCTTGCAATGCAGTGAGGAAGAATAATCCAGCTAAAAACCAGAAAGCACCCGCCACTATATATGCCAGCGGCGAAGCAAAATAGCCATGCAATTCCTTGCGGTAAATTGCCAAAATATTACTAATGATTACGCCCATTTATTCAACTCCTCCAGATTGCTCATTGGCAACGATGACAGCAGCTTCTGCGGGCGAGGTGGCGGATGTCCCATTGCCATCGGTTTCATCCGTATCGGGATCTACGACTACCTTTTCTTGGGTCGTCAGTTCGATAAACACGTCCTCAAGACTAGCGCGAGTGCGGCGCATTTCATACAATGCCACCCCCGCCCCAATTAAAACCGCAGCAATATCACGCGCCGGTTCGGTGCCCGGTTCTGATACTACACGGATTAGACAGCGATTGGGCGGTAATTCCTGGCTGGGGATGGATTCTACAAAACGAACTCCTGGCAAAACTAAAAGCATCTGTTGCACAGCTTCTACATCCCCGTCGATTTCCAATTCATAGCCAGATCCGCCAGCTAGCTGTGCTACCAGATTTTCCGGGCTATTCGTTGCCACAAGCCGACCGCGATTGATAATTGCCACTCGGCTGCAAGTCATGCTAACTTCCGGCAAAATATGGGTAGAGAGAATGATTGTGTGGCTACCGGCAAGGCTTTTAATTAAGTTGCGAACCTCGATAATTTGCCGGGGATCGAGACCAACCGTGGGTTCATCTAAAATAATAGCGGGTGGGTCGTGGACGATCGCTTGGGCAATGCCAACCCGTTGGCGGAAGCCTTTAGAAAGCTTGCGGATGAGTACCTTGCGCTTTTCAGTGAGGTTGCAGCGTTCCATTGCCGAATTGACTTGGGCTTTGCGATCGCGTCTGGGAACGCCCTTAATCCGCGCCACAAAATGCAAAAATCCCTCCACGGTCATGTCAGGATACAAAGGTGGCGTCTCCGGTAAATATCCAATCCGCCGTCGCACCGCCATTAAATCTTCATGCACATCGTACCCAGCAATCCGGGCAGTCCCACTGGAGGCGGGTAAATATCCCGCCAAAATCCGCATGGTTGTCGTTTTTCCGGCACCATTCGGTCCCAAAAAACCCAAAATTTCCCCAGGTTCCACTTTAAAGGTGACATCCTGTATGGCTGGGGTCGAGCCATAGATTTTGCTTAAATTTTCAACTTCGATCATTATGGGTCATTGGTCATTGGTCATTGGTTATTGGTCATTGGTCAAAAGCAAACAACTAAGGACGAATGACAAAGGACTAAATTCAAAACTCTTTACTTTATGGGTCAACCAATGCTTTATGTCAACCCAGCGACTGGCAAAGATAACAGTGTCGGTAACTCATCTGCCCCACTGAAGACGCTTACTCGTGCCCTGAAGCAGGCTCAAGCCGGAACTTCGATTCAGTTGGCATCGGGGATTTACAATGCGGCTGGGGGAGAAGTGTTTCCCCTGGTTATCCCGGCTGGGGTGACGGTGGTAGGGAATGAATCCAGCAAAGGCAAGGGAATTCAAATAGAAGGCAGTGGGGAATATATTAGCCCAAGCTTTGGCTCCCAAAACATTACCCTGCGGCTGGAAACGGATGCCCAACTGCGGGGAGTAACGGTGACAAATCGGGGGGCGAAGGGGACAGGGGTTTGGATAGAATCTACATCGCCAAGGCTGGCAAATAATACTTTCACCAGTTGCAGTCGAGATGGCGTCTTTGTCACGGGTACGGCTAAACCGGCAATTTTGGATAATGTATTTACCCAAAATGCCGCCACAGGTCTTTCCCTCTTCCGTAATGCCAAGGGGGAAGTGCGGCGGAATGTGGCAGACAGAACGGGTTACGGGATTTTGATTGGGGATCGGGCGGCTCCCCTAATTACCGATAATAAGATTTTTGCGAATCGGGCGGGGATTTTTCTGTCTCGTGACGCCACACCCGTGCTGCGTCGCAATCTAATTGAGAAAAATACACAAGCAGGGCTAATTGTCAATGATGCGGCAAAACCCCAGCTAGGGAGTCGTCAAGAGCCAGCGGGGAATATTTTGCGGGATAATGGGGAAGTCGATCTGCAAAATCTGACCCGGTTCACAATTGTCTCAGCGGGAAATCAGCTGAATCCGGCGCGGGTGCAGGGAACGGTGGAATTTGTGGCGGCGACGGTTGCCGCTAATTTTACAATGGGACCTGCCCAGTTTAGCGATGTTGCGGGTTATTGGGCGGAAGCGTTTATTCAGGCGCTGGTGGCGAAAAATCTGATGAGTGGCTTCCCGGATGGGACGTTTCAGCCAGAAGCGGCAATGACTCGCGCCCAATATGCAGCAGCGATCGCTAAAACCTTTAACTTGCCGCCACGACCGGGAAATCCCAGCAGTTTCAAGGATATTCCAGCAGATTTTTGGGCGGCGGGGGCGATCGCTAAGGCTGCGTCTATGGGTTTTATCTCTGGGTTTCCAGATAGCACATTTCGACCGGGGCAAAATCTGACGCGGGTGCAAGCGATCGCATCTTTAGTCAGTGGTTTGGCACTCACCGGGGGCAATTCTAGCGTCTTGGGAGTTTATGGCGATCGCGCTCAAATTCCCAGCTACGCCACAGATGCTGTCGCCGTTGCCACCACGAGGCGCATGGTGGTGAATTATCCCCAAGTTCAACAACTCGAACCGATGCGAGACATTACCCGTGCCGAAGTTGCCGCACTCATTTACCAGGCATTAGTCACGACTGGGGAACTCAAGGCGATCGCTTCTCCCTATATTGTCAATCCTGATGCCAATCCCGACTCGTCCCTTCCCAGCTTCAGCGACATTCAGGGACATTGGGCAGAAAATTCTATTCGAGGATTGGCTAATCAAAACCTGCTGGGTGGCTTTGCCGATGGCACTTTCAAACCAGACGATCGACTCAATCGGGCGGGATTTGCTGCTTTGTTGGTCAAAGCCTTTAACCCCACTTCCAAACGCCCCGCCATCCAGTTCACCGATATCCCCCCTACTTTTTGGGCGCAGGCGGTCATTCAACAAGCTTATAGCGGTGGCTTCATTACCGGATTTCCCGACCAAACCTTCCGCCCCCAGCAGCCGGTTCTGAGAGTCCAGCTGATTGTTTCTCTGGTGAGTGGATTGGGCTTTGCCTCTGGGGATGAAAAACTCTTAGACAAGTACGAAGACCGCGAGGCGATTCCCGCCTATGCCCGCCCTGCTGTTGCTGCCGCTACACAACGGGGCATCGTTGTCAACCACCCGGCACCCGCACAACTCAATCCAAATCGAGAAGCCACGCGAGCCGAGGCAGCTGCTATGGTTTATCAGGCATTAGTCACCACTGGGCGATTGCCTGCTCAGTAGGGGCTTTCGCATTTGGGCGATCGCGATAAATTATCGCCCGTAGGCGTAAACCCTTAAAGAATGCATATTTTGCTTGTCTTGTCAAATACTTCTACTGGACTAGCGCTTAGAGTGCAAGATGTAAATATAACCAATGACTAATGACTGATGACAGCTAATCGCTAATCTGCGATTAATATTATTTCTGGTCTGCCAAGTTAAGGTCTGATGACAGAGTCAACTCAAGACTCAGCTACTGCCTACGCAACAACGCTGCTTCTTTACTATTGTTTTGAACTGATTAGGGGTTACACGGCTGAGGAATTGGTAGCCCAGTGGCTCCACAACTATGGTGCCAACTGGGTGCGTCTAGCCGTGATTGAGGCGCTCTATCAGGGACGTTACAAAGCGATTTCTGTCGAGCAAATCTTAAATTTCTGGTCTCGGCGCGGTCAAGCGCTGTATCACTTTAACCATGATTTTGAGCGCTTGGTTTGTCGCAATTTTCCCCAAAATTTGACCGAAGCAGCCGATCCGCTACCGGCAAACTTAGCTTCTAACTCTGAGTCAAGTCTAGAGCGAGTCAATGCTAGAGACGCGATGAATCCAGTTTATTCATCCTCAACGGAAGCAGCCGCAGATGCCAGTGACGATGCTAGAGCGATCGCAACTGGTCGAGCGATCGCCCAGACGCCGCTTTCCCCAGAGGCTGCCGCTTCCGTCTCAGAACCGACGGACACCAACAACCCTAGGGACGTTGCCAATTCAGAAGACGCCAGCACCAGTTTCTCGCTGCGTTCTAGTCACAAAAATTATCAAGCAAATTGGTCGCGTTGGGATGTCAGCAAACGCCCAATACACCAATTCATCCCAACCGCAGATGATTCGGATTTTTACCACAAACTCAAAGCCGTCGCCCAGAGTGATGAAGATGCTTAAGCAATTAAAAATTAAAAATGAATAATCCCCATTTTTAATTTTTAGTAGCTAGTAGGTTGGGTTGAGGAACGAAACCCAACTTATG
>NZ_JBYCCT010000023.1:0-22243 GCF_057473865.1 Coleofasciculus sp. H7-1
CTTTTTTAAGGCTGAGTGTAGTTTCTTTAGTTGCTCTGCATTGAGATGATTCTTCGCTGGCATTTCTGCACTCATTTGACTTAATTAAGCTTTCCATTATACCCTATTTAAATGCATAACAGCTTACTCATATTCCCAAACTCTATAAAACACCTTTGACACCACCCATCAACCCACAACGCCGGAATCTTAAACCTTGCTCCGCACTTTGGGCATTCTGATAGCAAACTCAATTTATGTTTTTCACACATCTGCGTCGTTTTAAACTGCCACTCAATCTTGTGACAAGGCACTTCCCCATAACACGCCCCACATAACCGAATTGGTTCATGTTTCATTCCCACCCCTTCAGGCGGTAACATCTGAGCTAACCTATCCGCATCAACGCCCATTAAAACGGCGATCGCCTCCAACTGCTGACGACTGGGAAAAGGATTGTGATAGAACTTTTCCCAACGAGCGTAGGCGAAGCCCGCCGAAGGCATCGCACCCCCAAGCCCCGCCGCCTTACCACCCGTAATCTTCCCGCATTTGTTCGTAATCAAAGATTTCTGGCATTTCTGGGACAGATTCATGTTCAATAACTGCCAATTCCATTTCTTCAGCTTCCGGCTTAGTCTGTAAGGGCTTTTTAGCTTTTTGAACTTCAACCTGCTCGGATTTTTGACGTTCCTTTTTGCTTTTCTTTTGAGTTAAAAAGGTATCGCGATCGCGCACTTCTGCCAAAATTGAGCGATTACTGACTGTTTTACCCGTCTCCCGAATCTTCCGACTGCTGGCTTTAGCCTCAATCAAAGACAGTTGCTCAGTTTGCAAATCTTGGGCATAAGCACGGGCTAAAAATACCTCTTTACCGTTTTCATTGCGGTAAACCAAAATAGTTGTAATATCTCTGGGGTCAAATCGCAGCACCACGCTTACTCCGGCATAGCCTTCCAAACAATCACCCCGATACATCAAATTCTCAAATTGCAGATAACCCCCTCGATAGATTGTGCGGCGGGTTTGCTTCATCAAACAAATGTCCAAATCCCGTTGAGAAATTAGACTAGGAACCGCAATCAATCCCCCTTCCCATCGTTGGAAGCGAGTCTGATCGCCCATTCGCGCATCAATACTTTGGTTGTACTTGTCTACAATGAAGCGCACCAGCAATTGTTCTAATTCCCACAGCGTCAGACAAGCTTCCTTCTCCGCTTCTTCTGGACGCTCCTGCACATTAGAACCTGTATATCCAGGCAACATTGAAAACAATTCCGTTCGCTATTTGGTGTTGGGTGGGGAAATAGCGATCGCGCCAGAAATAATATTATTGAGTCTTCAGCTTTAAATCTTGGCGCTGCTGCCAACGCTTCTTCAACTGAGATTTTTTCAACTCTCGCAGCCGCAGCCGCAACTGCTTCACATTGGGATTCTGTTTACCATAGCGCCAACTGACATAAGCTTGGGTAATCTCGTCAATCGCCTCAGCAGATTCCAGTGGCTGGTGTTGATACGCCAGAGAAGCATACTCCAAGGGCGTCTGGGCTGGATGCTTGGCGTATCCCTGAGTGCGTAAACTTGCCAACATTTCCTGGTAAAGACTTTCCATCGGCGGCAGCTTAGCTAACCAGCGACGGTACAGCCATAAACGCACACCCTTCCAAGCCAGCCAGCCCAAAAAACCTAGGCAAATGGCTAAAATGAGACCGGCGAACAAGCCCACCCAACCCCTGGATAACAACGCCCACAGCCAGATGATTCCCCCAATCAACCAGGTAGCGATCGCACCAAACACGTTATTCAGCCAACTGGTGACGGGCGAAGGCAACCAACCGGCAACCCACTTCCAGAATTGGCGCAACACGCTAAAAGTTTGGTCTTCTTCAATCGAAGCCGGAATGAGTGGATGCGTGGGAATCGGATCGAAAGCAAACCAACCGTTACTCGGAAAATACACCTCCGTCATCAGATAGGCATCAGTGTTGCGGACGATGTATAAGCCAGTGAAGGGATTGAACTCACCAGGGGAAAAGCCCCCCACCAGTCGCGCCGGGATGCCAATCGAACGCAGCATAATCGTGAGGACGCTGGAAAAGTGGTCTGGATAGCCGCCTTTGTACTTGAAGAGAAATGCCTCTACTAAGTCTTCGTTTTCATCCAAAAACGGCAAACTATTGGGATCTGGTGGAATTGTGTAGTGCTGTTTAAGATATTGAGCCAAGTAAAGAGCTTTTTCGTAAGGCGAGGTGATGGGTTTTTTCGACTTCGCTAAGATTTCTTCAGTTGCCTGCCGCACTTTGCCAGTAATTTGGGGAGGAACTTGCAGATAGTAATTTCGGATGGCTTTGGAATAGTCAGTGGACGCCTGCCCCAAACGAGTGCGATCGCGGTAAGGAACTTCTGAAACTACCGTGTAGGTGAGTCCCTCTTGCAACAGTGAAGGCGATCGCACGCTGCCTTCTGTATCCAGTGCCACTCTTTGCGTGGGATAGTAGAGTTCCTTGGGATACGCCAGGGCTGGCAGCAGATTCGCCATCTCAGACACCACCGTGTAGGTCTGAATCACCTCCCTAGTTTTCCCAGTAATGAACTGTCTGGGGATAAAAAATCGGTATGACCAAGGTGGACGCTCTACCGTCTGCGTTTGATTGTCGCGCGAAATCTCCCAACCTTGACCCGTATAGCGGTCAAACCCCAGCACCCGCCAAAATCCCTCTGACTGGGAGCGTACCCGCATCACCACCTTGGGCTTCATCTCTCCCCGCAGGTTCTGGTTAATCTTACTGTTAAAGCCGTAGTAAAAAGTATCATCTACATTGCCAGGGCCAGCGTCTTGATTTGACCCGCTACCAAAGCCTCCCTTGCCCTGTTTACCGGGGTTGACAATGCCACGGTTATTACTGGGAAAATCCTTTTGTGCGAGATTGCTGGGGGCACTGACGGGAAATGTCTGTAGCTGATAGCTAGGAAACCGAGGCATCACGGCAAAAAGCGTCAACCCCAGTCCCACGATCGCTAAAAAATTTATACTGAAAAATTTCCAATTAAAAATTGGGGAATTCCCCTTTTTTAATTTTTTATTTTTCATTTTTATTTGTTCCAAACCGAGCCGCGAACGGTAATCTAGCACCAACACCGGCAGGGCGATGCCTAAGAACACCAGCAACACGGGTGCAAAAGCGAACGTCTGGCTCACCGTACCAGCAACACCCAACAAAATCAGCCCGATTACCATCGAATACCCCAAGTCCTTGCGACGGGGCAGATCGAAGCTATGCAGCACTTGCAGATGAATTAACAACTCTGCCAGCACCAGTCGGGTATCGTTCAGTTGACCAAACAGATTTTTCAAGAAAACTGCCAGTGCCACCAACATTCCAATCGCCAGTAAGAACTTCACTGGCACATTGCGATCGCGTCGTCGATACCAACTCCACGTCGCACCGGCAATGCTGAGCGGCACAGCCCACAAGCTAATCTGCGTCTCGGCTGCCACATCCGTGGCGATGATTCCTACCAACACGAGCGCCTGCACCAGCACCCGCAACAGAATTGATTCTTCCGTTTCCGGCATCGGCATCGCCGCTAGCCGCTGCCTAAACTGATTAAAAACTGGTAGACGCCGCATACTGGGGAAAAGGTCAATCGCTAATTGCTCATTGCTAATTGTTCTATCACAGTTAGCGATTAGCCATTAGCCATTTAATTACTGACCGCGATCGCAAAAATCAGCGGTTGCCGATCCAGTTCCTGAAACTGAATTTCCAGAGGATAAGTCTGGTTGGGTTCCAAATCAAAGGATTCTACACTCAAATAGCCCGGATAAGTGCGCTGTGCCGTTGCCGAGCCTTGCGGGGTACGCACAGTTAACCTGCCGCCGCGAGGCAAGCGCGTCTCAATCCGGCATCTGGGAACCCGCCCTTCTACCTGATATTCCGCCCTAAGAGTCATCAGTCCAACAGTCGTCTCCCACTGTCGCTCTACCGGCTGCCGATCCGGCGATACAGGCAGCGTCAGCGCGTTGATGATTTCTCTAGCTGCCAATAAGGACAGCGCCATTTGTTGACTGTCTGTCGCCTCTTCATAACGATTTGTAAAAAGTTGCTGCTCTTGAGGAGAACGGGTCGGATAGAGCAGCACCAATCCTGCTAACTGGTTCAGTGCCTGGGGTTGCTCTGGAAATAAGGCACTGGCGGCACGCACCATTTTTGCTCCCTGTTGCAGCTGCGACTGCATCGCCTCCTGGCAAGAGTGTAGCAGTTGTGTTAAAACCGTTTCGGGTAGGGTGACTGGCAGACTGAAGTTAGAGAGCTGCGGCGTCCATAGGGGAACCCAGCTCGAAACTTGGCTGTCTGAATAGTCAGGTTCATAATTACGAATCTCCGTCTCCCAGGGAAACAGGGGTGGATTCCGTTCAATTTCTGCTTGTAGTTTGCGCTTCAAAAGCGCATGGAAACGATTTTGCACAGTCGGTATTTCTCCTCCCAAGTTGAGTGGTTGACAGCCTTGGGTCGCTTCACCGAAGTGGTCGGTCACTACGCTCAAGTCTTCTGAATCCAGTGGATCTAACGCATCCAATTCCAGCTCTGCCGCCAGCCAGTCGTCTGTAAGAGCAGGCGATTCTTGGGGTGGTGGCGCTGCTAGAGGATCGCCATCCTCTAGCAGACTCGCCAGAAAGCGGTTGTCTATCGCTTCGGAATTGTTGTCTAGGTCACTATTCATCTTGAGATGCACTTGCTCCGGATACTGAACGATTGCGAATTTCCCAGGCAATCTCTAGCAGCTTGAACCACCGCTTCTCCACCTGGGAGACCGTGCAACCCAAAGTTTGAGCGATCGCTGCGTTTGGGAGTCCCTGTTGCTTTAATCGTAGTAATTCCGCCTGCTGATCGCTCAGCATTCCTTGAAATGCTTGCCAGTGCTGAGGCGTCAAACCCAAATTCCGTTCCAAATCCGCTTCCAACCACTGATGCACCAGTTCCCAGCGCTGAGAAAGAGCAAATCGAATCAAATGATATTTGAAGCGTTGCTGCAAATAATCCCTTTGGCGCGGCGTCAAACCCAAAATTGCTTCAATTTCCCCAGCGGATAAATCTTTCAGGCGCAAAGTAAAATAATCGGCGCATTCATTTTGCTGGCGCTCTTTCAGATAAGCCAGCAACTCCTTAATCACCGTCTGGCGCAGGCTTTTTTCCAGCGGTTCGGATTCGTGAGCGACCATCGCCTCCCGCACCTGATGCACCGTCGCTTCATTCCAAACCGAGTCGGAATCAGTGGCAGCTCCCTCTGCCGCCTGCTCCATATCTACGGAAGTTTCCGGGGGTTGCTGTTGCGAAAAAGTCTGCGCCCGCAGGATAATTAATTGCTGAGTGCGATGACCGGGCAAAGGAATGCGCCGCTTGCCGTAGCGCTCGGCAAAAGCCATGTACTCTGCCAGTTCCAACAAAGTATGAGGACGATACGCCGCACCCATTCCGCTTTCTCGTCGAAATGCGTTTAAGGACTCAGCATAAAATCCCTGTAAGAAATCTTCTATCAGAGTTAGCCGCGCCTGGTAGCTCGTAGGCACTTGCGACGGTGTAATGTAGCGATAGATGATCGCACTGAGAGTGCTATGTAATTCTACTCGTCCCCGGTGTGCCCCCATTTGGTAATAATGAAGACATTGTTTCAGGCGAAGACGAGCCAGTGTTATTGCCCAGGTTTCGATGTCTCCTGAGTCCTGGATGCGCTTACTCTCAGTGCAAATCCGGGCGACTTCGCTAGCTATCCGCGCCGCAACCTCACGACAGTTCTGCTCCGACGCCTTGGATGACACTCGGAGTTCGTTAAATAGTAGTTGAAAGATTGCCTCCACCACTCCCTGGTAGATTTCCCCACAATGGCTGATTGTTGTCAAGACCCTAGCATACCCAACTACGACACGTTAACGGCAGAAGACCCCAAATAGTCCTTATGAACTTAGACCAACAAATTCAAGCTCTGATTGACAAAGCGCCCCTCTATCGCATCCCACCTAAGTGGATTACGGAGATTGCACCCGTTCTCGTAAACTATGCGACTGAGCTGCAACATTCGGAGTATTACATTCTCCAGAGTCAGGAAGATGGTTGGCTGTTGACGACCCTTAGCAATCGCGCCCAAGCCAATCTCGAAAAAAATGCGATCCACGCCTTTTCAACTTTAGAAGACGCCAACCTTTTCCCTTCGGTGCCAGATCCTGAAATTATTGCCTTGCCAGAACCTGTGACTCACATTTTATTTGAAATGGTTGGCAGGGATATTGTAGATAGCACGATTTTCTTTGAAACTCCCGGTAATCGTACCACCGGGACTGAAATATTTCGGGAAAATCTGCTGAACCGGATTAAAGAACACCGGCAACAACACTGGCCTTCCCTCAACTCTAATCCCAGAAATTTGCCCCCCGATATCGCTTGAGTCATGGGCTTTTTGTAGGGTGGTGTTGTCCGCCCTACGAATCATTATCATTCTTTGAGCGTGTAACGCCGAACAATCACTGCTAATTTTTAGATTTTTTAATGAACCGGATTCAGTACGCTGCAACGTCCGTTATATTAACTGACCCCCGTGGAAACGCCAACGAGGAAACAAAATTCGCATGATGGTTTGCGACGCCAGATAGACGCTAAGCCACACGAGACTGTAGTGCAGCACAAACCATTGCAGCGGCAAATCCCGTCCTACACCCGGTAAGCTAAATATTTTCACCAGCACTACGATAAATACCGCTTCCCAAATACCGGCAAGCAGCTGTAATGCTCCGGGCCAATCTCGATCCCAACGGAATTTCTGAATATAGTCATAAAGAAGATCCCAGCCGAGTCCAAAGACAGCAACATACCCTAGTATCCAGAAAAAAAGCGAGTCGGCACCGGGACTAATGACGCCCAAAGCAAAGGGCAACGTTACCAACGTGCCCACTGTTACTAGCAGAAATAATCTGGTTTGCCAACGACCAAAGAGTGTCGGAGTCATGGTAAATTTTTAATCCACTTACCGCATCAGTTTTCAAGCTTCAGTTCGGGCAGTCCGGACGCTTCTTTTTTGCGTAAATGACCTTCGTAGACTATTCCTACTTCTAGCTTAGATGGGCATCTCACCCAAACAGAATTTCCCACAATTGGCAGCCCTGTCGTTTCCGACATAACATTTGCCTCTTCGGGGTCGGCGATACAGCCAAAACCCATATAGTCAGCGATTTCCTTCATTGTCAAATCTTCTAGAAGGTAGCTGCTGCTCATCTCCGCTTCTTTACACTTGAACAGCCTGACTTCAGGTAAAACTTCGTTAAAAATTTTGAGTTTTCGCACTTTATTGCCTCCATTCCTATAAGTGCAATGGACTCGTATATTTTTGGTTCGCTCAGGGCGATGACAGCAGGTATTGATGGAGTCAACTTTTTTTCAGTATCTATCTATATTTTCTGCCTCTCCGCTTCTAGATGAATCAGCAATATTGCTGAAATCTGCTCTGGGCAATCAGTGGAGTGCCCAGAGCCAATCTAGTAAATTTACGGTGCTTGATTCACTACCCACTTCAGCCATTGCCCAAAAGAACTCAAAAAGTTCAGTCGATGGATTCCGGGGGCATGGGCTGCCGCCAGATTATCAACTGCACAAAGTGCTGCATATTGCAACCCTAAGAAGCTATCAACAGCGGCGTAAGGACCCCCTAGGGTCATAGCACCAGCAGCATACATCCGACCCCGCGAGGATCGCATTTCGACGAGTTCAAAATTGTTGGCAACAGCTATCCGCCCATTTTCATGGAGGGGGAGGTTGTAATGGGTGACAAGGTCGTTCAGGAGGGGATTGGCTTTGACTTTGGCATCGAGTCCGGTGGCGTCGATGATAAAGTCAGCTTCGAGGCGAATTTGTCCTTTTAATCCCTTTTCTTGAATATAGGTAACGGTGCGCTCAATTCCTGACGAGTGGGGGTTGCGTTCGACTCGTTCCACTTCCCCAAAGGTAATTTGATACCAGCCTTGACGGATGCCTTCTTCAACCATGCGTCGCCAATCTTGGCGGTCAGCTGTGGTGGTGCCGCCCCAATCGGCGAGTAAGCGCGATCGCTGTTCGGGGTCGGCTTTTTCAAGCATTACCCGCAATTCACCGCCCCAAGTGGCTTTAGGCCAGTTAAAGGGTTGAAATTCGTAATGATTTTCGACAGCCCGTTGCGATCGCCCAAATTTGTTACCTTGGGGTTTAGGCGATCGCATCAAGTGTAGCAGCGAGATATTTGGGTTTTTTGCCCTAGCTTCATAAATTCGCTGTACGATCCGCGAAGCGACAATCCCTCGCCCCCGAATCATCACGGTACCACCAAATTTCTCTAAATGCTCGTAGACGTGGTTATGTTCTTCGTAGGCATTGACGACGGACTTAAAATCATTGGTTTTTTCCCGGTAAGCTTGCAAATCTGGGAGAAACTGAATTGCCGGGTAGCCGGTGGCGAGTTGGACATTGCGGGCGATTAAGAAGGCATGGTCGCGGTGGTTGGCACTGGTACGAGAATAAGCGATCGCATATCGTCCATCCTCAGTTTTCCGAATCGAACGGACGCTGGCGTAGCGAAATATCTGTTCCCAACCAATCCGTTTTGCTTCCCTATCGATAGCGTCAAAGACATTACCGGCACGAGGGGTATAAGTTTGGGCAAAAGCCGGTTCGGCAAATACCTGCCACAAATACCCTAATCCTGTTCCTAAACTTCCCTTGAGCAAATCGTGCCCAGCTTCCCGCAGGGCATAACTAGGCCAACCCCAAATATTATCAGGACAAGAATCCGAATTCGACCGCAGCCGTTCGTACAGAGGAATTTGCGAATTCATGCACAGCCGCTTGTAACGGGCATACGGTTGGGGTTCCATTCCCAAAGCCGCAATCTGACTGCTTTTCACGCCGTAAATTCTTAATAAATCGACCCAGACAAAGCTGCCCAAACCGCCCCCAACGGCGGCATAGTCCACTTCATCCACCCGCAACCCAGTAGCATGGAGGTCTTGCACGACGACTTGCTGCGCCTGAAACGCGGGTGGGGGAAACGCTGCCGTTCCCCCAGGTGGCGCGGGGGAGACAAGCGGAGGCAGCGGTGCTGGATGGCTAATCCTGGGGTCAGGTAAATCCGTGTCTGGGTGAAAGAAAATCTGGGAATTGCCAGAGGGGGGCGATGCAGGTGGATTTGCAGCGAAGGTAACGCTGATGTAATAAGGGCCAATTTGCAGCGAGTCGCCATTACCCAGAACACTGCGCGTCTGACGTTGCCCATTAATCAAGGTGCCGTTGCTGCTGTTTTGGTCGATAACCACCAACCCGCCAGCGTCCATATCAATCAGGACGTGGAAGCGGGAAACCTCAAGACTATTGAGGGCTAATCGGGAGACGCGACGCCCATTAATTTCCGCTGGCATCTGATTAAATTCCCGTCCCAGTGCAATTGGGAGGGTTAGCGTCGGTTCTTTCCGTTCTCCCGTTCCTGGATCGTCCCAGCTGAGGCGAAGGCGCATGAGTGCTGGATTCATGGTTGATTAGTTGCTGCTAGGAGTGACTAAAACGCTCAATGCTGCTGCTAGGGAGGTGCCACACCACGGACACCCCAAATTCAGTAAGTTATACGGTGAAACTCGATGACAACTGGAACATTCCAAACCATAGGTTACAGCCGCTGGGTTAGGGGCGGTGGGGGCTGGTTTGCCTGCTGCGGGTGACGGTGGCGGCAACAAAACCGTAGGAGGAACGCCTATCACTGCCAGGGAAACCGCTGTCACCTTGAGTTCTATCTGTCCTAAACAGATCGTGCTACCCTGGCTCAGAGGCACCTCGCCTTGAATGATGGTGCGCCCATCCACTAGCGGCGGATTACTTTCTCGCAGGTTCCGCAAGTAAAAGCTTTGCTGCTGTTGGTTAAAAAATATTTCGACGTGCAGCCCAGATACTGTGGGATCTGTCAAAACGATATCGCATCGAGCTGGGTCACGACCAATCCGGATGGTGCCGGGATGTTTAGCAATTTGTCGATCGTGAATTGTCTGGGTTTGTACCCGACCGGCTTCTTGCCACTCTAAAGTTAATTCATTCATATTGCCAGCCCTTATATATTTTCTATTTTCTATAAAGTGCTTCAAGTCTTAGTGTCCTGATTTCTAACATGACCTGGAAGAAAAATCCGAAATTGTGTAGGAAGTTTAAAAAAAACTAAAATGCATAGGAAATGACGGCAAGCAGTTATCTTTGCTCAACCTCACTTTCTGAGAAGGCGTTACTCAGTGGCAAACTTTGTAAATGTTCCCGATGTTGTTCCCGTGCAATTCATTTAAGTTTTGGCGTTCGTGATGGCACCAACAAGCTTACTGGCATAGTTTAACAATTTTGTCAATGAAAACAGATATAAAATTATAGATGGGGTTGATACCAATCGGCGATCGCTTAAAAATAAAATTCGATTTTCTGCAACAGGAGGTTGTGATGTCAATTCAGCTACTCAGACGGCGATTTAGCCTAGAGGAATACCACCAGATGGCAGAGGCTGGTATTCTCACAGAGAACGATCGGGTGGAACTATTAGATGGAGAAATTGTAGAGATGTCCCCAATTGGAAGACGCCATGCAGCCTGTGTTGACCGTCTGAATAGATTATTTGGCAGTCGTCTAGCAGAAAGAGCCATTGTCCGAGTTCAAAATCCTATCGAATTGAGCGATCGCGCGGAACCACAACCTGACATCGCATTACTGCAACCACGGGAAGATTTCTACGAAGCGGGACATCCTCAACCCCAAGATATCTTGCTCTTGGTGGAAGTTGCAGACACCACTGCGGAGTTTGACCGCGAAATAAAAATTCCCCTGTATGCAAGTAGCAGAATTGCGGAAGTTTGGTTGGTGGATATTAATGAACAATGTCTAGAAGTTTACCGGCAACCTGCGTCAAATGGCTACCAGAACGTGCAGAAGTTACAGCGAGGACAAAGTATTTTTATCCAAGCTTTTCCTGATATTAACTTAACGGTAGATGAAATATTGGGATAGTGTTTCCTAAAAGAAGCGATCGCATCCCAAACACATCCCCGTCAAGCTTGCATCATCGATTCGACGCCAGTTTATCAGCAATGCGGGTTGTTTCTGGCAAGCGGTATTTCGTAGTGCAACGCATCACATAATCAATCGCCGTTTCTAGACTCACCCGATGTCCGCTAGAAATATAAACTGGCTTAACGCCAGTGCGCGATCGCAATACCGCGCCAATCGTTTCGCGGCGATACCGCAACGGTTGCCATGCGCCTTTTTCAACTGGCAACTCGTCATGCTTACCAACGAGCAAAGATTTGGCGACACCAATCGTGGGAAGGTCGATTAGCACTCCGAGATGGGAGGCGATGCCAAATCGGCGGGGATGGGCGATTCCCTGACCATCACAGAGGATTAAGTCAGGCGTGATGCTGACTTTTTCTAAGGCGTCTAGAACTGCCGGAATTTCCCGGAAGGAGAGGAATCCGGGAATGTAGGGAAAGGTAGTGGGACGGAAGGCGATCGCTTGCTCTTGTAGCTGTAAATCTGGAAAACTCAGAACGGCAACGGCTGCTCTACTGATGGTACCCGACTCCTCAAAACCCATATCGACCCCAGCGACATACTGCACCGATTCCAACTGGTCTGAAGTAATTACTTCTTTGCTCAGTTCTTGCTGGATGGCGATCGCTTCCTCAGCCGTATCAGGCCATGCATGACGTTGGTGGATTTTCATGGATTTACTTCCACATCCTGGGGTTTTTCCAGCCACTCAATTACCCTGGCTTCTTCCGGAAGTTTAGCTTCATTTTGCCCCGCTGCTCTCGCTCGGACATTAATCAAACCGATGGGAGTCCTCAACAAGTCTACAAGCGTGGCTTTCCCAGCGATCGCTTTCACACCCGTCACCGGCAATTCTTTGACCAACCACCGACTCAGGCGATATAGATATTCCTTGGCACTCAGGTTGTTCATCAGCTTGACGCCATGCAGTTCGTGCAAGTAGCGATTCGAGCGACCATACCGACGCCATTGACTTTGAAGTTCCTCAAGCGTGGAACGATGCCGGTGCTGGACAATCGCTGTAGGGGCAAAATGCAACTGCCAATCACTTTCCCGTTGGATGCGCCAACAGATGTCAGCATCGCCGCCAGTGGTCAAGTAAGGGCGGAATAAACCCACTTGTTCCAGAGCTTTCCGCCGAATCGCTAGATTAGCAGTTTGACCATAAGCACAGAACGGATTTTCTAAGGTATGTTTTTGGGATAAAACATTTTCTCGGTCAGCGTACTTTTCTAGCAGAGTGTTCCCTGGCAAAGCCATAATTTCACCGACGACAATGCCAATCGTGGGATTGGCAAACGGCTCAATTAGGTCTGCTAACCATTGCGATTGAGGACGACAATCGGCGTCGGTAAAGGCAAAAATCTCAGCCGTTGACGCCCGAATCCCGGCATTCCGAGCCGCGTAGGAGCTTTGGATTTGGTTTTCCGCAATCGGGCGAATGGTTAAGCCACAAGCGGCTGAGTCGGCGGCTGACTGGAGAAGTGTAGCAGTGCGATCGCAACTGTTATTATCGACCAGCAAATATTCGACATACTCAGCGGGGTAAGTTTGCGATCGCAGGCAGTCGATTAAGTCTGGCAAGTCCCCCTCACCATTGTAGATGGGGACAATTACGGAAACCCTGGGCAGAACGGGCTGTTTCATAGGGCTGGAGTTCATATTTACCTGGAATCACCATAGCAAGCCTGCTAACGCCAAAGCAGGCTGCTGTATAACCGCTTCTGAGCTGTGTTCAGTTGTCAACGTGGCTCCGTTTCAATTGAAAAAAGCGTTATTTTAACTGAGATTTAGCCGCGAATGAAATCTAATTAGGGTCTTTATCTTGCCGATTCACTTAACTGGAATCATCCGACTATCGTTCTAGCTGTTCTCTTGAGTTTGCCTCACTCCGTCAACAATTAACTCATTAATGCAGGGATTGTTGCTACGGTTGGAGTATTACTACATATCTATCTAGCATTTAGAGTAGCTTTGTGAGAGCGACATCAATGGATTGATCGTAACTAACAATTGATTACTCGACAGTTAGCATTCCACAGACGGATTGGCTGTTCCTGATAATGTCCGGTGCGATCGCAACACGTCAGAAGAGTGAATCAGGCTGTTCCTTGCAATAGGTCAGTCATGAACAATTCGTTGCGATTGAAATGAGAAGAATTTTTCTGTTTTTGTTCCTGTTTGTGGTATTGCTCACTTCAACATTGAGTCGAGCCGGTTCTGCAATCACTTCAAATAGCAACACCACTCCCAATATTCCGGGTTGGACTCTTACTTTCGCAGATGAGTTCAACTCAACTTCCCTGGACAAATCGAATTATGTCCGATACTGGGGTAAACCGAGTTCAGCAGGAGCGGTTTCCTGGTGGAATGGAAACTCCGCACTAATCGTAGAAAACGGACTATTGCGCCTCAAGATTGCGAAAGAAACCGTAACTAAGAATGGAGTCACGTTTCCTTACACCGCAGGCGGGTTTACCCAACTTACGGCTCAAACCTACGGACGTTGGGTAGTTCGGGCGCGTTTTCAAAAGGGAGAAGGTACCCAAGGCTACATTTCGCTGTGGCGACAGGACTTTAAGTGGCCTCCGGAAATCGACTTTGCTGAAATCAGGGGAAACATACCTAACGAAAATATCTTTACGCAGCACTATTTGCTGGATGGTAAAAAGAAGTCAGAAGTTTCCAAACTGTACGAAACTAACTACACCGACGACTTTCACGAATACACCGTGATTTGGGAACCCGGACGCTTGACATGGCTCGTCGATGGCGTGCAAAAATTTACCACGACGCAAAAGTTTGATGCTTTCCCAATGGTGCTGGCGGTGGGCAATCTCGTGGGTAGCTGCGACAGCTTTGCGGGATGTCCTCTCACCACAACCCCATTTCCGACTTACTTGGATGTTGACTATATCCGCGTCTATAAAAAGAATCAATAGATGTTTTCTAGTCAATCCAATTTCACTTTTTGGGTTCAGTAAAAACGCCTGACAACTAAAGTCGCGGCTACACAAACTAATACCATTTGGGTTGTGAGGCGCTACATTAACTAGCCCCCTAACTTCCCGATAAATTGGGGGGCTAAGAAGTCTATCTGTTGCCAACAAAAAACAAAATGGTAAGTAGATGGATCTAATTATTTGTAGGATGGGTAGAGCGTAAGCGTTACCTATCAAACCCGTGTCATGCGTTGGGTTTCGTTCCTCAACCATTCCCTACATCAGATGCGCGAGTTTAATTATGTCTACCTACTTATAAGCCCCTGAAAAACTATCCACATCTCAGATGTGTAGGCTGGGTAGAGCGTAAGCGAAACCCAGCACTGGTGCAGTTTGCCCTAGTTACTCTCCCTTGAAGGCTAAAGCCTAGGCTTACGCTCTACCATTCCCTACGATTTTTCAAGGGTTTCAGAGTTTTAGACGCAGTTTCAACCGCCGACTTCAGAAGAATGGTGCAAGATGTGGGGATATTTACTTTGGTTTCCTCCGCAAGATGGAGTGGACTTTTAAATATCACAAGTTACATTAATTTACAAGAGAGATTTAAAAAACTTTGTGAAGGGAGGGTGAAGGTAAGCTGTGGCTGACAGTGAAAAGAAAAAAGTAAAAAATACGATTATTAATTGGCGTAACATTGACTTTCAGACGGTTAGGCAAAGAATCAATCAAATTACTAAGCAGCTGGAAGAGGTTCAAAAAAAATATGAACCCCAAGGCAATCAATTGAACTCTTATCAGCAAGAAAGCGCACAAGAGTCACGCCGTAATTGAGATCATTCCGTTGCGAAGCGCTGGCGCAAGATAAACTCTGCAACACTCAAATCCACCGGCGTTGTCACCTTCAGATTCGTCTCTTCTCCCTGCACAATCCGGACTTTCAAATTGCACTTTTCAAATAAAGCCGCATCATCGGTAACTTCCCAATGTTGGTGTCGGGCTTCGGTATGACACTGTTGCAACAAATCAACTTGAAAACCTTGCGGTGTTTGAGCCGCCCATAGATGCTGTCGATCGGGTGTACTCTCAATTAACCCAGTCGCATCCACGACTTTAATGGTATCTTTCACCGGCACCGCTGCAATTAAGCCGGGACAATTCATCAGTTCTTCAGCACACCGATCCAGTAATTGGGGCGTCGCCAGACACCGAGCGCCATCATGAATTAAGACGTGGTGGGCGGGTGGGAGCGCCTGCAAGCCGTTGTAGACAGATTCTTGCCGGGTTGACCCACCGACGATCAATTGCACTGGCTTGGTGAGGGAGAGATTGGCGAGAATCTCCTTGAAGTCGGAAAAGTCATCTGGATGAGCAATTAAACCGATCCAACTGATGTGACGAGAAGCTTCAACCGCTTGGAGAGTCCAGTGAATCAAGGGTTTACCGAGCAACGTCAAAAGGAGTTTGTTGCGATCGCTCCCCATCCGACGCCCCATCCCTGCTGCTGGAATCAATAAATGCACAGTCTTCCTCTTTTGCTGACCGCTTTGTTAATCCTTGTTGCGCTCAGTATATCTTCCCCTAAAATGAAGCTGATAAATAACCTCGATCAACAGTAATGCGAATACTTGCCCTTGTCCCCGGCGGGATTGGCGACCAAATTCTGTTCTTCCCTACCCTGGATGACCTGAAGCGGTATTACCCGGAAGCTCAGATTGATGTCATTGTAGAACCCAGGGCAAAGGGTGCCTACCGGGTTTGCAAGTCGGTTAATGAAACCCTCACTTATGACTTCAAAGACCGTACTGGGCCAGCAGACTGGGGAAATTTACTGGGTGTAATCCGCGATCGCCAGTATGATATCGCCCTGTCTCTGGGGCGTAGGTGGAGTGTGGGGCTGCTGCTGTGGCTGACTGGCATTCCGGCTCGAATTAGCTATAACGGCCCAGGAAACTGGTTTCTCACTAACCCAGTACCGCTAAAAACTGAGCAGTATGCCGCTGATATGTATCACGATTTGCTGCAAGGTTTAGGAATTAATTCCCCCTGTCCGCCTCTGGCGGTCAATGTACCAAAACCAGATATTGAGTGGGCACAAAAGGAACAAAAACAACTAGGTGTTCAGGAAACTGGCTACATCCTGATTCATGGTGGTTCTAGCGCCCTGGCTCAGGCGAAAGGGATTGATAAAATCTACCCGGTCAAGAAATGGCAGCAGATTATTCAAGAAACTCAACAGCGCCAGCCCGATTTGCCGATTGTCCTCCTCAAAGGGCCAGAGGATCAAGCATTCGTCAGCCAACTGATGCAGTCCTCCTCTAACCTGAAGGTGACTTCCCCTGGGGATATCGGGAAGTTGGCGGCAATGATTGCCGGTGCTAACTTGATGCTGTGTACGGATAGTGCGCCCATGCACTTAGCCGTCGCCGTTGGTACTTACACGATTGCGCTGTTTGGTCCCACAGAAGCGAAAAAATTGCTGCCGAGTAGCGATCGCGTTCGCGGTTTGCAATCCTCTAGTTCCTCGATAGCCGACATCCCTCCAGCAGATGTTCTCAAGCAAATCTGGGGCGGTTAAATAATTAAAAATTAAAAATTAAAAATGCAAAATTGCAAAATTTTAATTTTTAATTTTCCCGCCCCTCCAAACTATTCTCTGTTGATGCAATTCATGTCTAAAACTGCCAAACCAGCAGTATTTCTTGACCGGGATGGCGTCCTCAATGTCGAAGCCGGTTATATCCATCAAGTTGAGGATTTACACCTAATATCGGGGGTGGCTCAGGCGGTACGGCTGCTCAACGACCGACAGATGTTTTGCTGTCTCGTCTCCAATCAATCTGGCCCCGCACGAGGCTACTATCCGGCTAGCCATGTGGATGCCCTGCACCTGCGCCTCTGCCAGCTATTGCAAGCTGAAGCAGGGGCGCGTTTAGATGCTTTGTATTACTGCCCTTATCTCAGTCCCCCGGAAGGAGGGACAAATCCAGAATTCAGCCGCTGGAGTACCTGGCGCAAGCCGAATACGGGAATGCTGGTGGCGGCGGCTTGGGAACACGATCTCGATCTGTCGCGCAGTTTTATGGTGGGGGACAAAGCCACCGATATCGACATGGCGCACAATGCCGGTTGTACGGGGATTTTAGTGCAAACTGGATTTGGCGATCGCGTCCTCACTGGTGACTACCAACACCACACTCAACCCGATTACATCGCTCCAGATTTAGTCGCGGCGGTTGAGTGGATTTGCCAGCAGAACAATTAAAAATTACTCTTAATTTAATTTTTAATTGAGTTGGATAGCTTTAAATTCAATATCGATAGCCCCAAAATTACCAAAAACAACACCAGTCCAATCGTGCAAGCATAACTCATCTCTAAATTTTGGAAAGCTTGCTCATAGAGATAATAAACAATCGTCTTGGAACTGTTTCGCGGCCCTCCTTGGGTCATAATATAAACCTCTTCAAAGACTTTCGTGGCAGAAATAGCAGAAATCACCGCCACTAGCACCAGATACGGTTTCATCAATGGGATCGTAATGTCCCAATGCTTGGCAATCCCGTCCGAGCCATCAATCGCCGCCGCTTCATAGACATCTGCTGGAATTGATTGCAATCCAGCTAAATAAATCACCATGTAGTAGCCTAATCCCTTCCAAATCGTCACCACCATGACGCTAAAAAGCGCAAAGTGCGGGCTAGTCAGCCAAGGGATGCCATTTTGGAGAAACGGGATAATTTTTGTGTTTACCAACACCTGATTCAACAGACCGTTTTCTGCATAAAGCCAGTTCCAAGCAATCCCAGCCACCACCATTGAAATGACTACAGGTGTATAATAGAAAGCTCTAAACCAGCTAATTCCACGTAGCTTTTGGTTGACCAGAATCGCCAGTCCTAGCGATGCCACAACTAAAATCGGCACGACAAAAATCAGGTAAAGCAGAGTATTCCCCAGCGTCTGCCAAAACACCATATCTGTCCACAGACGCCGAAAATTCTTAAAACCTACCCATTCTGGCGGTTGACCAATGAGAGTGTATTCGGTGAAAGAAAGGTAAAACGCTTGTAAGGCAGGCCAAAAAACGGTTAGCCCCAAAATCAACAAAGCAGGCAGCAAAAACAGATAAGGCGTTAATCTTTGTTTAGCGAAAATCCAATCTTTCGGCATCCAATGCTGCATATTAAAAAGCAATTAGCAATGAGTAATTAGAAATCCTTCAATTGGCGATTCGAGTGTAGTCTATTTTACTGTTGTTGGAAACTTCAGGGTAGTTTAATATACACTAACCGTCATGAAAGGAGCAGCGAATAGCTGCCTCGCCACAGCTGACGAGCTTTCTCCGAGCTTTACATTATTTCTGTAGGAGACGCCGAGAGTGGAGCGGTTAGAACCAGTTGATCTCAAGGAAAACATCAGGGGGCTGGGAACACCGTTTGAAATGACTTATACGTTGCCGACAGCAGATGCATTGCAAGAGTGCCATGTCTCAACGGGGCAATCCCTATCAGGAGTTCGTACTCTTTCAACCCTGATGAGTAACTTACCTGGCATGGCTTACCGTTGCCGCAACGACCAGAACTGGACAATGGAGGCGGTCAGCGAGGGCTGCTATCCGCTCACCGGCTACTCTCCGTTTGAACTCATTGGCAACCGGGAAATCTCTTATGCCCAACTGATTCATCCTGACGACCGAGAGCGGGTGTGGAAAGCCATACAAGCCGCCGTGCAAGAAAATAGACCCTTCCAGCTTGTCTACCGCATCATCACAGCAGCGGGAGAAGAGAAATTTGTCTGGGAACAGGGTTGTGGAGTTTTCTCCGAGTCGGGAGAACTGCTAGCTCTGGAGGGCTTGATCGTGATTTCAATCCCTAATCGGGATTTAGCTCCCCGCCCCGCTAACACTTTACACCCATTTGCGGATAGGTCTATTGACATTAGCGATCGCCAGCGGGCTGAAGAAGAAATTCAACTGTTGCAAACCCTAACCCAGGCAATTAGTGCTGCTCCTGATTTTCACACGGCACTTTCAGTGGCGTTACGTCAAGTGTGTGAAATGACTGGCTGGAATTTTGGCGAAGCTTGGATACCCAGCTCAGACGGCACTATTTTAGAATGCAGTCCCGCCTGGTACAGCAGCACTTTAGAGTTACAGGTTGAAAGGTTGCAACTGGAAGGTTTAAATCAACCTCCTAACTTTCAACCCAACACTAAGCTGCAATCAGAACTTCCCCTAACCCTGAGTGAGTTCCGGCTAGAGAGCGAAATCTTGAAGTTTTCACCGGGAATTGGGCTACCGGGACGAGTTTGGTTATCCAAGCAGCCAGAGTGGATTCCCGATGCTTCGATTGAGCCGCCCCCATTTTTTATCCGGACTCAGTTCGCCAGAAATTGCGGACTCAAAGCTGGATTTGCCGTGCCGATTATCTCTAAAGATCGGGTAGTGGCAATTCTCACTTTCTTCCTGTTTGAATCTCGCCAGAAGGACAAGCGACTGGTTGAGCTGGTGTCAGCAGTGGCAGCGCATCTGGGAACCGTGATGCAGCAAAAGAAAGCGGAAGCTGCACTGGGAGAGAGCCAGCGCCGTCTGGCAAGTTTGATTGACTCGTTGCCAGGGATTGTGTTTTCTTGTGGAAATGACCCAGCGTGGTCGATGACTTACATTAGTGAAGGTTGCTTTACGCTGACTGGGTATCACAGTGAAGAATTGATCGGCGATCGCGCGGTGTCTTATGATTCGATTACTCATCCTGAGGATTTACCCAAGGTTTTAGAGGCGATCGCTACGGGCATCACGCTTCTAAAACCCTATGTTGTGGAATATCGCATTCGTACCCAATCAGGTGTGGAAAAATGGGTTTGGGAGAAAGGAGCGGCGGTCTATGACAGCGCAGGTAAAGTCCTCGGACTCGAAGGCTTCATCACCGATATCACCGAGCGCAAGCGGACAGAAGAGGCTCTACAGCAAGCAGAAGCAAAATATCGCAGTATCTTTGAGAATGCAATTGAGGGGATTTTCCAGACGACGCCCGACGGACAGTATATTAGTGCCAATCCCGCTCTGGCACGCATTTATGGATATGAGTCTCCGACAGAACTGATGGCGCGTCTGACGGATATTAAACAGCAACTATACGTTGACCCGAACCGGCGTGCTGAGTTTAAGCGCCTGTTGCAAGAACACGATGTCGTTTCAGAGTTTGAGTCTGCTGTCTCCCGCCAAGATAGCAGTATCATTTGGATTTCGGAAAATGCCCGTGCGGTGCGCGATTGTGAAGGTAAGCTGCTTTACTACGAAGGCACGGTGGAAGATATTACCGAGCGCAAGCGGGCAAAGGAGCAGCTGCGGGAGCGGGCGTTTTATGATACCTTGACTGGCTTGCCCAACCGGGCTTTGTTCATGGATCGCCTCAGTCAAGCGGTGGAGCGAGCGAAACAGTATCAAGATTTTCAGTTTGCGCTGCTGTTTGTAGATTTGGATGGTTTCAAAAAAGTCAACGACAGTTTGGGGCACCTGGTTGGGGATAAATTATTGGTAGCATTAGCCGATCGGCTGCTTCGCTGCGTCGCTCACCGCCTCGAAACCTGCGTGCGTGCTGAAGACATCGTCGCTCGTTTGGGAGGAGATGAATTTACCCTGCTTTTAGAAGCCATTGACGACCTTAGTAACGCCACCAGCATCGCCGAACGAATCAACCGAGAACTGACACCGCCTTTCTATCTCGACGGACACGAAGTTTTTACCGGCGCTAGTATTGGCATTGTTCTCAGCACCGGATACGATCGACCTGAAGACCTGCTGCGCGATGCCGATACAGCCTTGTATCGTGCCAAAGCGCTAGGCAAGGGACGGTATGAGGTGTTCGACAATGGGTATCCACCTAACAAGACCTCTTAAAAAATTTTGGATTGTAGATTTGGGATCGAGGTGGAATTCGCAAGGGAAGAGATAAAGGCGATCGCGTCTCTACCAAATAGAGAGGCGTGAAAAAATTAAATCTGGCAGCCTTTGAGCAAAATTGTGATAAACGGTCGCATCAAAGCTGTTGCGACTCCTTTGGGAAAACAGCAGATGTATGAACTGGCAATTCCCTGAAAAGTCCAAAATCCCAAGTCCAAAAGCCGAAGAAAAAGAAAAGAAATCCTTGACTCTTGAATTTTGCTTTTTTCTGGTTTCCTTCTTTAATCGTTGCAAGTGGCGAAAGTGCTAGGCATTTGGCAGCCACTGGAACACCTGGCTTACCGGGGTTTATTCCGCCTCCGGGGAGCGATGCCTTGGGATCAACGGGTGGTGTTAATTGACATTGATGATGCTTTTTTTAAAGGAACTAGGTCGCTTTCCTTGGCCTCGCAGGCAATACACCCAGTTGCTGAATCAACTGTCCGCAGCAGCAGCCCAGTGTGGTGGTATTGGACGTGCTGATGCCCGAAAGTAGCCCGGAAGATGGACAGATGGCGGCGGCGATGGACAAACTGGGTCAGGTGGTGTGGCTAGAGGGATGGGATCGCACAAATGCCCGCTTGCGTCCAACTCCAGAATTGAGAAAAAGCGCGATCGCTACCCGTACATATTGCCAACCACGAGGATGGTGATGGTTTAACTCGCTCGCGTTGTACCGCAAGTTGAAGGCGTGCCTATGTTTAAGCATCAGTGCTATTGGCGTGAATCTTTCTGGGATGCAGTTTGCCCAATCTGACATGGTTCAACATATCGATCGAATTGTTCGGGATACTGGTGAGAGAAACTAGCTCTTTAAAGCTGGAGATTACTGAAACTTGCTTGCTAGAAGATGCCGATACCGTAACCGCTATGCTTTTCTCAGCTGAGCAGCCCTGGGAGTTAAAGTGGGAATTGACGATTTTGGCACCGGCTATTCTTCCTTAGGGCGTCTGCATTGCTTACCGATTGATACTTTGAAAATTGACCGCTCTTTTATTAGCGGCGTGGGTGATGAGGAAAATCGCTCTTGAAATTGTCCAGACAATTATGACGCTGGCTCACAATCTCGGTATGGATGTGGTTGCCGAAGGTATCGAAACCGCAGAGCAGATGCTTCAGCTCAAGCGGCTGCAATGTGAATATGGACAAGGATACTTTTTTTCTAACGGGACTTAAACAATGAATTAAAACCAAATGAGTTATGATCCATGCCAGATAAGAAGTTCACGTTGAAAAATACCCATGAAGGAAACTACACCCGACGCAATGCCTCCATGCTTTGAGAAATG
>NZ_JBYCCT010000024.1:0-22239 GCF_057473865.1 Coleofasciculus sp. H7-1
TTGTCCCCGTCACCGGATTGTGGATGAGTTCGATTGGGATTGTTGGTTTAGCCTTGAATCTGCGGGCTTACGACTTTGTTTCCCAGGAACTGCGGGCGGCAGAAGATCCTGAGTTTGAAACGTTCTACACCAAGAATATTCTGCTCAATGAGGGCATCCGGGCTTGGATGGCTCCTCAGGATCAGCCCCACGAGAACTTTATCTTCCCTGAAGAGGTTCTGCCTCGCGGTAACGCACTGTAATGTCAGGAGTGAAATATTGAGTTAATTTTTTCTAACTCAGCATGGGCGGGGCGACCCCGCTCATACAGCACTCCTCATTGAACGATACCCCGCTAGTGGCGGGGTATTTTTTTTTAAGCCAGTCCCTATCCGCTCTAGCGTATGCTATTCTAAATGAAGGGAATGAATCCAAATGCGATCGTTACCCTACTCCTTTTGAGAATTAGACCGTTCAGGCAACAAGGAGGTGATGCCCATGAGTGATAGTAGTAAATTTATGGGTCATCAAATTAGCGTCAACCGGCTGAGCGTCGGAGCTGTTCTCTAAAAGCCAGTTTTAATCCCCTAGTGAGATTAACAAAGGCTGAAAGAGCTAGGCTGGTATTGGAGTTCCTTCCGGCAGTCTGGTGCTAATTTGAAGACCCGCTAGACCGCCCTCACATTGAGTGTAATGGTAATACCAAAACGCTTCCCGTGAGGGCGGATAGTTTTTTGGGGGCTTTTTTTTCGGGAAGGCGATGGCGCAGATACTCAGCGACCCTGGAATTAACGACAGCTATTAAGTTAGACAGGGAGAGAAAAAACGCAGTGTCAGAGGAAATTAAAAGAATTTGGAGAAGCGATCGCCCAGATTAAATAGTTAGTTGCTGCATCTGAACAAGCAAAGCATCATCTAGAGAAATTTCGTACAATAAAGTAACGCTTACACTGACAACAGACGATAGCGATAGGTTGACGGAAAAAGACTTTGATCGGGCGCAAGTCATTTTTAAAGGGGTGACTTAGGTCATCCGAAAAATACCCGAAAAATCTCAATAAGCGCTCTAGTAATCATTTCAGGCGCTAGTGAGGTGGTGGCAGCGTCCGATCTGTGTTACGATGACTTGAAAAATCAAGAAGGATTGTCACTCTTTCTGAAAAAGTGTGTGTGAGGAAAAGAGGAAAGATGGCTAAATTAATGTGGAAATCTCTGCTAGTAAGTCCAGCAGTTTTGGGAGCAGCACTCGTGCTTTCTTCAGCAGCGATCGCGGCTGAAAAGCCCGTAACATCTGAAGTGATTCAACCCCAAACGACTGAGGCAAACCTACCAAAAGTGCAGCCAGTGGCTTTGGTTACTGCACCCCAAGCCCCGGAAGCTAGCTCAGTCCCCGTGTTTTCAGCAACCGCCAAATCAGCCGAAGCGCTGACTACAGTTGAGGTTGAAACGCCAGAACAGTTGGCAGTAGCGCCGATTCAAGATGCAGCAACCGCTAACTCAGCCGAAGCGCTAAAGGTAGAGAAGCTCGATAGCACGTCTGTAACTGTAATGCCAGCAGTAGAGACGCCAGAACAGTTGGCAGCAACGCCCATTCAGGACGCAGCAACCGCCAACTCAGCCGAAGCTCTAGGGGTAGACAACAGCGTGTCGGTTCCGATGGCAGCACCGACAAACTCAACGCTAGCTCAAAGCGCCCCAGCAGCGAATACGGTTGACAGCAACAGTGTTTTAGAACAAATCAACCGCTACAGTCGGGAAGGAAATAATTCCCAAAGCCAAGTCACCAACGTATCCCAACTGTCGGACGTGGAACCAACAGACTGGGCTTACGAAGCACTGCGAAGCCTGGTAGAGCGCTATGGATGTATAGCAGGATATCCGGATGGCACCTATCGGGGCAACCGGGCAATGAGCCGTTATGAATTTGCGGCGGGTTTGAATGCTTGTTTGCTGCAAATAGAGAAATTAATTGCCGCTTCTACAGCAGATTTCGTCACCAAAGAAGATTTATCGACACTGCAACGGCTGATAGATGAATTTGGGGCAGAACTGGCAACCCTGCGGACGCGGGTAGATAACCTGGAAGGACGGACGACATTCCTGGAAAACCATCAGTTCTCGACAACCACCAAACTGGTGGGTGAAGCGATATTCGCAGTCACTGATGGATTTGGGGATAACGACGACGACACCAATCTCGTCTTCGGCGACAGAGTGCGTTTAGACTTGCAAACCAGCTTCACGGGTCGAGATAAGTTGCACACCCGTTTGGCAGCAGGGAACCTCGCCGCTTTCGGCTTTGGTACCCCTACCGCTGGCGGTCCAGTTCCTACGTTTGAGGGAACCCAGACTTTTAACCTCGGCTTCGGCAATGAAAACAACAACAACATTGGCTTAGACTGGCTGGCGTATGAGTTCCCGTTTGGCTCTTCCCAAGTTTACGTTTCAGCCACGGGAGGACGCCATTCCGACTACACCCCTGTGCTGAATCCTTACTTCTATAACGGAGTCAGTGACAGCGGTAGCGGTTCGCTCTCAACCTTTGCTCAGTACAGCCCCATTTATCGCATCGGGGGTGGTGCTGGTGCTGGTCTGAGACTGGGTGTGGGCAGGGCACCGATTCTCGGCCCTACTTCCTTAACTGTGGGTTACTTGGCAGATAATGATTCCGCGAATAACCCAGGCAGCGATTTTGGTCTGTTCAACGGGGACTATTCGGCGTTGGCGCAGCTCAATTTTACCGTTAGCGATCGCTTCGGCTTGGCTGCAACCTACGTCCACGGCTACCATAATTCAGGCAACCCGATATTCGATATCGGTCGCGGAGAGGGTGTAGTCGGTAATGCCTTGGCTAATAATCCAGGAGACATCGGTGCCTTAATAGGTTTACCTTCATCTCCAGTGGTAAGTAACTCCTACGGATTACAAGGTGCCTTCCGATTGGGTGACAGAGTTTCACTCAGTGGCTTTGTCTCTTATAGCGACGTCAGAGTCATTGGCGACGGGGATGGTGAAATCTGGAGCTATGGAGTTGGGGTAGCCTTCCCAGACCTAGGTAAGCGAGGTAACGTTTTGGGTATCTTCGCTGGTGCCCAACCATATCTTGGAAGTCTCGAACTTGACGGTACTCGGGTTCCAGTCGATAAAGATCGAGGATACCACGTTGAAGCTTTCTACAAGTACCAGCTGACTGAAAACATTTCAGTGACTCCCGGCGTCATCTGGCTGACGGGTGTCAACCAGCAGGAGGGCGACGACTCCTATATCGGTACGCTCAGAACTACGTTCAGCTTCTAGGGACACAAAGTTTAGGCGACTGGGTTAATCCAACTTGCCCAATATTGTGAAATGAAATCAGTAAAGCCTCGCTCAATGCGGGGCTTTTTTGTATGATTTATTACCTAATGCCATTTCTGGGCTGTGGTAGGATGACTTGAAAAATTAAGAAGGATGTCAATCTTTCTGAAAAGGTGTGTGTGAGGAAAAGAGGAAAGATGGCTAAATTTATCTGGAAATCGCTGGTATTCAGCCCAGCAGTTTTGGGGGCAGCACTGGTGGTTTCATCGGCAGCGATCGCCGCCCAAACGCCTGCTGCTAAAGAAGTGATTCAGCCCCAAACGGTAGAGGCAAATCTACCAGAATTGCAGCCAGTAGCGATCGCTACTGCGCCAGAAACCCCAACAGTCAGCTCAATCCCTGTGTTTTCAGCAACCGCTGAGAAGTCAGAGTCAGGGCAGAAAGTTGCTGCGACAGAAGCGCCAGAACAGTTGGCAGTCGCACCCAGCCAGGATGCAGCAACCGCCGACTCAGCTCAAGCACTAGGGGTAGAAACGATTGAAGGCACATCTGTGCCAGTGATGCCAGCAGCCGACTCAACGCTAGCTCAAACCATGCCAGCAGCAAATACGGTTGGCAACAACAGCGTTTTAGAACAAATCAATCGCTACAGTCAGGAAGGAAATAATTCCCAAAGCCAAGTCACCAACGTATCCCAACTGTCGGACGTGGAACCAACAGACTGGGCTTACGAAGCACTGCGAAGCCTGGTAGAGCGCTATGGATGTATAGCAGGATATCCGGATGGCACCTATCGGGGCAACCGGGCAATGAGCCGTTATGAATTTGCGGCTGGTTTGAACGCTTGTTTGCTGCAAATAGAGAAATTAATTGCCGCTTCTACAGCCGATTTCGTCACCAAAGAAGATTTATCGACACTGCAACGGCTGATAGATGAATTTGGGGCAGAACTGGCAACCCTACGGACGCGGGTAGATAACCTGGAAGGGCGGACGACATTCCTGGAAAACCATCAGTTCTCGACAACCACCAAATTGGTGGGTGAAGCGATCTTCGCAGTCACGGACGAGTTTAGCGATCGCGAGGACACCAATACCATTTTTGGCGACAGGGTTCGTTTAGACTTCCAAACCAGCTTCACGGGTCGAGACACCTTGCACACCCGTCTGGCTGCTGGTAACACTACACCTTTTCGACCTGAGGGTTCATTCGAGGGAGCCCAGACCTTTGACCTCAACCCCGGTGGCAACAACGATATCTTTCTAGACTGGCTGGCTTATGAGTTCCCCTTTGGCAGCTCAAAAGTTTACCTAGCCGCTGCGGGAGGAATTCATGCCGACTACGTTCCCGTCCTCAACCCTTACTTTTATGACGGAGACGGAGGTACAGCCGCACTTTCGTTATTTGCTCAGCAGAGTCCCATCTATCGCATCGGTGGCGGTGCCGGTATCGGGATCAGACTCGGTGTAGGCAGGGCACCGATTCTCGGTCCCACTTCATTAACAGTGGGTTATCTGGCAGATAATGCGAATAACCCTGCTGAGAAGCTTGGTCTGTTCGGCGGGGACTATTCTGCCCTCGCTCAACTCAACTTTACCGTTAGCGATCGCTTGGGCTTAGCTGCAACCTACGTCCACGGCTACCATAACCGGGGTGACGGTATTTTCGACCTTGGTGGAAGTCCTCGCACGGTTGGTAATAGCCCGATAACAGGTACTCGCGGGGCTAACGATCCAACTCTGGCAACTGGAACAGGCGCTCGGTTTCCATTAGTACTGGCTAGGGATACCGCAATGATCACTAACTCCTATGGTCTTGAGGCTGCCTTGCGACTGAGCGACAGATTCTCCCTGAGCGGCTTTGTTGGTAAGACTGATATTAGCGCCGTTAAAAATAGTACCAGAGGCGATGTCTGGTACTACGGATTAGGTGTGGCTTTCCCAGATTTGGGTAAGCGGGGGAATATCCTAGGGATTTTTGCGGGTGTAGAACCCTACTTGGCAGGTCTTGAAGTTCAAGGCGAACCCGTAGGAATTAAGAACGATCTCTCCTATCACCTGGAAGGATTCTACAAGTACCAGCTGACGGATAACATCTCTATAACTCCCGGCATCATCTGGATTACTGCTCCCAACCAAAACGACGATAACGATGATGCCGTTATTGGCACGCTCAGAACGACGTTCAGCTTCTAGGGAGACGGAAGTAGTAGTCTGCACATTGCGAGGACAGATGGTAAGGGGTAAGAGGTCATTACTCCCTCTGCCCCTCTTATCCCTTGATCCCCTGCTCCCAGCTTTTCTGTAGTAAATTTTGCGAACCCGGTTATGCCCCGTATGAGCGGGGCTTTTTTGTTGACGAATGCTTAAACCAGCAAACTCCGGTGGAGAACCGGGGTATACTGGAATTGACGATCCCTCACACTCGATCTCAAGCTTGTGGAACTTTCCTGTAAAACAGAATATGCGCTTTTGGCTCTGTTAGAGCTAGCGTGTCACTACAACGACAACGAACCATTACAAATTCGGCAGATTGCGGCTCAACAAAATATCCCCGATCGATATTTAGAACAGCTGCTGGCGACATTGAGGCGTGGTGGTTTAGTGCGTAGCCAACGCGGAGCAAAGGGAGGCTATTTGCTGGCACGGGAACCCTGGAAAATTACGCTCTTAGAAGTGGTGAGTTGCCTGGAAGGATTGGATGTCAAACCCTCTGAGAGCGACAACACTTCCAAAACGGTAGAAAGTGGCGTGGTAGAGGAAATCTGGCAGGAAGTGCATCAAACAGCCAATTCGGTCTTGCAAGGATACACACTCCAAGATTTAGCAGAGAAACGGGATTCTAGGCGTCAGCTAGACATCATGTATTACATCTAAAAATTGAAACCTAAAAATTAAAAATGAAGTATGCTTCTTTGAATTTTTAGTTTTGCATCTTTTAATGATTGATGTTGACTTCTGACTCCTCATAACCAAGAAAAAAACTAAAATCTATGCGGATTGCTCAAAACATTACAGAATTAATCGGTCGGACGCCTTTAGTACAGTTGAACCGCATTCCCCAAGAAGAAGGCTGTTTGGCTCGGATTGTGGTGAAATTGGAGGGCATGAACCCAGCTGCCTCGGTCAAAGACCGCATTGGGGTGAGTATGATTAATGCGGCAGAAGAACAGGGGTTGATCCACCCAGGCAAAACAATCTTAGTGGAACCGACTTCTGGAAATACTGGGATTGCTCTAGCGATGGCGGCAGCAGCCAAGGGCTATCGGCTGATCTTGACGATGCCAGACACGATGAGTACAGAACGACGGGCGATGCTGCGGGCTTATGGAGCAGACCTGGAACTGACCCCCGGCATTGAGGGGATGAGCCGCTGCATTCGTAGGGCGCAGGAGATTGTTGACAGCACGCCTAATGCTTATATGCTGCAACAGTTTAGCAATCCAGCCAACGTCCAGATTCACCGGGAAACCACGGCTCTAGAAATCTGGGAGGATACAGATGGGCAGGTGGATATCCTGGTAGCTGGAGTGGGCACTGGCGGCACGCTGACGGGTGTGGCAGAGGTGATTAAAGCACGGAAACCGGGTTTTAAAGCGATCGCTGTCGAACCCATCAGTAGCTCAGTGTTGTCGGGCGGACGCCCTGGTCCCCATAAAATTCAGGGCATCGGTGCTGGGTTTATTCCCCAAGTGCTGAAAGTTGAGCTGATTGATGAGGTGATCGCGGTGACAGATGATGATGCGATCGCTTACGGTCGTCGTCTTGCTCGTGAAGAAGGACTGCTTTCCGGCATTTCTACGGGTGCTGCCCTCTGCGCTGCCATCAAGGTCGCTCAGCGCCCCGAAAATGAGGGGCGATTGATTGTCATGATTCAGCCCAGCTTTGGAGAACGCTATTTAAGTACGCCCCTGTTTCAAGATCCAGAACCGCGAGTGCCAGCTGTCCTGGGTTGACGTTACAGTAACTGTTAGTCGTCATTAGTTCAAAGGTCATGAGTCATCAGTCATCAGCAACCACTAATGACTGATGACTGATGACTGATGACAAAAAGCTATTTCCATGACAGATTCCACTCACTACGACACCCTTGATGTTAGTCCCGCAGCGACTCCGGTACAAATCAAGCAAGCCTACCGGCGTCTAGTGAAGCTGTTTCATCCAGACGGTAATCGCGAAACAGCTAACCACGAGCAAATTGTCCGGATTAATGCTGCTTACGAAGTATTGGGCGACCCTCAACAGCGGCAGTCTTACGACCAGATGCTGCTCAAACGCCTGAGACACGAGCAATCGGTTAGCAATCATTCGTCGCAACAAGCCGAATCATCAGCAACTTATGCTTCAGCGCGATCGCAGCGACAACAGCAAGCCGACACCGAAAAACGATACTACGCGCACCGACAGACAGCACTAGATGCCGACGAGCAACTGGAGCAATGGCTCAAGACAGTCTATGTGCCGGTCAATCGCCTGATCTGTCGCATTCTCAACCCTCTGGCAGAGCAACTAGACCAACTCTCAGCCGATCCTTTTGATGATGAACTGATGGAACAATTTCAGGCTTACCTGAAAGAGTGTCGCCACTATCTCAAACAAGCTCAGATGGCTTTTCGTTCTTTGCCTAATCCAGCCAATGTTGCTGGCGCAGCAGTTCACCTTTACTACTGTCTCAATCAAGTAGCAGATGGCATTGAAGAGTTAGAGCTTTTTACGCTCAACTATGATGAAGGCTACCTGCACACAGGTCAAGAACTTTTTAGAATTGCCACTGGTTTACGCTGCGAAGCGCAATACGCCGTCAAAGACATTGCTTAACAATTAAAAATTTAAAATTGAACAATTCTAGGACTTACGCATTGACAGGAAATATCAAATATGAGGTACGGGTTTGGGGCATTCAAACTTCATTTTTCGACGATTAAATAGCGATCGCTATTTATCTGAAGTTAATCCCCAAAAGCCTGAAACAACAGAATTTAGTTAATACACATAATGGTAAATTTGTACAGTGCGTAAGTCCTAAATTCCTCAATTTTTAATTTTTAATTGTTTATCTGGGCTTCCAACTCATCACATCTGTCCAAGGAGCTTTTTTAACTGTAAAGTCACAAGACAAAATGTGAATAACGGAATTGCCCGTCTCACCAGTAGACCTCAATAGATGCAGCACCAGCATCAGAGAAAATTGCAGTGTATTATCAGTACCAGAGAGTTTTTTGAGCTTGGATGGATCGAAAAGGGGAGCTGAGATTTTCAAAACATCGGTTTGTGAGTCGCGCTGGAGAACCTCTTCAACAGTTAATTTTTCTTTGAGAGTTTTTCCAGCTCCAATGAAGCTAAAAACTTGATGCTGGGAGAGATCCAGGATCATGCTGGGCGTTAGGCGAATCACTCGCCGCGATCGCCCATCAAAATCTGTCAGCGAACTGCGATCCCAGTCTACGTCAATTGAATGATCCGGGGATTGATTGTCAATCTGGATCGATAGTTGGCGCAGCTGATCTAGTTGGTATCGCTTTTCCAGTTTAAATTGGATATCGACGCGATCTTTTAGGTTTTGTGCTTCCAGTTGTCCATTCAAGGATTCCCCATCAAGATGGACAATCACTTGATTTCTATCTACCGATTTAAAGACTCGGTATAAAACGTAAGTGACACAGATGATATAGACAGTCAAAATTAATAAGTTGCGGTCATCCAAAATTAGTAATTGGTAATTGGTAATTGGTAATTGGTAATTGGTAATTAGGGAAAGTGTTAAATTATATATTTTACTTCTTGAACCAAAAAATATTATACTTCAAAAGTAAAAAAATAAAACCAAAACTTTTGTCTCCCATTACTTCTTAGCAAAGAATTACAGGTTATAAGAAAAGTAACTTATGAAAATAAGATTAATCATCCTTAATTGTGGAAAAATTTTCAAACCAGCCACGCTGCCAGAAAAAGTAGATTAAACCAGATGCGATCGCTATCATCAATACCAAGCAAAGCGGATAGCCTAAATACCAATTTAGTTCTGGCATATTGAATGGGGATTTTTCTGTATTAAAGTTCATGCCGTAGATTCCAGCAACAAAAGTGAGGGGGATAAAAATACTGGAAATTACAGTCAAAAGCTTCATAACTTCATTCATTCTGTTACCAACCGAGGACATATAAACATCCATTAAACCAGAGGATAGTTCTCGATATGTTTCCACCATATCCATGACTTGAACTGCATGATCGTAACAGTCTCTTAGGTAAATTCGCACCTCTTCACAAATCAGAGGACTGCCATCTCGAATTAGGGAATTTATAGCATCTCGCTGGGGCCAAATAGCGCGACGGAGTGCCAACAAGTCGCGCCTAACTTGATAGATTTTCTCTAAAGTCTTGCGTGTGGGATTGGCGATAACTTCTTCCTCTAAGTCTTCAATTCGCTCACCATAAACTTCCAGCACCGGAAAAAAGCCATCGATAATTGAATCTAACAGCGTGTAAGCTAAATAATCGGCACCGCGCTTGCGGATAGTGCCCTTATTGTGGCGAATGCGATCGCGCACAGGTGTAAAGCAATCCCGGAGTGGTTCCTCCTGCACAGTGAGCAAATAGTGTTTCCCTACCACAAAACTAACTTGTTCGCTGTAAAATCCATTACCCCTTTCCTTGGGCATCACCATCTGAGTAATAATCACCAGATAATCTTGATGATCTTCCACTTTCGGACGCTGCGGCACATTTACTATATCTTCCAGGACAAGTGGATGTAAATGAAAAACCTGTCCCAATTCTCGCAGAGTGTCTTCACTACCTAAGCCCAGAACATCCACCCAAGAAACTGACTCGGTATCTAAATAAGGCGTACAATCTGACGGTGATTGAATTGGCACGCAGGTGCGATTTGCCTCGTTGTAGTCAATTAAGACAATCTTAGGCGCAGGTGCGTTTAGCGCAAATCTTAGAGTCCCCGGCAAAGTACCGGGTTTATCGTAAAAGTAATCAAACAACGAATCCTCTTTATCATCTTTATTGGGTTGCTTGACTGGAGGAGATTGGGGGCGTCTTTGTGTCATCTGCATTTACCTAATTGTTAATTATCTGATTTCGAGACTTTCCTATTCTAAAGCGTTGCCATGCGCTCTCTTCGCTTTAGGCGCGAAGTACAAGGGAGAAAAGATAAAAGAAGAGTTCATGAATGAAATAGGATTGCTATTTTGCTATTTTATTGATTCCATCTGAATTAATGTCCTTAAGACTCTTATTTTAAATTTTGGTAATTTTCGAGAAATCCAGCTTTTGCATTTTTGACGATATTTTCCCAAACTTAGAATAAAATTGAAGTAACTATTCATCTGTTTTAGTAAACTCTCCTCTATGCAGAAATTTTAAAGTTTCTGCTTATTCAACATTTAATGTGGCAACCTTGAAATCAAAAAGACAAACGTCGTTAAATTTTAACCTGGAATTTTTCAATACTGTATCACTTCACCCATCAGCAATGCCAACAAAAAAGCAGCTTGTCGTTTGAGACAAGCTGCTTTTCTTTCAGCCACAAAGGCGGGCTTTGTTTTTGTAGCCCCAGGTTTCAACCTGTGAGCGCTGTGGGCGCGAACAAGGGACTACATCATGCCGCCCATGCCACCCATGCCGCCCATGCCACCCATGCCACCCATGCCACCCATGCCACCCATGCCGCCCATGCCGCCCATATCGGGGGCACCAGCTCCTTTCTTCTCAGGCTTCTCGACAACCAGGGCTTCAGTGGTCAACACCATCCCGGCAATCGAACCGGCATTTTGCAACGCCGAACGCACAACTTTCGCGGGGTCGATAATCCCAGCAGCGATCAGGTCTTCAAAGGTGTCGGTAGCTGCGTTGTAACCGATATTCAAATCAGTCTCGCGCACCTTCTCGACAATGACAGAGCCTTCGACACCGGCATTATCTGCCATCTGACGCAGGGGAGCTTCTAGTGATTTGCCCACAATGTCAGCACCGACTTTTTCTTCGGCATCCAGGCTATTTTTGATCTCGGAGATTTTCTTGCTCAGGTAAATCAGCGTCGCGCCACCGCCAGGAACGATACCTTCTTCCACAGCGGCTTTGGTAGCGTTGAGGGCGTCTTCAATCCGCAGCTTGCGGTCTTTGAGTTCGGTTTCGGTCGCCGCACCCACCTTGATGACGGCGATACCACCGGCAAGCTTAGCAATTCGCTCTTGCAGCTTTTCTTTGTCGTAGTCGGAATCAGTTGCTTCTAGCTGCTTGCGAATTTGGGCAATCCGCTTTTGCACATCTGCCGTCTTTGCATCACCAGCGACAATGGTAGTGTTTTCTTTATCAATGGTGATTTTACGAGCGGTTCCTAGCATCTCCAGGGAGACGGTATCTAGGCTCAAACCAACTTCTTCTGAGATGAGCTGACCGCCGGTGAGAACGGCGATATCTTGCAGCATTGCTTTGCGGCGTTCGCCAAATCCAGGCGCTTTGATAGCGGCTACATTCAGTACGCCCCGCGCTTTGTTTACCACCAAAGTTGCCAAAGCTTCCCCTTCGATGTCTTCGGCAATAATCAGCAAAGCTTGACCGGAACGGGCAACTTTTTCCAAGACGGGAATCAAATCCTGGATGGAGTTGATTTTCTTATCCGTCATCAATATCCGGACGTTTTCATATTCCACCACCATCCGTTCGGCGTCGGTGATGAAGTAGGGGGAAATGTAGCCGCGATCGATCTGCATCCCCTCGACGACTTCCAGATCCGTTGCCATCGATTTGGATTCTTCAACGGTGATCACACCGTCTTTGGTGACTTTATCCATCGCTTCGGCAATCATTTTGCCGACTTCTTCATCGTTACCAGCGGAGACGGTTGCCACTTGCGCGATCGCACTGCCTTCCACTGGCTTGGCTACCGCTGCAATTTCCTCCACCAAGCGGGCAATCGTTTTTTCGATTCCCCGCCGCAGACTAACTGGGTTCGCCCCAGCCGCTACGTTCTTCAAACCCTCACGAATCATCGCTTGAGCCAGAACCGTTGCCGTAGTCGTGCCATCACCAGCGATATCCTTGGTTTTTGACGCTACTTCCTGAATTAGTCTAGCGCCCGTATTTTCTAAGGGGTCTTCTAATTCAATTTCCTTGGCAACGGTGATCCCATCGTTCACAATCTGGGGTGCGCCAAACTTCTTCTCCAGAAGGACATTCCGTCCCTTCGGCCCCAGCGTAATCTTAACGGCGTCTGCCAGGGCATTTACTCCCCGCTCCAGTGCCCGCCGCGATTCGTCATTAAATGCAATTAACTTCGCCATATTCGGTTTCAAGAGCGCTTCCGATCTTCCAATTTAGCACTCTCTGGTGATGAGTGCTAATGTCTTGGGTGTTTCAAAAGACGAGAGGGCGATCGCGAAGCGCAGAAAAAGTCAGGTCGGCGCAACGCGCCGACCTGTGGTTCGCTCGTTTGTTCGGTGCAGCACTACATAGGCTGATTCACAGCCCCAACATCTAATGTTTAACCTGAATTGGAGACTCACACAAGCGATCGCTCTATCTCCCAGCAGCGGCAAATTATCCTCATTCACCGCTGCAATTTAGATTTAGCTGCAAAATTCTGTCTCTAAGGAATTACTTCACTGAGTGCTGCATGGATCGTCTCATCACTAACACCATGACGTTTCAGGCTAGCAATCAGTGCAGAGACAGTATCACCCTCTAATCGCTCAAGATCGGCTCGAAGTCCCTGACCAATGTAAGCACGAACTAAAGGCTGATAGCCAGAAAATCCCAGTAATGGCGCTACTCGCTTCAAATCTTCAATGACATCTTCGGGAATGCGAATGGTAATTGTCGTCATCGGACGATTTTTATTTAATCGCTTTTTTAGTGCCTCAGCTTTCATAATATTCACGTTCCTTGCGTGTTGCTTTGCGAGCTGAAATAATCCGTATCGTGTCGTTTTCACGCTCAATGTAGACAACGTACAAAAGATTCCACCGTCGATCTAAGCCAATGATGGCATCTCTTTCCTCATTATTGTCGCTGGCATCAACTACAACTAGAAACGGATCGAAGAAGACTTCTGCGGCTTGCTGAAAGGTTACGCCGTCATGGTTACTGGGATTTATCCGTGCCTTCTTCTCGTTCCAGACAAAGGTGACACCATTAAGCACGAAATAGACATCCATACCTCACAGTGTAGGCGAATGTATTTACATTATCAATACGTTTTATTAGGACTTACGCAAGAACTCTCTGAAACTCTTATTCCTTCGTGTCTTGAAGCGTCCTTCGCAGTTCGTTTTTCCATAACTTTGCGTAAGTCCTGTTTATAAAAAGCGGTGGCTGCAATTTGGCTCAATCTCAAACGCTCTTAGCCTCAAATTACTGTTTCTAAATATACTTTTGTGCGGATGAGAGCTGCATTTGAGATTCGATACAGTTTTCAGTAGTTGAGCAGCATGGGGCGATCGCACTTGGGTTGGTACGGTGCTGGAGGCACAAGAGTTAGAGCCGTTGGGGTCATTTAATTCCCAGACTGAGGCAAAAAAGAACGTTACTTAGGCAAAAGGACGACAAGGAGAGTGACGATTCGTCGCTTTCTCTGCGTCCGGAGGAACGTGCTGTCTTAGGCATCCTTGAGGAGTATCTGATGCGGGAGAACAAGCTAGACAAAGCATCCTGAATGCGATCGCTCCAGGCAGTAGCCTTTCTCCCCCAAATAAAGATGAATTGCCTTACTTTGTGTAATCAGTATTAAGCTCAACGCGCAGCACTCTTGGAGGCATTAAGATACAAAATTGATTCAAAAGTATCATCCAAAATCCTTTTGAATAACTTTTTGTAACGAAAATGCCGATTTTTTGATATTTTAAGCGGATCAGATCCATTAGCGGTTAACGAGCTATTTTTTGCCGCTACCTAATTGACAAAGGAGTATATTCATGCAACGAAAAAAGAAAACATCAGCGCGGATGACGGGTTGCCGTCAAGTTCCCCATATCTGTCCTATCTGCTGTATCGTTCCTCCTCATATGCTCAAGGAGGTACTCCAGAATGGCAACGCCGAGCAGCGGGCGTGGGCTTTTCAAACCTTAACCGTGTCAGAACAGTTTCGGGGACGGCGCTTGACGGTGGGGAATATCTCGTTCGCAGTGTCAGCGGGTGAGAAGCGTCGCACCATCTTTGATGCCAAAAATGGCAACGACCTACCAGGCACCTTGGTGCGTAGTGAAGGCGATCCTCCCAGCGGCGATCCCGCGATTGACGAAGCCTACGACGGATCGGGTGCGACTTATGACTTGTACGATCAGGTGTTTGAGCGGAATTCCATCGACGGTCGGGGACTGCGTTTGGACTCGACGGTTCATTTTGGCGTGAAGTATGACAACGCTTTTTGGAACGGCGACCAAATGGTCTACGGTGATGGGGATGGAGAGATTTTTGAACGCTTCACAAAGGCAATTGATGTGATTGGGCACGAGCTAACCCACGGCGTCACCCAATATGAAGCCAATCTGATCTATTACAGCGAATCCGGCGCACTGAATGAATCTTTTTCTGATGTTTTTGGTTCCCTGGTGAAACAGCGGGTTCTCAATCAGACAGCCCAGGAAGCTGACTGGATTATCGGGGAAGGTTTGTTTACCCCCAGCATTAAGGGTGTAGGCATTCGCTCAATGAAGGCACCAGGGACAGCATACGACGACCCAGTGCTAGGCAAAGACCCCCAGCCTGCGACTTATCAAAACCGCTACAAAGGTCTGGAAGATAACGGCGGCGTGCATATCAACTCAGGAATTGGCAACCGTGCCTTTTATTTAGCAGCGGTGGAAATTGGCGGCTACGCCTGGGAAAAGGCAGGGAAAATCTGGTATATTGCTTTACGCGATCGCCTGCGCTCTAGAGCGAATTTTAAACGGGCAGCGAATACTCTCATTACTGTCGCCGGAGAACTTTACGGCGAAGGCTCTAAGGAGCAGAATGCAGTCCGCAAAGGTTGGAAAGAAGTGGGAGTGATTTAAATTAAAAATTAAAAATGCTTGCATTAAAAATGAAGAATTGCCTCTTCCATTTTTAATGCAAGCATTTTACTTTCTGCGTGCGGCTGCCATCAGCCATTCCAGCAGCGGTCTTAAGGTTCCAGGTACGGCGGCTTCACTCACCAAGACCGTATGTTGCTGAGTGTTTTCTTCCACCGTTACCTTGTAGTGAAAGCGGTCGGGCTGGGGAGTGTTGGAAGTGATGGTGGCAGGCAAATCAAAGAAATCAGCTGCGTCAACGAGGAGGCGCAGCTGATTTGCTTCGTTTGCAGGCAGAGTGGTAGTGTCAAGGACTTTTGTCAGGCGCATCCCAGCAAAGCCGCCAGTCCGTTCAAAAGAAATTCGCATAGTTTCCGTCGCGGGGAGCAAGACTAACTCCATAGTAAGCAGTTATGGATGTTGCTCTTTGTCTGCCTCTGTTTTTTCCACTCAGTCCGCGAGTACGCCACTACGCTCACAGTCCTCTGTCGCTATGCCATCACCATGCCGCCGTCTACATTGAGCGTTTGACCCGTGATATACGCCGCAGCAGGATCGGCGGCTAAGAATCGAACTAAACCAGCAACCTCCTCTGGCTGACCGTAACGACCGAGGGGAATGAATTTTAAGATTTCCTCTGATTTGAGATTGCTAGTCATGTCAGTGGCGATAAATCCAGGGGCAACAGCATTCACCGTGATGCCGCGAGTGGCGAGTTCTTTAGCGACGGTTTTAGTAAATCCAATTACTCCCGCTTTGGCAGCGCTGTAGTTTGCCTGACCGGGGTTGCCCATCTGACCGGCAACGGATGAGATATTAATAATGCGCCCTGAGCGTTGCTTCAGCATCACCTTACTGATGGCTCGCGTACACAAAAAGACGCCAGTGAGGTTAAGGTCAATGACGGCTTGCCAATCTTCCGGCTTCATCCGCAACAACAGGGTATCGCGGGTAATTCCAGCATTATTAACCAACACATCAACGCGCTTCCACTTCTCCATCACGGTGTTCAGGAGGGCGTCTACTTGATCGGCTTTGGATACGTCTGCTTGGAGGGCAGTAGCGCTACCGCCTGCTGCCGTAATTTCACTCACGACTTCTTCGGCTGCCCCACTAGAACTGGCATAGTTAATCGCTACATTGGCTCCCTCAGATGCCAATTCTAGGGCGATCGCTCGACCAATTCCTCGTGAAGCGCCGGTAACGATGGCAACCTGTCCGCGTAATCTTTGCTGGCTCTCTGGCAATGCTTCCATCAATAAATTCCTCTCGATCCGTCTACTTATATGAGCGCGGTTGAATAACCGCGCTAACAATCTTAGGTCGATTCGTACCTCGGACTGAACGAATCAATACTCCAAAAGATTACGATTGTCGTGAAAGACCAGAAAACACTTTGATCAAATGGCGACTAAAAAGCAGTTCAACAATTTCCAAGAGTTACTGTCTGGTTCTGAAAAGCCAGTCTTGGTGGATTTTTACGCGACTTGGTGCGGTCCCTGTCAGATGATGGTTCCGATTCTGGAGCAGGTAAGTGCCCAGATGAACGAACGGTTACAGGTTGTAAAAGTTGATACGGATAAATATCCAAACTTGGCGAGCGAATATCAAATTCACGCCCTGCCAACGCTGGTTTTATTTAAAAATAGTCAGGTAGTGGAGCGCATTGAGGGTGTGGTGCCAGCCCCACAACTCATTCAACGTCTACAAGCGTTGGTTTAAGGCTACATCTTGCACCATTCTCAACAAGCCGCCAATCCCGCCCGGAACTCAAGTTCCGGGCTAATAGAATCAAGTCCACTAAAGTGGACTGCAATTCTTCCCAGTCCACTTTAGTGGACTTGATCCTATTAGCCAGGGGTTTGAACCCCTGGCGGGTTAATGCGATAGGTGCAAGATGTGAGTTTAAGGCTACATCGGGATAGGCAGTATCTGGGTGTAACAAATAGCTCTCTGGCGACATCCGGAGCTGCTGACTTAAGCGGACGCGAATATGTACGGGAAATCATATCTTGCAGCCTTCTCGCGTCAGCTGCTTTCGCCAGCCCGGAAATTGACTTCCGGGCTAATATCTAAACTCGGTGAGGATCTAGTGCATCTGGGAGAAGTGCTGCTTCGGGTTGCTGCGATAAAGAGCGATCGCTATCCTATTAGAAGACTTTCCCGACTCCAACACAGGTTGCCTAGTCTTGAGGAGTGCCTGGAGCAATGCTCGATTCTTGAGAACTATTGGGAGGAGCCACCACAACACCTTTATCCCCACGTTGCTCCCGTTTTTTTCGATCCGCTTTTAGCACATCTTCCATAGCCAGCTGCATTTGAGCCATTTTTTCCAAATTGCTGCGATACAGCTCTAAGTCTTTGAGTAATTTATCTTCTGGCAGGTTTAAGGCATTACAGATTTGCTTAAGCGCCTCAATCCGCTGCTTTTCGTCTTTTACCAGATCGGCGTCTGCCACTTCTAGCAGCGTAAATAAACCAATTGCAAACAAACGGCTGTACTTAAACGGAGGATTGTTAGCGAAGGCCTGCACAGCGATCGCGTGCAAGTCATCAGCGCCGTGACTAGGAGCCGTTGGGTTTAACCAGGCAACGATTTCCTTCCCACCCAGACGCATGGCTAATTCTTCCAGCCGCTGGGCATCCTGCTTGTACTGTTGCGGCTCGTTCCCGACTGCTTGACAGAGAGCATCAAAAATCGGTTCTTTATCTCGTTCTGGTCGATAGCCTTGCATGAAGCGGTTAAAGGATGTCACCACGCCCAATGCATAAATGGGGTCGTAGCGAAAGTCCACATTGACCGAAAGCAAGTGCATTTCCACCATCAACTCTTCTACCACCCGCCGGTAGATGGAGTTAATGGGACGGGTGTGTAGGGTATAGAAAGTTCTTTTGGTGTCTGATACAGTGCGGACGTTATTCACCGGAAAATTTTAAGTTTGAGGGCGATGTAAACTCATTGTCACAGCTTTTGGACACCTTTGCCAAGGCAATGTCTTGTAGAGACTCCCGGCGATACAATGCCGGGGATCGCAAAAATTAGTCATTGATAATTGGCAAAAGGGTATTGGCAATTAGAGAAACGCCTTCCTTATCCTAAATTCCGATTACTGATTACCCATTATCGATTAGCCATTCCCTATGACTTTTTCTCCTGAACTAACACTCCTGGCTAAATATATGGCTGGGGAATTTGAGAATCGAGAACAAGCGACAAGAGAACCCGCTTGGTACGTAAACCTCCGCCTTTGGCTGCGACCCGTACCGCTGTTTGCAGAAGATAGCCTCACCCTGTTTGCAGAGCAAGCGAACATCCTGCAACTGGATCGCCCCTATCGTCCTAGGATTCTGCGCCTGCGCCAAAGCGACACCACCGAAGCCTCGCTGATGGTGCAATACTATATGCTCAAAGATCCCGATCGGGTAAGGGGTGCCGGTCAAAATCCAGCGTTGCTGAAGACGCTTACACCGGAACAGATGGAACTTCTTCCCGGCTGCACCCTCGCCGTCACTCAGCAATCCTTAGCCCAAAATACCTATAACTTTTCTACCGCACCCGCGACTGATGCCCGCTGCTGCTTTACCTATCAAGGAGAAACTTACCAGGTTTCTCTGGGGTTTGAGGCTCGGCATCTAGAATTTAAAAGCTATGACAAGGGAATTGACCCCCAAACAGGCAGAGCCATCTGGGGGGCACTGCTTGGCCCCTATATTTTTACTAAGCGGGAAGATTTTTCCGCTGAGCTAGCGATTTGAAGTCAATTGTCATCAATCAAGGACGATTGACTTATTAATGACTCATGACTGGTTTAGCTGACCATGCTGCGGGGCACCCCTTCAAGAGCCTCTTCTTCGGTTTCAAAAATTTCAAACACCGAATCCATCATGGTGACTTCAAACACGAGTTTTGCCTCTGGATGGACGTTACAAATGCGGAAAGAGCCTTTTACTTTGTCAGCATCTCGCATTCCTGCCACCAAGGATGTTAGACCAGAGCTGTCAATAAAATTAACTTGACCGAGATTCACAACTACGTGGCGACTGAGTTTGGAAATACATTCCTGCAACTTCAGGCGAAACTGCCATGCGGTTGTAATATCCAGGCGTCCAGTGGGGGCTAAGACGATGACTGTCGTCCCGTCTTGAGTCGTATGTGTTCTCTGATCGATATGAATCACCAAGACCTCCTTGCTCCGGAAGCTCCGTCTATATTTAATATCTAGAGAGGAGCCGCATTTAAGTACGATTGCTCCCATGATTTGAGCTTTCAGTAGTCTAACTCTAACTTAGATATTAGGACTACCAAAAATTCAGTTCGCCTAATCTTAAAGCAAAGCTTTAAAAAAATTACATCAAATTCGGCTTCTATCTGACTGGATTCGAGCGATCGCCCACTCAGAATAGCACTTAGGGTCATACAGGTAGAAGATTCCCATCTTGGTCACAAACCTGCTTCAGTATCCGGGAAACAGGGGTCGCCTCCTCTTCTAGGGGAGAAGATGGTTCCACGGGCATCCGGGTGGTTGAAGCAGTCGTTACAGTTCTCGTAAATTTCCAATACTGAATCCATCATGGTGATTTCCAGCACCACCTTGGCGGCTGGAAGCAGATTGCAAAGGCGGAAACTCCCGTTTACCTTGTCCGCATCTCGCATCCCTGCCACCAATGAGGTGAGTCCAGAACTATCAATGAAATCCACTCTCCCAAGATTCACGACCACATGACGACTGAATGTATAAAGACACTCCTGTAACTTCACGCGAAATTGCCAAGCTGTGGTGGTATCCAGCCGTCCTGTTAGTGTCAAAACGATAATCGTCGTGCCGTTTTGGGTCGTGTATGTTTTCTGGTCGATGTGAAGCACGGACACTCACCTCAGAGATGGGCAAGTATATCAACCGGGTGCGACGACGGGATTTTTCCCGTAGTCTAACTCAGACCGGGGATTCAGATGGAGGTGTCCAGTTCGCCCAATCTTGTGGCTTTAAGAAAGTTTCATAAAGCTCGGCTTCTGGGGTGTTCGGTTCGGGTTGATAGCCATATTCCCAGCGAACCAGAGGCGGTAAAGACATCAAAATTGACTCGGTGCGTCCGTTCGTCTGAAGACCAAAAATGGTGCCCCGGTCGTAGACGAGGTTAAATTCCACATAGCGACCGCGACGATATAGCTGAAAATTCCGCTGGCGATCGCTATATTCAATTTTCTGACAACGCTCGACAATCGGAACATAAGCCGGTAAAAATGCCTGACCGCAATTCTGCACAAAGGCGAATAAATCTTCCCAGTTGCGCGGGTCTGGCGTACCCACTTGGTTGCTGTAAACAGCCGCTGGCCCCTCGGCGTGCGGGCCGCGATACAAAGCTCCCTGACCATCTTGATAGTCAAAAAAGAGTCCTCCAACGCCCCGCGTTTCTTGCCGGTGCTTCAGATAAAAATATTCATCGCACCAGAGTTTAAAGGTGGGGTAGTACTCTGGGTGATGGGCATCGCAGACTTGCTTCAAAGTGCGGTGAAAATGGGCGACATCTTCCGCAAACGGGTAGTAAGGGGTTAAATCGATCCCGCCGCCAAACCACCAAACTGGCCCTGCCTCAAAGTAGCGATAATTGAGGTGAACTGTCGGGACGTAGGGATTGCGCGGATGCAACACCATTGAGGTGCCAGTAGCATAAAAGCCGTGCCCAGCCGCCTCCGGGCGTTGCGCCAGAATCGACGGAGGTAACTGTTGACCCCAGACTTCAGAAAAATTAACGCCACCCTGTTCAAAAACTGCGCCCTCGCGGAGTACGCGGGAACGACCGCCACCGCCTTCCTCTCGTTCCCAGGCATCTTGTTGAAATTTCCCAACTCCATCTAGTTGTTCCAAACCTTCACAGATTTGGTCTTGCAGCTGCTGCATAAACTGGCTGACCCTAGCTTTCGAGTCATCTGGGGGCAGAACCTTAGCAGAAGTAGTTACGTCCGTCTGAAAAGCTGTCATAATCTCAAGTCAATATTGTTCACAAAAGCGATTGGGAAAGGCAAAAGGTATTGGATTGTATAAATCGGGATGGGAGTTCGCCTGAATTTACCCAGGATACAGGCTTGGTAAGCGCGCGATCGCTTATGCAGCGTCTGCTCGCTTTTCGGGGTGAGGGTGAGCCGCTTTTATAGTGTCAAAGCACTCAACTCTATGCGATCGCAGGGGAACTTACAGCCTATCTTAAATCGGGTCTGCCTGAACCCAAGCAGCATAGTTGAATAAAGCCTCTACAGGCTACTCTCGAAATATCCTACAGGGGGATGCTACCTGTTGATCCCTTGGATTAAAGTAATAAGTTCCCTTAAAGACTCGCTGTGGGGAGGAGTGTTGTGATTCTCAATTTTTCCTTAAAGTTTATCGCTGGTCGAGAGGGTTTTTCCTTTAAGTTTTCCCTAGTTCGGACTTACCGCGCCGTTAGTTCTGCTTCGGTAGATGTCCTGTGGCAAAAATTAATCAATCTCGGCGATGTATCATGGCATCCTCTACTTGCCAGCACCAATGTCCCCAGCGGGTTGATTGCCAAACCGGGACTGATTTACAAGGTAGTCACGCGCTGGCTGCCAATTCCCATTCGGGTTTTTGTTGAGCGCGTCCGTCCCTGTGAGTTACTCAGTGTGAGAATGCTGGCAATCCCAGGAGTTGAGAAACGGGTGACGTACCAGGTAGAATCCACGGTCTGCGGCACGTATGTATCTTATTCAGTGACGTTGCGCGGTTGGTTGTCACCTTTAATTTGGTGGATGATTGGCTCTTACTCAGCCCGTGTTGCCACTGAATTAGCCCAAGCTGCCGAACAGGTTTACAAGCTCAAGGGGCGTTGCTGAATGAAGTATGAATTACGCAAATGCTGGTATCGATTGGTGTTTCAAGTAGTGAAGTAGCAATCTAATAGAGTGTTTCAGCATTTCTTCTGACTTCGAGTAACACAACGTTTTTCGA
>NZ_JBYCCT010000025.1:0-21628 GCF_057473865.1 Coleofasciculus sp. H7-1
TTCTGACCATTTTTATTAATATGAGTTGACTGACATTCAGGGCATTGCATAATATTGCATCTTAATGAGTGTTTTTTTTGGCGCTCGCACGCTCGCTCGCTTTATCATACCCTAATTCAGCAACGCCAATTCTCTTACCTGACTCAGCGGTTTGATTTACCCTTGGTGGAACAGTCGTTAACGCTCGTTTCGGCGTATGGGACGTACCTGATTACGGAAGATTTGGGTGGATCGGGCGTGATTGGAGTCGTCACTACAGGCTTAATTCTGGGCAACTTTGGCTCTCGCATTGGCATGAATCCCCGGACGCGGGTGATCGTCAGCGAATTTTGGGAGTTCCTATCGTTTTTTGTGAATTCGATCGTGTTCTTGCTGATTGGCGACCAGATCCGATTTGCCATTTTGGGTGAGAATTTAGGCACGATCGCGCTCACTATTGGTGCCATGATTCTGACACGAGCGATCGCTATCTATGGCTTGAGTTTTGTCAGCGATCGCGTTGCTCGATCCGATATTTCCATCCCCGATCAAACGATTTTATGGTGGGGCGGCTTGCGGGGGTCAGTGTCAATCGCGCTGGCGTTGAGTATTCCCATCATGCTGCCAGAACGAGAAAAAGTGATTGCGACCGTGTTTGGCGTGGTTTTGTTCACCCTCCTGGTACAAGGTTTAACCATTCAACCGTTGTTAAAGAAGTTGAACCTGTTAGGCAACCAACCCATTCGTCAGCGCTATGCCGAGGCGATCGCGCGTCAGACGGCACTTCAACGGGTTTTGCAATATTTGGAGACGATTGAAACCCGTCCAGGTATTAATCCAGAGTTTTACCGTTATCAAACTGCTTTGGTGCAAGGCGAATTGACCTGTTTGCAAACCGAAATTGATCGGCTTTTAGATGAACATCCCGATCTGCAAAATTTTGTTGTGGATCAGGTGCGATCGGAACTGCAAGCGATCGAGGCAGAAACCTACGCTGAATTCGTTCGAGCAGGACAGCTTAACCAGGAACTTTCACCATTTCTGCAACAAACAACAGAAAGTAAAGATTGATAGGCGCTTCGAGAAGAATGGTAATACGTCATACCAATTTAAACGGCGTTTAGGGCAGATAGAGCACTCAGGATAAAGGGATAACCTGTGACGGAAGCAATCACTTCCGGTGTTAACTTAGCCAAGAGTTGAGCTACTTTGGCTTGCAGTTGAGTCAACGTCTTAAACGAAGACCACTTGAGATCTGCCTTGAGATGTTCCCACAACCGCTCAACTGGCTCACGCGGATGCCGCTTTTCCTGGAAGAGGCTAAAGCGCCTCACCCATTGCACGTAGGTTTCTTCCGTCCGGTAGGCATAATGCTTGAGCCTGATCACTTCACGCAGTTGATCTAAGAGCTTTTTGGGGCGACATTCCATCACCATGCAGTCACAACAAAGTATGTGTCTGATGACACCCGTAGTGCTAACCGTACACATCTGAAGATATGCGGAAATTTTCCTCAGATCCATCTCGATCGGCGTATTATGAAGAAGCTTTCCTCAGATCCACCTGATTTGGGAGGATCGCAAGAAAAAATCTACCTATCCACCTAATTTGGGATGGATCTGAGGAAAAATTCCGTCTAATAACAAGTTAGACAGACTAAGTTGCGTAAGCCTCAAGCCTAATAGTTAATTTCTGACTTTTATGGATAACGTAGAGAAACTTAAAATGTACGAAATGACAGCAAAATCCTATGATCTAATTGCATTAGAGTATAGAAGCAGTAATTCTCTTAATTCTACTTTCGTCAAGACTGAAATTGACACATTACTTCTTCAAAAAATCAAGCCTAATGCCCAAATTCTAGATATAGGTTGCGGTACTGGAATTTATACTAGACATATAGCAGATCTGGGCTATGAGGTAGTTGGAGTAGATTCTTCAGGGATTTCAATTCAAAATGCAAAATTGCTATCTCCTCACAACAATGCAACATACAAAAAAATAAATTTTTTGCACTATCCTGAGGAATGCGTTTATGACGGAATCCTGATAAATTCTATGTTTCACCATATTCAAAAAGCAGATGCTTTCCCTTTCTTGTTAAAATGCAATTCACTTTTAGATAAAAATGGAAAAATTTTATTCATAGTGAGATGTTACCCAAAAAGTTCTGAGAGTTTAGTTTGTGAATGCAAATATGGGAAGAAAACGGAAAGGATATATTCTAAATATCTTGAAGAAGAACTATATCAGTTGATTAGTGAATGTGGCTTTCATGTTGTTTCTAAAGACATTTATTCACATCTTGAACATTTTGAAGAGCCTTATCACCATATCGTTTTAACTAAAGCTAACCACTAGTTGTGACCTTATAAAGTTTGGATTACCTATATATATGGAAACAAATTCGGAAATATTTCCCTGGTTTATAGAATCTGATTCAGCCAATGGTTTAATCCGTAATCTAATTCATAGCGTCTGTGAACGGGGCGAAGATCTAATCTCCCCTTCTATTTCTCCCAATTCTGGCACAAGGACTCGTGAAGTTTTAAATGTGCAAGCAACTCTTTCAAATCCCCGTGCGCGACTGTTTACTTCCCATATTAAAGAAGATTTATTTAATCCTGGACTAGCAGTTGCTAAGTTTTTTTATTTACTTTCTGGTTCCAATCGTATAGAAGATATTGCCTTTTATACTAAGGGTGCTCAGAAATACACAGACGATGGAATCATCATGCCTGGAGCACATGGGTATCGTATCTTCTATCCAGTAGTTGGGATAAATCAGTTTGACGCTTGTGCAGAATTACTTCGAGAATGGGAAAATACAAAGCGTGCTGCCATTACTCTTTATCAGCCAGAAGACTGTGGTCGGAAAACGAAAGATATACCATGCATTATGAGCATTGTTTTTTCGGCAAGGAAAGGCAAACTGCATACAACAGTTTATATGAGAGCTAATGAAGTTTATCAAATTCTTCCTTATGACTTGTTTGAGTTTACTATGTTTGCTGAATTTATGGCAGTTTGCACTGACTTTGAACTTGGCTACTACCATCATATCAGTACGTCAATGCATATACGTGGTGAAGAAGCTATTAAAGAAGCGCCTACACTGCTTAATGAAAAAATCACTTCAAAAAATATGGCTCCTATGCCTATCGAAACAAAAAAACTTCGTCTTTCCTTGATTCAACAAGAAAATCAAATTAGAAAAAAGGTCGCATTCACTGGCGCAGATAAGATGTACAGCTTAATCCAAGAAATTACTGCACAAAATCATAGCTATTGGGCAGATCTATTAGTTGCACTATCAATTCAAGGTTTTTTCTGTACTCATACTTTAACTGAAATGAAGGATTTCATTTCTAGCTTGGAGCTTCCCACAAATTTTTTAGTAAGTTGTGAATTAAAAGACTTTTCCCAGAAACGTCTAGCTAGACTATCAGAAGCTTTAAATAAAATATAGAAAGGGAGAGACAGTTATGCAAGTATACCAAAAGAGTCTGTGGAAAGAAACTTTTACATCATTTAGCAAATTTGGAGAAATCATCAAAGGTGAATGTTTCGACAGAAATTTAAATGTCCTAATCGTAGGATGTTCAGACGGGAAGTATGTATTTCCGTTTCTTGAGCAAGGGCATCAAGTTACTGCTATTGATAATGATCCCGTATCTTTATATGGCGGAGAGATGAAATTCAAAACGGATATTATTAAGATTGATGGTTTAGTGAAGAACTTAATATTAGAAGGATATGCTGAATCTGCTTGTACCGTTATTCAATGTGACCTCATGGATTTTGAATACACTAATCAATATGATGTTGTTCTTACTAGTTGTTCTTGGCACTACAGCAAAAACTTCAAGTATCCAATTAAACAGATTATAAACAAAATCAAAAACTTTGTTTGTCGTGATGGATTGTTTTTCGCTGATTATATGATGCCCATCAAGGAAAAACATTTTGTACTTGAACATTATATACCTCCAAATAAACTTCGTAATTTCTTTGGTCAACAATGGAAAATAATCCTTGATTTGGATTTAGGGGTTATTGAAGAAGAACCTCATATTGGAAAGGAAGAGTGGCATACTCATCATTATGGAGCTTTTGCGAGTAAAAAAATTTTTTAGGTGTAGAACAAAAATGGATGAAAGCAAGAATAATTTTGAAACAGACTATCAAGAATACTATGCTCTATCTCGCTTAGATAGAAAAGGTTTGGCTACGATGATACAACAGCAGAGAAGATTAGAGTTAAGAAACAAAATTTCTAATCTGTTGATAGCAGAAGACCCAAGAACCAAAAATCTAGTAACTAAAGCTACTTCAAGTAGAAAGTTTTGGGGTAAAACTTATGCTGAAATATCATCTGAGACAACTGACGGTAATGCTTTTGGAAAAAATGAAAGAAGGGAGTCATCTTTAGTAGAAACAATTGCTAACACCGCTCTTCTCAAGGATATAGCATCTGAAGTAATAGAAATGATTAAGCCTTATGCTGATGTCATTATTTTATTTGGTAGCTACGCATATTCATTGAATTTCAATATTAAAAATATATCAGATTTGGATTTCCAATTATTAATAGAAAATCCTAATTTTGGTATTACTAATCTACCTTTTTTTTCTGATTTTAAAGAAGAATTGAGGACTACTTTAGAATGTTTTTATTCATCTGATGCTGATAATTTTGGTATGAAAACCTTTTATAGGGGTAAACAGTTAAGCTTTCATTTTGCCAAGCCAAATTTATTGACAAAAGTATGTCAGGCAAACTTTTTAACTCCATATCAAACAGTTGTCAAGGAATTTCGGATTAAGCCGAGAAGAGATGGGTTTCAATATGATAGTCGCTATACTTTTGATGGCACTGAATATAGTTGGAATTGTTGTTATGAAGAAACCACTAGAGGTTTATATACCTCATTACCTCTTTTTGAAATTGATGAGGTAGGAAGATATGTAAATGGATTTTTTATTGATAGATTTATTGTTTGTTCTCCTGTTGCTGGAGATTTAAACTATGCTTTTAAAAATACGGAAAATTTAAAAATGAATTTAGTTAAACGATTAGTATATGAGGAGTCTCAAGGTATAGTTCAATTGGGGTCTGCAAACTTATATAAGATACTAGCTCGACATCGATATTTTTCTGATTCTTTTAAGAAAAAAATCTTAAATGACGAGTTAATTAATCGTCAAATGCTCAATAGCATAAATTCAGTCAAGTGTTCGTGAGTGGACAAACATGAAAAACAACAAAGAATATTTTAATCCAGTAGACTTGTTAATTAGAATAAGCAGCTTTTCAACTTTATCCCAAATAGATATCTTGGGAGTATTTGATAAGTTGAATCACTTTGGCTGCGTAATTTTAGAACTTAGTTCTTATAAAAATTTGGATGATCTACTTTATTTGCAGAATCTATTCGGCTCAATAGCTTATCACCCTCATTCAGAAACTAATGGTATAGTTCATGTTACACCAAATCCCAATCAACCTGAATATATAAACACTACTAACTTAGAAATAACACCTCATTCTGACGGTGCTTTTGAATTAGAACCACCTAGATTTGTTGCACTACATTGCGAAACACCTGCTGAGAAAGGTGGTTTTTCTACATTAGTTAGCAGTCAGAAAGTTTATGACTACTTGGCTCAAGAGAGTTATGAAGGATTACTTACGTTGTTTGATGACGATGCTTTTAGTATAAGACGTGATAATAAACAGCTAACCAGACCTGTATTTCAATGCAGAAACAAAAAGATACATATGTCTTTCAGACGCGATCAAAGTGTCAATATATTTGTTAAGCATCAGGCACAAAGGGCTTTTGATCTGACAAATGAATTTTTGATAAATCCTAAAAACTGGGTGATCTTCACACTAGAACCAGATCAAATACTAATATTAGATAATTCAAGAATTCTTCATGGAAGAACAGCTTTTACTGGAGACAGAAAATTAAATCGTCTCTGGTTTAATGGAAATTCAAATTACAAAGAACAATACAGTCTAGGTTTTTTACCTTGTACGCAAGTAGGTAAAGATATTTTTGAAATTGTTAAAACTAAACATTATAATCTCTTGGAAAAAGAAGCCATCTTAAAAGATTACCGATACTGGTCTTGGATGTTAAGATATTGTCATGGTGATTATTTAGGAGCCTGCATTTTTAAACTAAAGCGCGAAAACATCGGCTCTGTAGCAACTTTATTAGATGAGGAGTTGATGGAGCTGAGAAATATTATTTCTCAGTATGAGTCTATTACTTATCGATTGTTTCAGCCCGATAGATTTAACTACTTTCAATTGGGTAATGAGTATCATCAGTTACACATACATGCCGTTCCTAGATATAAAGAGAAAAGAAATTTCTGCGAAGCAGATTTCATTGATAAAAGATGGGGGGCATATCCATTTCCAATTGAAAATGAAATTTCTCTAGACTTAATTAAAAAGATAAGATCCCTGTACAAAAGTTTAATATTCTAGAACACTATCTTTACTTTAGCTTAATAGCATGATTCCTGCTTTATGATGTTTCATTACTCAATCGGCTGTCTAACACTACGTTGGAGCCGATCTTACTCAGGTAATCTATAAAAAGCCCAAAATTGTCTATGGCGGCTCAACTAAACCGTTATGCGGCTTAGTCTGTTGGTGAGGGCGTATTGTAAGGTTATCTGTTGATGCTTGGTACTTCATATTTTGGTTAGGTGAACAGTGAGTGTTGACGATATTGTTAAGCTATTCGATGCGATTACAAAATTGCTCAACGTCCTCATCTGTCCGGGAGTCCTTTTGTTCATCCTGATCCGGTTTGGTCGGGATTTACGTGAGTTCTTCTCAAGCTTGGGGGAGCTATCGCTTAAAGGGGCTGGATTTGAGGCTTCCTTAAAGAGAAAAAAAGCTGAAGTTGCTGCTGCGCTGTCCGCTGCTGCTGTTACTGCACTACCTCAAATTCTGGGATGTCCCGATTCCTCTATGATTCATTGCATCATTCAGCAATGCCCAATAAAATATTAGAGTCCAGGCTTTATTTGCAGTTTGTTTGCTACTAGAAATTCATTATGGCTGTTTGCAAATGAGAACCTCTACAGTTCTAGTAGCAGGAAATTATTTGGCATAAACATGGCGGTTTTTTCACCCTAAGTATTTTTACTCTTTACAATGCTTGTTAACAATGACTACGATAGATTGCATGGCATGGTCTGCGTTCCAGCCTGTAATACGTTGAGAGGAAAAGCCGGATAGTCATAAAAACTTTTAGTAATGACTCAACGGAAATAGGCAAAGTCGCGCGTAAATTCCCGTAGCCAACCGGATTAACACAATAAAAATTAGCGGCTTCATTAAGTGTTACTTACTCTACGGTAAACCACGCCCAACCTTCACCACTCGCGATGCAAAAAATTGCTAATTGCTGTTCAACTATTTTCCACATAGTCTGAATTAATCAGCGACTAACTGTAGCTGATTGAATTCTATTGCTATAGGAATTCCTTGTTATAAATCAATGTGTTTGTACGATCGCCTGGATTTTACCAGACCTACTCGTAAGCTTAAAGTCCCTATTTGGGAACGCATAAACCTGACTAGACCCCCCAAACCCCGCTGTCAGGGATGTCGTTCGCGCATCCAATCTCATTGGGAGTTTTGCCCTTCTTGTGGACGAACTATTGTAGAAAAGAATAGCGCTCGTCGTTGCATTTGGGTAGATATTTCTGGGATGGATGTTACTGAGGAAAATAGAGAAGCGATCGCTACTATTCTCATCGATGCCTTTTCTAAACTATATGGTGCATTTAGAAGCGTCAAAGTATTTTTGACATCGGATCTGCCCGATACCCAAGAGTGGGGAGAGGAGTTTACTCACGTTTATGTATTCGCTGACAACCAGCCAGTTGACTATCTGGGAGTGGCTACTTTTCAATTAGGAATGGTTACAGATCGTGCTATTGTCCGCATTGACCAGATATTTAATGCCTCTTACAATGCCAGTCTTAATGTTAATCAATTGTCTAATTTAATTGCCAATACAATCGCCCATGAAATCGGGCATACATTAGGACTCGATCACTCTGGACTACAAACGGATGTTATGTATGATGGACTCGATCATACAATCCATAGTTTAATGCCTCCATCATTTCACGCTTCGCAAATCAACTCGATGAATAATGCCATCTCTAGGCAAGCCGCCAAAAGAAGTTATTAGCATATAGCAGAGTAATAGCTGTCACAGTTGAAATTCTGCGGGATTAAGTGCAAGTTTTATCATTTCTAATTTTTAATTGTTTCTTAGGCGCACCGAGACAGAACGGGTTCGGAACGAGACTGGCGAGTCGGAATTTCAATTAAAAACTCTGCCCCCTTTCCCGGTTCGGAATCACAAGTCAATTGACCACGGTGCTTTTCGACTACAATCTGGTAGCTAATGGACAAGCCGAGTCCCGTACCTGAGCCTATCGGTTTCGTGGTAAAGAAGGGGTCAAATAACTTACGGCGGACTTCCTCGTTCATCCCAGGGCCATTGTCAGTAATCCGGATGGCGATGCGATCGGAGTCTTTGACCTCGGTACAAATCCGAATCCAAGACCGGGGAACCTGGGAGCCAGAGAGCCAGGGAGATAGCATCTCCTGTGCCCCTTGGCTTCTGGGTCCCTCTGCCTCCTCCAGGGCATCAATCGCATTATTGAGGATATTCATTAATACCTGGTTGAACTGACCGGCATAGCACTCCACCAATGGTAGGTCGCCATATTCTTTAACGACCTCGATCGCTGGATGGGTAGCGGTAGCTTTTAAGCGGTCTTGCAGCAATCTCAGAGTGTTGTCAATGCCTTCGTGAATATTGACCGACTTCTTTTCTGCTTGGTCATGGCGCGAGAAGTTCCGCAGAGAGGCAACAATTTGCCGAATGCGGTCAGCCCCTAACTTCATTGAGGACAGCAGTTTCGGCATATCTGCGATCACGAAATCGAGGTCGATTTCTTCAATCAGATCCTGAATTTCATCAGCGGGTTCGGGATAGTGTTTGCCATAAAATTGCAACAAGTCAATCAATCTTTGGATATAGTGAATGGCGTAGTCGAGATTGCCGTAGATGAAACTAACGGGATTGTTGATTTCGTGAGCAATACCGGCAACCAACTGTCCCAGGCTGGACATTTTTGCGCTCTGAATCAGCTGGGTTTGGGTTTGTTTTAATTCGCTTAAGGCTTGTTTTAGCTTTGCTGCTTTTTCTCGCAATTGCGCTTCTGATTGTCGCAAGGCTTCCTCCGCCTGTTCGCGTTCGGCAACTTCCGTCTTTAGAAGCTCATTGGCGGCTATTAGCTCAGCGGTGCGTTCTTCGACTCGTCTTTCTAAGTCGTCATTTGCTTGTTGCAGTGCTGCTTGCGATCGCTTGCGTTCGGTGATATCCCGCGTCACTGTGGCAAAACCGCGCAGCCGTCCATCTTCGCCTCGTAAAGCTGTCACGACAATATTTGCCCAAAACTGCGACCCGTCCTGGCGCAAGCGTAAAGTTTCCCATTCACACCGACCTTCTAATGCTGCCTTTTTTAGGATTTGCTCTGGCTTGCCGCTCTTGCTCTGTCTGTGAGGAAAAAAGCAGGAGAAATGCTGACCGATAATTTCCTCTGCCTGATACCCATTCAGCCTTTCTGCCCCTTTGTTCCAACTAACAACTTGCCCGCTGGTATCGAGCATATAAATTGCATAGTCTTTGACATTCTTGATTAACAAGCGGAAACGCTCTTCGCTTTGCCGCAGTTCCTCTTCTGCCTGTTTGCGCTCGGTAATGTCACGGGCAGCGGCGTAAATCAATTGCTCTTCTGGGCACAGGGCGGCATTCCACAACAGCCATTTGTAGGTGCCGTCTTTGCAGCGGAAGCGGTTTTCAAAAGTAACCGTCTCCCCGGTGCTGGACAGTTCCTGCAATTGAGTGAGGGTAGATTCACGGTCTTTGGGATGAATAAATGCAATCCACGGCTTGGCTAGAAATTCCTCAGATGTGAATAAGAGCGTTTTTTCGCACATCGGGTTCAGTCGCTTGAAATAGCCGTCGAAACCAGCGATGAAAAACATATCCAGCGAGAGCGTGAAGAAACGATTGTTCTCGGCTTCCACTCCGCTGCTCTCGGTAATTGGGGATTCTGCCACTTGGATTGCCATTTTTCACTTCACCTACCTAGTTCGCTCAAATCATCTCCTTTATGCTTTCCCTGATGTTGACGGAGACTCTAGTCCTGATTTATTCTTAAATCTGGCGATGCATATTTACACATCATATAGTTTTTTATTTATTACTTGACAGTTATTAACATTTTTTATGGGGAAGATTTAGATTTTGCTTGTAAAATAGCTGCTATATATCGGTGGCGAGAAATTCTTAATCATTTAGCAGAGAATAGCAAACCCCTTTGAGGAGTTACAGGAGATATCGCTTCCACAAGGCTGGGTGGGTATGCTATCGGCAGGCAACCTCTGGCTAGCTCCAGGCAGGGTATATTTGCAGGCATGGGGAGGTACTATCCGCTTGCGGAGATATAAATAATGAGTTTCCCGGTTTATTTGTGGCTGGGTTCGGTGCGGATTCACCCTCATATTTTGTTTGAGTCGTTGGCGTATGCGATCGCTTTCCGTTTATTAATCAAAAATGTTCGCAAAGACGCGATCGCACCCACGCAGCGCAGTTCTATAATTGTCGGTGGCTTGGTAGGGGCGCTAGTCGGTGCGAAAGCGCTGGTTTTGCTACAGCACATTGATTTAATTGGGAATAATTGGCAACTATTCTTTTTGGTTCTCTTTCAAGGAAAAACGGTAGTAGGGGCGTTACTCGGTGGATTGATTGGTGTGGAAATTACCAAAAAAATGATTGGTGTCAATCGATCAACCGGCGATGTTTTTGTTTATCCCTTGATTGTGGGAACGGCGGTGGGACGAATTGGCTGTTTTTTGACGGGATTAAGCGATCGCACTTACGGCATCGCCACTAATTTACCTTGGGGAGTTGATTTTGGCGATGGCATTCCCCGGCATCCCACTCAATTATATGAAATTATCTTTTTACTTAGTTTAATGATATTTTTACAAATTCGCAGCCGCTACTATCGGCAAGAAGGCGAATTATTTAAGTTTTACATGGTTTCTTATTTAAGTTTTCGCTTTGTTATTGATTTCATTAAGCCAGATTTTCACCCCATCTTAGGACTAAGTGCTATTCAAATTGCTTGCCTACTAGGGATTTTGTATTACTACCGCAGTATTCCTCAAATGTTTAGCTTTTCTCAATTTGCTAGACGGAGGGTTTGAGGGTGGGTATTAAAGACCTGTTTTTTAACGCAAAGGTACGCAGAGGTTCACGCAAAGGTATGCAAAGGAATTGTGGTTCGCGTTACTTTGCGTTAAAAAGTAACAAGATTTGAGGGATTAAATATATCATGCCAACACGACAATATCTTTTCTATGCTTTAACTAATAGCGTTTGCTCTAAGTGTCTCGTCAAAGTTGAAGCAAAAATCATTTTTAAAGATGATTGTGTTTACCTGGTAAAGCACTGTGCTACCCACGGACATCAAGAAGTCTTAATTGCTGATGATATCGATTATTACAAACTATCCCAGGAATTTATTAAACCAGGGGATATGCCGCTTAAATTCAATACTCCCATAAAGTATGGCTGCCCCTATGACTGCGGACTTTGCCCGGATCACGAACAGCACAGCTGTTTAACTTTAGTAGAAGTAACAGATCGCTGCAATCTTTCCTGCCCAATTTGCTACGCAGATTCAGGCACAGAAGAAGTTTCTCAACATTCTAGTCAATATCGTCGTCATCGCAGTTTAGAACAAATTGAAAGCATGATTGATGCGGTGGTGGCGAATGAAGGGGAACCCCAGATCGTGCAACTTAGTGGCGGTGAACCAACAATTCATCCAGAGTTTTTTAAAATTTTGGATATTGCTAAAAGTAAGCCCATTCGGCATCTAATGATTAATACGAATGGTGTCAGAATTGCCAAAGACCGAAATTTTTGCGATCGCTTAAGTCAATATATGCCCGGAATTGAAGTCTATCTCCAATTTGATAGCTTTGAGGCGGCAGCGTTAGAGGAGTTACGTGGGGCAGATTTGCGAGAGGTTCGGGAACAAGCGATCGCCAACCTCAACGAGTTTAACATCTCTACTACGCTGGTTGTTACTCTGAAAAAAGGGCTAAACGACGGCGAAATCGGCAAAATTATCGCATACGCTTTGCAACAGCGATGCGTGCGGGGTGTCACTTTTCAGCCGATTCAGGCAGCAGGGCGTCTGGAGGGATTCGAGCATGAACGCGATCGCTACACTCTCACAGAAGTCCGTCGTTCTATTTTACAGCAGAGTCCCTATTTCAAACCAGAAGATATTCTCCCAGTTCCTTGTCATCCCGATTGTTTAGCAATGGCTTATGCGCTGAAAATAAAGGGAAAAGTCATACCGTTGACGGGTCTTTTTGACCCTACTACTTTTGTACAAATAATGCCCAATTCTGTTCTCTATGAACAGAATGATGAGCTAAAGCGTAAAATTTTTGATTTATTTTTCACTAGCCATTCACCCACATCTTCTGCAACATCTTTAAAACAGTTGCTTTGTTGTTTGCCGCTACTACCTGTTCCTGAAGGAATTACCTACGAAAATATATTTCGGGTGATGATTGTACAGTTTCTTGACCCCTTTAACTTCGATGTCCGTTCTGTGAAGCGTTCCTGCATTCACATTGTGCATCCCGATGGTAGGATTATTCCATTTGATACGTTTAATATGTTTTACCGCGAGGGAAGTGCTGGATATCACTTGGTTAATAATCGTCCCGCATTGGTTTAATTTACCTAAAACAATTAGTAACAACAAATATTAATTAGATTCAACTGGAGTTTTATGGAACGCAGAAATGAATTTCTTGGAATAGTTTCAGGAATACTGTTGTTATTGGGTATGCATCTTCTCGCAGGTCTAGCAGTATTTCTAGTAAGTTTTCCTATCGCTGCTTTGCTAGGAGGAGGATACGCTATTTTAATGGTTTGGGCGTTTGCTTCTATTACTATATTCTTATGGCAACTTTTATATGTGATTCCGCTTATTTTTTGGCTAAGACGGCGACAGCGACGGGCAATGGTGAAAGGGGTGATTATTTGTGCAGTTCTTACCGCTTTATTAAATGGGTGCTGCTATTTGCTGTACTTTAGCCCTCGGTAAAACGCTAGATTTTAGAACCCAACAATCTAGCAGCAACAATTTTATTTTTATAGCAACAAGATTATGCGGTCAAGAAATGAAATATCCGAAATGATTAGCGGTATATTCCTATTATTAGGAATACATATTTTAGTTTTTGCTGTCTTGGGATTTTTATCATCTATAATAGCCAATTTATTTGCTATTTATACGGTTGTTCAAATTTTGGCAATATCAATTTTTTATATTGGATTATCTCAATTTCTATATGTAATTCCAATTATTTTTTGGCTAATACGGCAACAAAGATGGGGATTGATGAAAGGAGTGATTATTGGTGCAGTTCTCACTGCTTTACTCAACGGTGGTTGCTGGCTCTTAATCACTTCGGCAAGTAGGTAACTGTTACAATTCACCAACCCAGTGGCACTATAATGAGTGGCTGTTATTGGCGGCTTTTTTCGTCTTCTTTTCAATTTTGAAAGAAATGGGGCGAGGCGGTTGAGGCGTCAGGTTCGACGGAGACTGGCTAGAAACAGAACGCATGGCTGGCGGCGTCTGCTGTTTAATTGCCGCTGTTTCGTCTTCCTCAGTTCGCTCCCAAGGCAACCCAGCTCGTTTGTCGTAGTTGGATGCGATCGCTAAAAATGCACCTCCCAGAATATACACCGGCAACGGCAGCGTGAACTGTTTCAGCCACTGATAAATTTCTGCAAAGCCAAACAGCAGCAAAAAACTGGCAACCCACACTCTCATATTTCCACCCAACCCAATCCCAAAATTTATATCTCTAATTTAAACCTAGATCCCTAAAATAAAATGCGAGAGCCTTTTGTCAGTCTCCCGCGTACGCAATTAAGTTAGATAGCCTCTTGCCTAGAAGGCTTTGAACCCAATAGTAGGGACTCACGAGCGTGCGTCCCTACTATTGGGGGTCAGTTTAGACTTTCGCTGCCAAGGGCTGGCTCTTTCCCGCCGTTAACCGCTCGTAGGCTGCCCGCATCTTCAGACCGACCAGCACTTGGAACAACCCAGTTCCGTTATTGGAGCCTGGATATTCCCGGTGCTTGAGCAAGAGTTCGGTCAGTTCCCCGTGGTACTTAGTCGCAGTCTTGCTGAGGTGGCTTTCGATGTAGATGACTTCCTCTAGCTTGTCGAACTGACCATCTACTTCCAGAACGGACACTTCGTGACCATAGTAAGCATCTGGCCCATAGTACATCTTGATGCCAGGATAGCCGCAGGTGAGCTTGCGACCGCAGGGTCTCCAATCAATCGTAGACCCTTCATCAAATAGATACGCTGGCTCAAAGCCTTCCACATTATCGCGCTGAAGCAAGCGCACCCGCAGGATTTTACCTATCTTGTCTTCCTTGACTAATTGAGTCGGCAACACCTGGATCACAACGTCGGCGTGTTCCTTCTGCGGCTCGATGTAGGCAGTAAAATCTGGGCGGCGAGCATTGATGGCAGCGAGTACGTCTTCGTAACGGTGCCCGCGTTCAGCCATATCCCGCTGAATCTTCCAGGCAATCTTAACGTCATCGCTGATATCGAGATAAACGCTGAAGTCGAGGAGCGATCGCACCCGCTCATCATACAAAGGATGAAGCCCCTCAATCACAATAATGTGGTTAGGATCGACTCGCTCTGGTGGATCGATCTCGCCGGTTTCGTGGTTGTAAATTGGCTTTTCAATGGACTTACCGCTCTTAAGCGCTTTGATCTGCTCGGACATCAGATCGAAGTTATTCGCCTTGGGGTTCAGCGCCGTAATTCCAGTTTCTTTGCGCTGTTTCCGATCTAGGCTGTGGTAATCGTCCAGGCAAATCACCGTGACGAAATCTTCCCCAAACAAATCTGTTAATCGGCGCAAAAATGTAGATTTACCGCATCCGGAGTCTCCGGCAACACCAATTAGAACCACGCGATCCAGCTGACTGGTCATAGCTTCCCTCTAACGCAAAAAAAATTTTCTCATTGAGTTTTAAGCAATCTAAATCCTCAGCCCGGAGGGCACTCCGTTGGTTACTCTTGCGGTGGCGACACAGCACGAAAGCATAACCAATAGGAGCTTACAGCAACCTAGAGTAAGGCCCGTTGGGGAAGACTCAAGCTTCGTCCAGTAAGTATTTAATACTAGATGTTACACAGTATCTTACCAGAACGGGATAGACGCTACAAGCTAACCCCAGTGGAATCATCTCGCTCAGTATTTATGCTACGGTAGCCCGTGCATTTTTAGAAAGGAAAAATTAAATTGACTCAATGGAGACATTATTTAAGTCAATTGCTGGCTACCCTAAAAAAAGCTAACGTAGGGTTTCTAGGGTAGCCATTCGGCGAGGAAGAATATCCCTAACATTAGCGACGTTAACTATCCAGGTTCGGTCATTGCCCTCTTTTACCCGCCCTCAGTCAGCAGAGCTATATGTGGTGGAAAGACCGCTTTGTAGCAGAATGTTAACAGAAGGTGGGTTCGGAGATATTTAAGAGCAATGTACAATTCCACAGCAGCCAACGGTACTGCCAATACAGAATCTGGTAGCCGCGTCTTTGTTTATGAAGTGGTGGGTCTGCGTCAGAACGAAGCAACTGACAATGTAAGCTACCCCATTCGTCGTAGTGGCAGCGTGTTTATCACAGTGCCCTACAATCGCATGAATCAAGAAATGCAACGGCTTGCTCGTTTGGGCGGCAAAATTGTCAGCATCCACCCTCTGGGTGCTGAAAACGGAGCGAATGGCTCTAAGGGCAGCTCCCCTGCTGTAGCAAGCCTTGCGTCCAGTGAAAAAGCGAATGCTCCTGCCACTTCACAAACCGTCGCACAGGACACTCAAGCACCAAAAGAGAGTAAGCCTATGACTCAAGCGAAGGAAAAAACGGAAAAAGATATTCCCGTTAATATCTACCGCCCGAATAATCCCTTTATTGGTAAGTGTCTGAGTAATGAAGAGTTAGTTGGTGAGGGTGGGATCGGCACCGTTCGTCACCTGCTCTTTGACATCTCCCAAGGGGATCTCCGCTATTTAGAAGGTCAAAGTATTGGCATCATCCCGCCGGGAAATGACAACAAGGGCAAACCCCACAAACTTAGACTGTACTCGATTGCATCGACTCGTCATGGCGACAAGGTTGATGACAAGACTGTATCGCTGTGTGTCCGGCAGCTGGAGTACAAGCATCCAGAAACGGGCGAAATGGTCTATGGTGTTTGCTCCACCCATCTGTGCAATCTCCAGTCTGGGGACGATGTGAACATTACCGGGCCAACTGGTAAAGAAATGTTGTTACCAGAAGATCCGAATGTCAACGTCATCATGTTGGCAACCGGAACGGGTATTGCGCCATTCCGCGCTTACCTGTGGCGGATGTTCAAGGGAAATGAAAGAGCAGTTAACACCGACTACGAATTCAACGGCTTTGCTTGGCTCATTTTCGGAATTCCAACCACCCCCAACATCCTGTACAAGGAAGAACTGGAAGAACTGCAACAGCAGTACTCTGACAACTTCCGCCTCACCTATGCCATCAGCCGGGAACAGAAAAACCCCGAAGGCGGCAGAATGTACATTCAGGATCGAGTGGCTGAACACGCCGACGAACTCTGGAAAATGATTCAGCAAGACAATACCCACACCTATATCTGCGGCTTGAAGGGTATGGAAGGGGGGATTGATGAAGCACTCTCTGTCGCTGCTGGCAAGGATGGGGTGAATTGGAGCGAGTACCAAAGAACTATCAAGAAGGCTGGTCGCTGGCACGTAGAAACCTACTAGGTTGGTACTGGCTGGGAGTCCAACTAGCCGTCTATACTTGACTCTAAAAAAACCCGGTTTCTTTAAGAAACTGGGTTTCTCCGCTTGATGGCGATCGCTTCGAGTCAACTGGCGCGTCTGTCTTACCAGAATTGAAGCTGGGAAGCAGGCGTCAATCCTTTGGAGGAAGGATATTTTCTTGATTCATTGCCAGATATTCAGGCGTAGGTTAGTACAGGTGAATATCTGGCAATGATTATTTTTTAATTGACAAAAAGCATAAAAAGATATAAGTGAGGCAGTCAGTTGATCCAATGATGAGAATTAAGTTAAATTTAATTAAGTTCACGTTTAAGGTGCCAATGTTCGCCATATAGGGATAAGCCTAAATGTCCTGGTGGCAGCAAATCCAGCTCTTCGCTGGGATTTCCTGCCTAAAGCTTTGATGAATAGGTAACAAAAGGAATGTTTCAGTTCCTTCAATCAGCTCTCATCCCTTGTTTGTCATAACGCTTTATCTGCGCTGAATCTGCTTGTATTAGCCGTATCTAGAGACAACCGATTTATGAAATTTTCCTGGAGAATATTAGTACTTTGGACATTACCCGCCTTAGTCATTGGGTTTTTCCTGTGGCAAGGGGCATTTGCTGCTGCTCCCAGCGACATGGGTAAAAACACTGCTAGTACCCGCATGACCTATGGGCGCTTTTTGGAATACCTAGATGCCCAAAGAGTTACCAGTGTTGACCTCTATGATGGGGGTCGGACAGCGATTGTCGAAGCCGTCGATCCGGATCTGGATAACCGCATCCAACGGCTGCGGGTAGATTTGCCAACAACTGCCCCAGAATTGATTGCTAAGCTTAGAAACGCGAATATCAGCTTTGATACCCATCCCGCTCGCAACGATGGAGCTATCTGGGGATTTCTGGGTAATTTAATTTTTCCGATTTTGTTGATTGCTGGGCTGTTCTTCCTGTTCCGTCGCTCTAGCAACATTCCTGGGGGTCCGGGGCAAGCCATGAACTTCGGAAAATCAAAAGCCAGATTTCAGATGGAAGCCAAAACCGGCGTCAAATTTGACGACGTAGCAGGCATCGAAGAAGCCAAAGAAGAACTCGAAGAAGTCGTCACCTTCCTCAAACTCCCAGAGAAATTCACCGCCGTGGGTGCAAAAATTCCCAAAGGCGTGCTGTTAGTCGGTCCTCCCGGAACTGGGAAAACATTACTCGCCAAAGCGATCGCTGGGGAAGCCGGAGTTCCTTTCTTCAGCATCTCCGGCTCGGAATTTGTGGAAATGTTTGTCGGCGTCGGTGCATCCCGTGTCCGCGACTTATTCAAAAAAGCCAAAGAAAACGCCCCTTGCTTAATCTTCATCGATGAAATTGACGCCGTCGGACGGCAACGCGGTGCAGGGATTGGCGGCGGGAACGACGAACGGGAACAAACCCTCAACCAATTGCTGACAGAAATGGACGGGTTTGAAGGCAATACTGGGATTATTATCATTGCCGCTACTAACCGTCCCGATGTTCTGGATTCGGCGCTGTTGCGTCCGGGACGCTTTGACCGACAGGTGATGGTGGATGCACCGGATCTCAAAGGGCGTCTGGCAGTTCTGGAAGTTCACGGACGGAATAAGAAAATCGCTCCCGAAGTTTCCTTAGAAGCGATCGCTCGTCGGACTCCAGGCTTTACGGGTGCGGACTTAGCGAACCTGCTCAACGAAGCCGCCATCTTGACCGCCCGTCGTCGCAAAGACGCCATCACGATGATGGAAATCAACGACGCCGTTGACCGGGTGGTAGCTGGTATGGAAGGCACGCCGCTGGTGGATAGCAAGAGCAAGCGGCTGATTGCCTACCACGAAGTGGGGCACGCGATCGTCGGTACCCTAGTGACCGACCACGACCCGGTACAAAAAGTCACCCTCGTGCCACGGGGTCAAGCGCGTGGCTTAACCTGGTTCACTCCCAATGAAGATCAAGGCTTAATCTCCAGATCCCAGCTATTGGCACGCATTACGGGCGCTTTAGGCGGACGTGCGGCTGAGGAAGTCATCTTTGGCGATTCCGAGATTACTACGGGTGCTGGCGGAGACTTGCAACAGGTGACAGGGTTGGCACGGCAGATGGTCACGCGGTTTGGAATGTCTACCCTCGGTCCGCTGTCGCTAGAAAGCCAGAGTGGTGAAGTGTTCTTGGGACGCGATTGGACGAGCCGTAGCGAGTATTCTGAGGAAATTGCTTCCCAGATTGATGTCCAAGTGCGGTCAATTGTAGCTAAATGCTACAAAGATGCCTGCAAGATCATGCGCGAAAACCGCGAAGTCATCGATCGACTCGTAGACTTGTTGATTGAGAAGGAAACCATTGACGGTGAAGAGTTCCGCCAAATTGTTGCTGAGTACACGGATGTACCTGAAAAAGAGCAATTTGTGCCGACTTTGTAAATAGTTTTGAGTTTTGAGTTTTGAATTAATTCATAACTCTTCAGGATATGGGGATGAGGTGACTCATCCCCGTTTTTTTGTTTGTGCTGCCAGGGATGGTGAATGCGATCGCTATATCTTTCCATTAAAAATTTTGCGACTTAGTAGCACCCGCTTGTTTGAGTAATTCAATCACCTCAGCGTGTTGTCCACCTTTGTGATGCCCTTCTATAATGCCCAACTCAGCATATTCAAGAGGATTACAGAAACCTTCCGCATTCACATCTGCACCCGCTTCTACCAAGGCGCGAACAATATCAAGGTCTCCAATATTGCACGGCGGTGGCATTGATGCCGATAGCGTAGCCCTGATTTGAGGCAACGTCCACCGTGATTTCACCAACAACAAAAAGGCTCCTGTTTTCCAACAGGAGCCTTTTCATTTATCAGTTATAAGTCTCTAATTCAAAACTCAAAACTTTAGTCAAGTGGGGTCATTGACATCACTGGCTCGGTTTCGCGGTCAATACCTTTCTCGAAACCAGCAGCAGCAGCGCGGGCACGACCGGCGTGCCACAAGTGACCAACTAGGAAGAAGAAGCCCATGACAAAGTGGAAACAGGACAACCAAGAACGGGGAGACACGTAGTTAAACGAGTTGATCTCCGTTGCAACGCCACCCACAGAGTTTAGAGAACCCAGAGGAGCATGGGTCATATACTCAGCAGCGCGACGCGCTTGCCAGGGTTGAATGTCATTCTTGATCTTGTTCAGGTCAAGACCGTTGGGACCGCGCAGCGGCTCCAACCAGGGGCCACGGAAATCCCAGAAGCGCATTGTTTCACCACCGAAGATGATTTCGCCGCTAGGAGAGCGCATCAGATATTTACCTAAGCCCGTTGGACCTTGTGCAGAACCGACGTTAGCACCTAAGCGTTGGTCGCGGATCAGGAAGGTCATCGCTTGAGCTTGAGAAGCTTCAGGGCCAGTAGGGCCGTAGAATTCGCTGGGATAGACAGTGTTGTTAAACCAGACGAAGCAAGAGGCAATGAAAGCCATCAAGGACACAGCGCCGATGCTGTAGGAGAGATAAGCTTCTCCAGACCAGATTAAGGCACGACGTGCCCAAGCAAAAGGCTTGGTGAGAATGTGGAAAATGCCACCAGCAATGCAAATCAGGCCAACCCAGATGTGACCGCCGACTACATCTTCCAGGTTATCAACACTAACAATCCAGCCCTCGCCACCGAAGGGAGACTTCAGCAGGTAGCCGAAGATCGCTGCTGGGTTGAGCGTGGGACTGGTAATGACGCGAACATCACCACCACCGGGTGCCCAAGTGTCATATAAGCCACCAAAGAACATTGCCTTAATCACCAGCAAGAACGCACCTATTCCCAATAGGATCAGGTGAATCCCGATAATGGTGGTCATTTTGTTCTTATCTTTCCAGTCGTAGCCAAAGAAGGCGGAGTAACCTTCCAGAGTTTCCGGACCGCGAATCGCGTGGTAAATTCCACCTAAACCCAGAACGGCAGAGGAAATCAGGTGCAAAACACCAACCACAAAGAAGGGGAAAGTGTCGATCACTTCACCACCTGGACCCACACCCCAGCCTTGAGAGGCTAGGTGAGGCAGCAGGATTAATCCCTGTTCGTACATTGGCTTTTCGGGCACAAAATGAGCGACTTCAAACAAAGTCATCGCTCCAGCCCAGAAGACAATCAGACCAGCGTGGGCAACGTGAGCGCCCAGCAGCTTACCAGACAGGTTGATCAGACGGGCGTTACCCGCCCACCAGGCGAATCCGGAGGACTCTTGGTCGCGTCCGGCACCTGATACGAAACCACTATTAAATGACGTTTGCACGGGGTAAAACCTCTATTGTCATTAACCAAACAAGGTATCGACTTTAGATTTTAGATTTTAGATTTTAAATTTTAGATTAATAATTATCCAAAATCTAAAATCCAAAATCCAAAATTCTATAGTGCGTTACCGCGAGGCAGAACCTCTTCAGGGAAGATAAAGTTCTCGTGGGGCTGATCCTGAGGAGCCATCCAAGCCCGGATGCCCTCATTGAGCAGAATATTCTTGGTATAGAACGTTTCAAACTCAGGATCTTCTGCCGCCCGCAGTTCCTGGGAAACAAAGTCGTAAGCCCGCAGATTCAAGGCTAAACCAACAATCCCAATCGAACTCATCCACAATCCGGTGACGGGGACAA
>NZ_JBYCCT010000026.1:0-23227 GCF_057473865.1 Coleofasciculus sp. H7-1
CCGCACCAGCCCCCGCACCGGCACCGGCACCGGCACCCGCACCGGCACCCGCACCGGCACCAGCTCCCGCACCGGCACCAGCTCCAGCTCCAGCTCCCGCACCGGCACCCGCACCGGCACCGGCTCCCACTTCCGGCGGCACCACTGGCGTCGATTACAGCAATGGCGGTACGCAGATTGACTATGGTTCCGGCACTAGCGGCACTGGCGGCTCTGGCAGCAGCGGCAGTAGACCTAAACCAGTACCCGAACCCAGTACAGTGGGCGCACTCATGCTCACAAGTTTTGCAGCCCTGCGTTTCGGCAAAAGACGCAAGACAATCGCACAGTAGCGTTAAGGGCTAGTGAAGCGACTGTTTTACCTCAGTAGAGATACATATTTCAAAAAGAGCTTCTCACTTACGATACAGTGAGAAGCTTTTCCTCAGGGTGAATTTACTTCGAGCCAAAAAATATTAATGCGATGGCTATTTTAAAGTAGGAAAAACTTATGGAAACATCTGTTGAAGTCAAGGATATAAAAGTCAAACTTCTCTTAGCAGGGGGACATCAATACACTGTCTTTCTAAAGTCAGACGCCCCTTTACTAGAAAATCTGTTAAAAACTGTTGTGGCTCGCTCTTACAAGCAAGAAGATGGTTTTTACGGGTTATTCCAGATTCCGATTGACGAGGGTCACGCTTCTTTGTGTTTTCCAAGCGAACATCTGGTTGGTCTAGTTACCGAACCCTCAGTTTTGGTGATGCAAGAGGAACTTAAACCTCAACCAACTGATGTTTTAGCTTCTCCCTACGTGCAAATTGACAATTTTCTGACCCAAGAGGAACAAAAACAACTACTCGACTATGTATTAAAACAAGAGTCAGCCTTTGTACCTACCAATATTTCAACCGATGCGATTGATTATCGTCGGTCTATGGCTCTCTACTCCTTCCCTGAGTTTTCAGAACGGATAGTCAATCGCCTGCGAGCAATTTTACCGGATATATTTAGCAAATTGGGGATTCCATCATTTCCTGTATCTCAAATTGAGACGCAATTAACCTCTCATAATGACGGAAACTACTACAAAGTTCACAATGATAATGGTAGTCCAGATACCGCTACCAGAGAATTAACTTATGTTTACTACTTTTACCGGGAACCAAAACCTTTCTCTGGGGGAGAGTTGCTGATTTACGACAGCAAGATTGAAAATAACTTTTACGTGAAGGCTGATTCTTTCAAAACAGTTGAACCGCGTAATAATAGCATTGTGCTTTTCCTCAGCCGCTATATGCATGAAGTATTGCCTGTGAAATGTCCCTCGAAAGCTTTTGCAGATAGTCGCTTTACCATCAATGGGTGGGTTCGGCGTTAATATTTTTGCGCCTTCAGCCAGATTTTCTTTATCTAGCCTCAAACAGGACTTGTAGCGGTTTTCACTTTACTGCAACACACTCGGAACCTCACCCCCCAACCCCCTCAAAAGCTTTTCACAGCTATGCATTACCCATAAAGTCCCAGAATACTGAAGGGGAGAAGTATACCCTCCCTTGAAGGCTTACGCCTACGGGTGAGCGAGCTGATTGCTTCTCTCAGATTGTTGTCTTCCTTATGCTTCTCCGGTACAGATGCTCCCTGAGGTTCTCAGGTTGAGGGTGAAGCATTCGCGCCTTGTACAAGTCACTTCAACCCAAATAGTTCAGGACTTACGCAAATAGCACCACATCTCTTGGGCAACCACAGGGGGATTGAACCCGAAAAAACGCTATATTTATAAGCTTTGCGTAAGCCCTGTGGAAATTTGACTTAAACAGCTCTTTGCTCTTGATTGAGTGGAGAGCTTTTTAGTAGGGTGTGGGGCGTCCGGTGCAGGGCGTACTAACTACACAGACGGCAATTTTCAAGAAAATTTGCTCTGAACACAAAAATAGATGGGTTTGACTAGACTAAGATTAAAAAAATTACTTAATATTTGAGGACAAGATGGCTCCTAAAGTGGAAATTTATACCTGGAGCAGCTGCCCCTTCTGCATTCGTGCCAAGGCTTTGCTCGATAAAAAAGGGGTTGATTATATCGAATACTGCATTGATGGGGATGAGGCGGCACGGGCGGAGATGGCAAAACGTGCGAATGGAGGGCGCTCCGTACCTCAGATTTTTATCAACGAGCGGCATATTGGGGGCTGCGATGATACTTATGCGCTAGAGGCTCAAGGCAAGCTCGATCCACTCCTGCAATCAGCATAGTCAATTCGTCCTGAGTCACTGTTTGCGGACAACGGACAACGGACAACGGACAATGGACAAAAGACAAAAAGCTGATAGCTAACATGAAACTTGCTTTTATTATTGACCCCATCGAACGCCTAGATCCCGGTCACGATACCAGTGTGGCGCTGATGGAAGCAGCACAAGCGCTGGGACACGAAGTTTGGATTACGCAGGCGAATTTATTGAGTGTGGGGGATGGCAAGGCTTGGGCGTTGCTGGAGCCGGTACAACTGACGCCGGTGCAGCTGGTGGAAGGACGCTGGGTGGCAGAGTCGCTATGGTTTTCTGTAGGCGATCGCGTCTTACAACCGCTGGAAACAATGGATGCGGTTTTCATGCGAACAGATCCGCCAGTGACAGTTCCTTACCTCTACGCCACTTACATTCTGGACTATATCGATCCAGCGCAAACATTGCTGATCAACGCCCCCAATGGGCTGCGGGCGGCAAATGAGAAGATGTACGCACTTCAGTTTAGGGAGGCGATTCCGGAAACGATTGTCAGTGCAGATAAACAGGTGATCCGGCAGTTTCTGGAGGCAAAAGGGGCAGCAATTCTGAAGCCGTTGGGGAATAAGGCGGGAGAAGGGATTTTATTTTTAGATCCGAGCGATCGCAACTTTAATTCCCTGATAGAACTCAGTACCCTTCAGGCACGAGTTCCGGTGATGGTGCAAACTTACTTACCCGCCGCCAAAGAGGGAGACAAGCGAATTATCCTGCTCAATGGCGAACCGATTGGAGCCGTTAATCGTATTCCTACGGGTAAAGAATTTCGCGGCAATATGGCAGTCGGTGGTAGAGTGGCTCAGACGGAAATTACTCAACGAGAGCGCGAAATCTGCGCCCAATTAGCTCCTACACTGCGCCAGGATGGTTTAATTTTTGTCGGTATTGATGTCATTGGCGGCTACCTCACGGAAGTTAATGTCACCAGTCCTACTGGCATCCGGGAAATTGACCGACTTGATGGCACTCGTCTAGGCTATCAAGTGATTGAATGGGTGGAAAAGTTTAGATCGGAAAACCCTGCATGACATTCAATAATTCAGCCCAAACATCGAACCCGATTGGCGTAGCAGTGGTGGGGACTGGATTTGGTCAGAAAATCCACATCCCAGGATTCCAGGCACACCCGCGTACTCAGGTGGTTGCAGTTTACCACCGGGATTTGGATAAAGCGATCGCTCTGGCTTCTGCCCAGAATATCCCCCACGCTTGCAACACCCTAGAAGAAATCGTCGCCTTACCAGATGTCGCCGCTGTCAGCATTTCAACGCCGCCCTTTTTGCACTATGAAATGGCGAAGACGGTGTTGCAAGCTGGGAAGCATTTATTATTAGAAAAACCCACAGCCCTGTCAGCGACTGAGGCACTTCAGTTGTATCAGTTGGCGAGAGAAAACGGCGCGATCGCTACGCTCGATTTTGAATTTCGCTTTGTCCCAGCATGGCAGCGATTCGCGGAACTTTTAGCAGCAGGGTATGTGGGGCAACAACGCCTAATAAAGATTGATTGGCTGGTGTCGAGTCGTGCCGATGCCACGCGCCCGTGGAATTGGTATTCTCGGAAAGACCAGGGAGGAGGAGCATTGGGAGCCGTCGGTTCTCACGCTTTTGATTACATTAGCTGGTTGTTTGCACCCGTGCGGCGACTGTGTGCCCAGCTAATTACGGGAATTTCTTTTCGTCCAGACTCTAACACGGGTGAAATGAAGCCGGTGGATGCGGATGATACGTGTATGCTGATGCTGGAACTGGCGGATGGGACGCCCTGCCAACTGTGTATCAGTTCGGTTGTCTATGCATCCCGGACGCACGGGATCGAAGTTTATGGCGATCGCGCTACGTTAGTCTTGGGCAGTGAAAATCAGAAGGATTACGTACATGGTTTTCGCCTCTGGGCGGCACCGGCGGGTAAACCTCTAGCTGAGGTAGAAATTCCGCATCGTCTGGCGTTTCCCCAAACCTATACGGATGGGCGTTTGGCACCCTTTATCCGAGTTGTAGACAACTGGGTGCAGGCAATTGACGCCGGGAAAGCGATCGCGCCATCCCTCCGAGAGGGAGTTTATTCCCAGTTGTTGATGGATTTAGCCCATGAATCCCATGAAACGGGTTGCTGGGTGGATGTGCCAAGTTTGGACGCTTTCCTTGCCAGTCGCTCTTAACTTTTGCCATTTTACTCGCGGCTGAGTTACATTAAAACATCTTTTCAACCGCTTTTCCTCAGGGTGGGAAGCAATGTTACCTGTCGCAGTTTTCGTCTGTCTCGGCTGGATCGTGTCTGTTTGTATACACGAGTTTGGTCATGCGGTGGTTGCCTATTGGGGCGGGGATACGTCAGTTAAAGATAAGGGGTATTTGACCCTAAACCCGCTCAAGTATACCGACCCAACTTTGAGTTTGGTTCTGCCCATCGTCTTTCTTCTCATCGGTGGGATTGCGTTACCGGGTGCCGCAGTTTACATCAATCACCAACGATTACGCAATCGTTGGTGGAAAAGTGCTGTCTCCGCAGCGGGTCCCATCGCTAGTGTAATAGTGACTTTATTACTCATAATTCCCTTTTGGCTGGGTTGGGTGACACCATTAAGCGAACACTGGATTGGCCCAGCTTTAGCATTTTTAATTATTCTACAAATCTCCGTTATTCAGTTCAACTTGCTGCCAATTCCACCGCTTGATGGTTATGGCATCATTGAGCCGTGGTTGCCCAATCAAACGCAGATTCAACTTAGAAAGTTGAGCAAATATGGAATTATTGCCCTCTTCATTCTACTCTGGTTCGTAAAACCGTTAAATCTGCTTTTTTGGAAATCAACTTTTACAATTGCCGCACTGCTTGGTATTCCAATGGAGATGGTAGGGAAGGGATACGAATCTTTCAACGCAGATTCCGGCATTTTGTTAGTAGCGGCGATTGGTGTTTTTTTGCTAATTCGTAGAGTGATGAGTCCGCAGCACGCTTGTTATGAAAAAGGCAATAAGTTACTCAAATCGCAACAGTACGAAGAAGCGATCGCTTCCTATGACAAAGCGATTAAACTAAAACACAATTTTTGGGAAGCGTGGCATCACCGAGCCTGGGCGTTAGGAAGCCTACAACGGTATAAAGAAGCGATCGCTTCCTACGAGCAAGCGATTGTCATCAAACCTGATAACCCGGCTATTTGGACTGACTGGAGTGGGGCACTCGCTGCATTGCAACGGTACGAAGAAGCGATCGCCTGTTGCGATAGAGCCATCGAAATCAATCCCCACTACCCTTATGCTTGGTATAACAAAGCTTGCTTCTGTGCCCTACAAGGCAAAGCTTCTTTAGCGATTGATTCTCTGGAACAGGCAATTAACCTCGATACCAATACATTTAGAACCTATGCCAAAAATGAATCAAGTTTTTATCGAATTCGGCAACATGAGCGGTTTCAAAAAATGATTGGTGAATCGTAGCTAGTAGTAGGATAAGCATTGCCTACCTTCCCTTTAACTGATGAGCTGCTAAAAATGATCTGACATCCACGGTTCGGGACTTGCAAATATTAGCATTGCTGTCGATAAAGAATCGGCACTTCCTTCGAGTTGACCAATTGTTTGCAGCTGATGAGGTGTAAGTAAACCAGTGAATAAAGGTGATAAGCCTCGCACATCTAACTGTAATTCGCCTCGCCCTCCTCTTGTCACTTCACCGCGTCCGCCGGAAACTACCAGAACAAATTTTCCATTGTTATCGGGCAATAGATTATCTTGAACTTCAAGATGCAATTCGGCTTCTACGCCAATCGGATAGCCGCGCATTGATAGTGCTTTTGGCACATCAACTACTCGCACCAACCACCGTTCTAGATGGGCAATTTTGTATGTTTGTTCTGTGAGTAAAGACAAAAGCGGGTCTCCTGCCTGACCCTGCCAAATCACCTTGTCTGCTAGAGAACGGTGGTCGGCGAAGAAAGTCCACAGACGACGTGCTGCTGCTGGTGTTAATGCCACCATGTCTCTGACTTCGAGGTGATAGCTTTTGTCTCCCATCTTTTGGCTGAAAATGACGTAACCCTCTGGTTTGTCTTCAAAGCCAATTAGGTAGGCGTAAATCACTTCTTCAGGGGACTCGACGATGCCTTTCCAAATGGCTTGGTGGCGATCCAAGTTGCCGCTGGTAGCGATCGCTCGTTGACGGTAGAGTTCGTGAAATTCGTGGTGAGTCGCTTCCACGCGCTGCATCGGCAAAGTGCGATCTTTTAGCAGAATCGTATCTGTCGGCACCGCCAAACGGCAATAGTTCCCAGCTTGTTCGTAACCCACTTTCCGATAAAGCGCACTGGTAGAGGCGTAGAGCGTCGATAGGGGAATTCCCTTGGCGTGACACTCCTTGACAATATTGGTCATCAGCGCCGCCGCTACCCCTTTGCCTCGCTGCTCTGGCGCAATGCCAACGGTAGCAATTCCGGCGATTGGTACGCTAGAAGCTCCGAACCACTGACCCATGTGGAGAATGCCTAAGCCCCCAGCCGTCTGCCCTCCTTGGCGGATGACGCGGAAGTTTTCCAAACCAATCCGATTGAAATACATCTGCCAGCTATCTGGCGGTGAATTGAAGCACTGGTTTAAGATTTGCCCAAGCTGTTTAGCTTCTTCAGGGTTAGAAATCGTGCCGAATTCAAAGTTAGTTGTCATATCAGGCTGCTAATTGCTCATTGCTAATTGATTTTTTTACGATTAGCCATAGCAAAAAATCACGACTATAGACGCAGTGATTAGACCAAGCCAATCGGTCTTATTTTTCTAGCGCTGAAGTCAGGGCATAATAGGCGGGTTTGGGACGATACGACTTATCAAAAATTAGCGGCTCATCCGGCTTGTGAGTAAAGCCGGGAATCCAAGTATGGCGGTCTGTAAACCCCCACATCACAAAAGCCTTACACTTGGGCACCGAGAGACACACGCTCAGCATATCTCGGTAAACTTGTGCTTGGGCGGCAAATCTTTCTTGCTTCGTGCCGGTGCCATCCTGAATTTTTACATCCATTTCAGTGATATGAACTTCTAAACCTAGTGCTGCCAAACGCTTGATATTTGCAGCAACATCTTGGGGTTTTAGCGAGGATTTGATGCCAATATGCATTTGCAAACCGACGCCATGAATGGGGACGCCACGTTTTTGTAAATCCCGAACCAAAGTATAAATCGCGTCTGATTTTTTCCCCAGTCCCTCGCCGCTGAAGTCGTTGTAGAATAATAGTGCTTGCGGGTCTGCCTCATGTGCCCAGCGAAACGCCATCTCAATATGTTCTGGCCCAATCTTTTTTAGCCAGATTGTCTTCCTCAGCGAACCATCTTTCTCAACCGCTTCATTCACAACATCCCAGACGGCAAGCTGACCCCGATAGCGACCGACAACTGTCTGAATGTGTTCGCGGAGAATTTCTTGAAGCTGTTCGCGGCTGAATTTGCCCTTTGTTAGCCATGTGGGTAGGCTTTTAAACCAGACGAAGGTGTGACCGCGCACTTGCATTTTATTGGCTTTGGCGAAGGCGACAAGCTCATCTGCGTCTGTGAAGTCGAAGCGATCGCGTTCTGGATGAACTGCCTGAAACTTCATCGCATTCTCTGCCACGATGGTATTGAACTCACGCGCCACCACCTCCCGATAAGCAGGATCGTTACGTAAGGGTTGCATCGCCACCGCCGTACCCATTCCAATCCCCCGCGTGTCTGCTAGCGATCGCAGCGAAACATTCGGCGTATTCGCTGGTTTCGTAATCGCACCGTGCCCAATTAAAAGCATCAAAACTGTAGCCGTCAGTAGCATTAAAGCTAATAAAAATTGGCGTTTCATGCCTGTGACAAATAGGAGAGGCTCTGGGAATACTTATCATAGACTCAATCTACTATTCCCTATCTAAAGTATGGTTTGCTGCCTTAATCCTAATTGTCATCATCCTCAAAATCTTGATGGAAACGAATATTGCCGCAGTTGCCAGACAAAACTGGTGCCACTGCTTAGGGGGCACTACCGCCTTATTCAGCTACTTTCCGCTCAGGATGGATTTGGCAGAACTTATCTAGCAGAAGATATAGACAAGATGAATGAACCCTGCATCATTAAGCAACTGAAGCCGCAAGTTCAGGGAAGCCAGGAGACTGTGCAGCTATTTAAACAAGAGGCACAGCGCCTACAGCAGCTAGGAGAACATCCCCAGATTCCCACGCTGTATGCCTATTTTGAGGAAGAAAGTTATCTGTATCTGGTGCAGCAGTTAATTGAAGGGCAGAATTTGTTAAAGGAGTTAGAACAACGGGGTGCCTTTAGTGAAAACCAGATTAGAGAGTTGTTACTGGATATTCTGCCTGTTCTCAAATTTGTACATGAGAAAAAAGTAATTCACCGAGATATCAATCCCCAGGATATTATCCGTCGCCGGAGTGATAACAAATTGGTGCTGAGCAATTTTGGGGCATCTCAGCATTTGGCGACAACACAGGCAATTCAACCAGGCACAAGAATTGGTTCTTTAGGGTACACATCCTATGAAGAAATGAAGGGAGGCGCAGCATCTCCCTCTAGTGATTTGTTTAGTTTAGGCGCGACTTGCTTTCATTTATTGAGTCAGAAACACCCACATTTACTGTGTCTAGATCGCGGTTATGAATGGGTACATAATTGGCGGCAACACTTAGGGCGTTCTGTTACTAGCAATTTAGGTAAAGTTCTAGACAAGCTCTTGCAAAAGGATGTTAATTTGCGTTACCAATCGGCAGATGAGGTAATTCGTGATTTGTTGCCTCAAGCTTCGACTGTACGGTCAGATATACCCATAAAGCAGATAATAAATCACCTAACCACAAAACTAATTTTAGTAACATTTAAATTAAAACAGAATTTGCGCTACGAACTGTTTTTTATTCCAACGGTTTTCTTATTAGGATTAGTATTATTCAAAAATTATGGTTATATAAATCATATTTCGGCATCCATGATAACTTTTTCACTTAATAATTTATCTAGCCCTGGCTTCCTGCAAAAAACCTTAAGCGGGCATTCTTCTAAAGTTAATTCTGTTGCCATAAGTCCAGATGGACAGATTCTAGCCAGTGGCAGTCATGACAAAACTATCAAAGTGTGGAATTTAGAAACGGGAGAGTTAAATATTACTCTAACTGGGCATTATTACTCTGTCTATTGCGTTGCTATTAGCCCGGATGGAGCGACTTTTGCGAGTGCCAGTAATGATACGAATATCAAGATTTGGCTAATGCCGCAGTGAGTGCAGAGTGCGATCGCCAGGTTTTCCTTGCCGCTACGTGCTAGCATTAATAATTTGGTAGGAAGTCAGCTTAAGCTCTTTGAATGTGGGAATTTCAACTACCGTGTCACCCTTATAAACCGCTTCATCGTAATAGCCCTCATTCAGCGTTAAAACTGTAACCCCCTTATCTACTGGTTTTCCGTTTTGGTTGAAGTCGAGAAAGTCAACCAGCAGATAAATTGGTATACCGATGATGTTGTATTCCGCTCTTTTGGCTCAACGATCTCGACTTTCAGTTCCCGCACTAACTACTTCTACAACCAGCGGCGGCGGCTCTTGATCAAGTTCGATTATAGCTTCCCGCCTACGAAGGCTTTTCCACTGTTCTAAAGGCAAAACCGTAACATCCGGCACTCTGGAAGTATCCCGCCTACCAACTTGGGGGACTCTTACGCCAATAGCTGTATCAGTGCCGTCATAAGTTAGATATTCCTCAAAGGTAATCAGTTGTTTGGTTGTCGTCATAGCGATCGCTCCTAAACTGTTGTTAGGTTGTTTTTCTAAGAGATTTACTTTTCTGGTTGCTCTTAAGATTTCTGATACCGCATCCCCGGCAATTGCGACACTAACCCCATGAGTTCTAACTGCAACAGCGCACTGGAGATTGAGTTAGCTGGCTTACCAGTTTGCTGCACAATTAAATCAAAAGCCGTAGGTTCTGAGGAAATTGCTTGCCAAATCTGTTTGAGTTCTGGTTCCAAATCTGGTACGGGAGGCTGATTAAATAAGTCTAGCTGTTGCACTGGATCGAGTTTTGGGATAGCTCCCAGCATTTCTAATAAATGATTTTCATCTAGAAAAGGCGTCGCTCCCTTACTAATTAATTTTAAACAGCCTAGCGATTGCCGATCGTCCAACCTTGCAGGCAAAGCATAGACATCTCGACAGAATTCATTCGCATAATCGGCAGTAATTAATGAACCGGATCGGGTAGGCGCTTCCATCACCAGCACCGCACGACTCAAACCGGCGATAATCCGATTCCGGGTGGGAAAGTGTTCGCGCTTCGGTTGGGTGCCAGCAGGATACTCACTCAGCACTAAAGAGCGATCGCATATCTGTTCGTATAGGGACTTGTTGCGCCAAGGATAGACGACATCCACGCCAGTGCCAAAAACTGCCAGCGTCCGTCCCCCAGCTTCCAGACAGGCGCGATGCGCTTCTGTATCAATGCCATCTGCCATGCCGGAAACAATCGTGAAGCCGCTTTTCGTCAAGGCAGTGGTAATTTTGCCAGTCCAGCGTCTGCCATACTCCGAGGGTTGGCGAGTGCCAACAATGCCAATCGTTGGCGTAATGCCATGATTCTCCTGAAGTTGCACTTTGCCGCGATAATACAGCACTGGCGGCGGGGTAGGCGTCTCTAAGAGTAAGCGGGGATAATCAGCATCCGCTGGCGTCCAGAAACAGGGATTTTTTACCAAGTGTTCTTCTAAAAATTGTTGGGGATGCAGGCGAGATCGCTTCTCTACCACCCCCTCAATTGTTTGACGCCCAAACCCCTCAACTTCCCTCAAGGCGGCTGGACTGGCTTTCCAGGCTTCACTGAGTGTGCCAAAATGCTGATGCAAGCGCCTGAGCAAAATTGGGCCAATTCCGGGTATTTCCGACCATACTAGCCAGAAGGCGCGTTCTTCCATAACAGTTAAATTATTGGCAATACAGGGAACCTAACCCCCCAACCCCCTTCACTGCGAGGGAAGGGGGAGATTGACTACCCTTCCCTGAGAGGGGAGGGGTTGGGGGAGAGGTCATTTTATTGTGTTTAATCGCTTTCCTCAAGCCTTCGCCGAATGCTGTTGTTTGAGATAAACAAACACCGATTTATCACCAATATCCGGTGGAATTTCTTGCACAACCTTACGCAAGGCAAATATGACAAATAGAAGTGCCCAAACTGCCAATAATCCCCGTTCTACTGACACTGGCAATACACCTGTCAGGTGTCCCAACAGCAACATTGGCAGCAAAGGCGTGAGAACTTTAGTTTCCAGGCGGTTGAAGCAAAAGGCTTCTTTGAAATAAATCCCTGTTAATGCTGCAAAGGTGAAGCCGACTCCAAAAAGGGTTGTTGGGTGATTGTAGACAAATAGGGCGAGAGGTTCGCTACTTTGCAGTGCTAGCACCGTCGCCGATAAAACACCAATTGCCCAAAAAACTTGAAGTAGTCGGTGTAGCGGTTCTAGGTAAATATGGATGGTAAATAAACTGACGCCCAACCCCAGACAGAAACAAGCGTACAGCGGGGTGAGGAGTGACAATCCCATGTTTGTCTTTAGCGCCAGAAAGCTACCTAAAGCAAAGCTTAAAGCCGCTACCATTAAGCCGCTGCGGTAGATAATTACGCCAGTGCGATCGCTCTCGGTTATCGTAAATTCTCCAAACTGACCTTGGTAAACTGTCGAGTCAGACACATTTAACTGAGTCATAAAACCTATCCGAAAATTGGTATAGAATATCAGCGGTGCGGCTGTATAAATCCCGATTAGGAATGGAAATAATCCAGCTTAAGAAGCACCTCATGTCCCCAGTCTAGTTGCAGTTGCGACTGAGCATTGCCTCCGTTGACGGCAATTTCGACCCAACCGTGACTGCCAATTAAAGCGATCGCTTCTAGGTGTTGACTGTCGCTATAAGTCTGGCAACTGGGTAGCGTACATCCCACAACAACCGACCAGATTTTTCCTTGCACGAAGGTACCTGGAATATTCGTAATTAAGTTGCCAAAGCGATCGATATACTGAATGCAACCCGTAACACCTGCTTCTGTCTGGGTACATTCAGGGATGGGCAGTTGAACTAAGCTGGCTGGATCGATAGCGTGTCCCAGTTGTTCTAGAGGAACGCCGCTGGCAAGATGGGCACCCACGGGCGCAAAAATATCTCGACCGTGAAAAGTTAAACTGGGTTCGGTTGTGCGCCAATAGTTGGGGTTCGTGAGTTCGACGGCGGCAATTTCTGGTAAGGACGGGACAACCCTACTACTACTAAGAATGCCACTAAACAGCCCGTTATCTGGCCCCACCAGGAAACCGGCGGCAAATTTCACGGCGATCGCTCTGCGGCTACTCCCCACTCCCGGATCGACGACGGCAATATGCACTGTCCCTTTTGGGAAATAAGGGTAGGCATTCATCAGACAAAACCTTGCCGCTGTAATATTCTGGGGGGGAATTTCATGAGTGAGATCCACCACCGTCAGCGTCGGGTTGATTTGGGCGATCGCCCCTTTCATCACCCCTACATAAACATCACTTAAGCCAAAATCGCTCGTCAGAGTAACGATCCGGTTTTGATACATCTTCGTCAAGAGGGATTCTTTTTGCCAAACGCGGGTGCCATGCTGTTGATGCGACCAGAACGCGGGGCGGTTTGAACGTCTTAGTTTGAACGTCTTAAGAGTGTAGCTTACCTTCGGCAATGGCGATCGCTCTCAGACCCTGATTCCTTCCAAAGCGTCAACCCTTAACCTTATCTAACCAACTATGAATTTTCTGTAACAAACACTACCATTTTTAAAGTTTAGGTTATATTAGAAAAGTAGCAAATACCTCAAGTCGCTTAAAAAAAATGTCTATTATGAACGGAAGACGCCAAGATAACCAGAAAAATGCGGCTGCGGCTCACCGCGAAAATATTCAAAAAAGCTTGCAGCATCGTCTAGAAATCGCCAGAGCCAAAGGGGACGAAGCCTTGATTCGCCAGTTGGAAGCAGAAGCCAACTACTTGCACTAAACCGGAATTCAGAGATATTCCCAGTCTCAAATACCGAGCCTTCGGAGTCTGCTGTTTCCGTGCAAGTGAATTGGGGCAAAACCGCCACAAATGCCATTCCATGCACCTTAATCAAATAAAACATTTAGGGGATGCCATTTACTTGCGGCATCCCCTTTTAATTAGAGCTTCTATCGATTTGGGATTGTGGTGATACGGTCTTACTCCCCCTAGCGACCGCCCACCACGACATTTTTAATTCGTAGATGGGGACCCCCCACACTCACTGGTAGAGGCATTTGTCCGCCTTTACCGCAACCGCCGTTGATATAGATCGAGTCGTTCCCAATCGCCTCAATATCTTTGAGCGTTTGGAAGACATTGCCAGTCAGACTGACATCGGTAACTCTTTCAGCTATCTTGCCATTGCGAATCATATAGCCTTCAGCGGCGGCAAAGGTAAACATCTCGCCGTTGGTTTGTCCGCCTAACATTCGCACCGCATAGACGCCTTCCTCGATATCCTTAATCATGTCATCGAAGGAGTGTTCCCCCGATTCAATCCCAGTGTTGGTCATCCGCACCAGCGGCGGATAAGTGGCGTTGATTGCCCTAGCGTTGCCGGTGGGAGCTTCGTGCATCTTGCCAGCAGTTTCGCGGTTATGCAAGCGCTGGGTGAGGATGCCGTCTTTAATTAAATATTTGCGTTGAGCTGGGACGCCTTCATCGTCATACTTGAGAGAACCGGGTAAATCTGGCATCGTGGCATCATCAACCACATTCAGTTGCTTAATGGCTAAGGGTTTGCCCAGGGTGAGCAATTCCTGCATCCGAGGGTTTTCGTAGACAAAATCGGCTTCCGAAAGATGTCCAAAAGCTTCGTGAATGAAGACACCAGCCAGGTACGGGTCGAGAACGACAGTATATTGTCCGCCTTTCACTGATTTTGCTTCCAATTGACCGACAGCTCGTTTGGCGGCTGCCAGTACCTGGTCTTCAATTCCTTCGAGAATGTTATAGTCTGTGCGGGAATGGACGGATTCAAAGCCTTGGCGGGGGACAGAACCTTCTTCGCGGGCCACTGCGCCAAATCGACCCGACACATCCAACCGTTCTTGGGCAATACAAGTGCCGAGAGAATTGGCAAAATAGGTGATGCCGAAGCGATCGCGCAAATTCACCATCGTCGTCTGAATTCTGGGGTCGAAATCTAGCAGCAGTTGGTTATATCCCTCCAGTAACCGCCGCTTTTCGGCAAGAGAAACCCCACGCGGATCGCGCCCTATCTCCACCGCCACATAATCTTGAATGGGTTCCACTGGCGCTAGCATCGTCGTTTCTTTTCCGACCAGATGCGCTTGAGAAACCGCTTCTTCAATCCGGTCTTTCACCTCGGCTAAACCATTGAAAGTGACAAAACTCCAGCCGCCCTTGTGACAAGCACGAATGCCACCGGCGAGGGTAAAATTACGGTCTACGGCATCCAGCTGATGACCGCGAAAGGAGATAGATGTAGACTCACTTTGTTCTAAGCGAATTTCTAGATAATCTACCGTTGTGCGGTAAGGAGCGATAGCTGCCTGCAACCGATCTTGCATAGAAGTTTCCACTTTTTAATCCTTTTATTTAGTCCCTGATAGGGATTCTAGGCGATTGCTAGGGCAGGCTGCTTAAATCGTTTGGCGCTCAATTATTGGCTAATTTGTCCCAAAGCGAAGGCGAAATCAGATTAATTAACGGATTTCTCGCTTCAGTTAAAAATTTGTCTATATTTATCTTTGCAACATCTAGCTCAGCGGATTATGGTTGCAAAGAGCAAACATCTCGCATTTTGAACCCCTAAACCGTCTCTATGTCCCAAACTCGGCTTTGGCGATATTTTGCCAGCGTCGCTATGCTGGCTGCCATCTACGTTGGTGCAGCAAAACTATCACTGGCGCTTCCGGTGTTGAATAAGTACGTAGCGCCGGTTTGGCCTCCGGCTGGGATTACCCAAGGCGTGCTGTTTGTAGGGGGGCGAAATCTTTGGCCTGGAGTAGTGCTGGGTGAATTTTTATTTGCCAAAGTAGTTCTGGACGTACCCCTGCCTGTTGCCCTTGCCAGCAGCTTGGGTGCCACCTTGCAGGCTCTAGTCGGGGTCACGTTGCTCCGTTTTATTCGTTTGCGCCCCTCTCTGGATCGCCTGCGAGATGTTTTCAGTTTTCTCAGTCTGTCTGTGATGCTGTCTACTCTAGTCGCTTCCACTCTGGGTTTGACGACTCTTTGCTTGGCAAATCTTATCCCTTGGGGCGACTATGCGACGACGTGGTGGATGTGGTGGTTAGGGGATGGCATGGCAGTTTTGGTATTAGCCCCCGCGATCTTGACTTGGAGTGTCCGTCCCCGCTTAGAAACAACACCAGAGCGAATCATCGAGGCGATGGTCTTGCTGATTTTACTGACAACAGTCACCCAGTCGGTTTTCTTCGCCAAAACTGCTACAGCGATCGCTCACTATCCACTTGCCTACCTGCCCTTTCCTTTGGTAGTTTGGGCAGCCCTCCGATTTAATCAGCAAGGCGCTGTACTGGCAACTCTACTTGTCTCCTGCATTGCTATCTGGGGCACCGCCTTGGGGGATGGGCCGTTTGCGGCAGTTGCCATTAACACCGACCAAGCTTTGCAATTTTTACAAGCCTTCATGGGCGTTATAGCAGTCACTGCTTTGGTTTTGGGGGCAGCCGTTGCTGAACGCTCCTCAGCCGAAGCGTCACTGCGCTCTAGCGAAGCCAGTCTCGCCAACGCCCAACGTATCGCCCATCTGGGTAACTGGGATTTAGACTTGGTTAAACAACAACTGCGATGGTCGGATGAACTTTATCGCATCTTGGGTTTCTCGCCAGCAGACTTTGAGCCAAGTATGAAACGATTCCTGACATCAATTCACCCAGATGACCAAGAACGGGTCAGAGAATTGATAGACGTCGCATCGTATTCTAACCAACCCTTCAGCACTGACTTTAGAGTTGTTTTATCTAATAATTCTGAACGCATTGTCCACGGAACTGGCGAAATTATTCAGGAGCAAGCCGGTAAAGCCGCTCGACTCATTGGCACCATTCAAGACATTACAGAACAAAAAAGAATCGAGCAGGCACTGCTACAATCGGAAGCTCAATTACTCGAACTTGCCCACAGCCTCGATCGGAAAGTAACTGAAAGAACTTTGGAGTTAGAAGAAAAGAATGATGAACTCGCGCGATCGCTCACCTCGCTCAAACAAACTCAACAGCAATTAATTCAAGCTGAAAAAATGTCGAGCTTGGGGCAATTAGTGGCAGGAATTGCTCATGAAATTAATAACCCCATTAACTTTATCACCGGCAACATTAGCCATGTTACCGCCTATAGTCAAGACCTCCTCGACATCCTCAACCTCTACCAGCAACACTATCCCACCCTCCCACCGGCGATCCAAGCATATAGCGAAACCATTGAACTGGACTTTGTGATTGAGGATTTACCGAATCTTCTGGAGTCGATGAAAACAGGTGCGGAACGCATCCGTCAGATTGTGCTGTCCTTACGCAACTTCTCCCGTCTGGATGAAGCCGATATGAAGCCGGTGAATATTCATGAAGGCATCGATAGTACCTTGCTGATTTTACAGCGTCGTCTCAAAGCGCGTCCGGGGCATCCAGGCATTGAAGTGGTTAAAAATTACGGTGACTTACCACTCGTGGAGTGCTATCCAAAACTACTCAATCAGGTGTTTCTCAACCTGCTTAGTAATGCCATTGATGCCTTAGAAGAAAGAATGAAAGAGGAACAAGAAAAGCTAAAGGATGAAATTCCCCTTTCAGCGTTTCCACTTCAGCCGTTTGCGATCGCCCTTACTACCCAGATTTTGTCACCCACTCAGGTGCAGATTGAAATTTCCGACAATGGTATCGGCATGACTTCGGCAGTCAAAAACCATATTTTTGAACCATTTTTTACCACCAAACAAGTCGGCAAAGGTACCGGCTTAGGTTTATCGACTTGTTATCAAATTGTGGTAGAAAATCATCAAGGGCAACTCACCTGTCTATCGCAGCCAGGATTAGGGGCAAAATTCCAGATCGTCATCCCCCTGCGGCAGAGTAGTCATCCCTAAATCAGTGGTTATACTGGTAGCTTCAATGACAATGTGAACCAAAACTGCTGATTCAACAATCAGACAGCGCGTATGAAATTTGAGCTGATTCGCTGGACTTCGCATATATTGCGGGTTTTGTCCCGCAATCTGGACTGGATGACGTGGAATCTGTTTTTGGCGTTTGTACCTCTGCTTTTGAGTATTTGGCTATTTCGCAGCAGGCAAAAGCGATCGCCGATCTGGTGGGCGGGATTCTTAGCTTTTCTAGCGTTTTTGCCGAATGCGCCCTATTTGTTGACAGATATCATTCACTTGATTCATGATATTCGCGCTAACTACTCGGTGTGGATGATTACGCTGATTCTCATCCCCCAGTATTTGCTAGTTATTCTGGCTGGCTTTGAAGCTTACGTTATATCTTTAATTAATCTGGGTTACTATTTACATCGCCATGAACGTGGCAAATTCATCCTTTGGACGGAGTTAGCTTTGCATGGTCTTAGCGCCGTTGGCATTTATTTAGGGCGATTCCTGCGCTTCAACAGTTGGGACTTTATTACTCAACCGGATGCCGTATTCACTAGCGTGCTGGATGAATTAGTGGGCAAATGGCCTGTAGTGGTCATGGCTGTCACTTTTGTAGTAATTGCAGGCTTGTACTGGCTGATGAAGCAGGTGACTTTGGGGATAATTTTGCGAAGGCGATTAAAAGCTACCCAGCCGCAATCCAATCATACAGACTCCCCGACTGCTTAAGCGTTTTCTTCTTCCCATCTGAGCCTAGAAGCAATCAATCTAGATATCGTCACCCGCGAATTGGCGAACAGCTTTCACGAGATCCGCAGGGGTGCCGATATCCAGGTAGGTTCCATCCGGAAACGCCTCTGCTTCCACCCGCAAGCCGCTGTCTATCGCCGCCTGAACTACATCGCTAATCGGCAACTCTTTCGCCTGTAGCAGTTGCCCAGCTTGGATTGCAGCGAGATACTCGTGCATAAACTGGGTAAATACCGGCGTCCAAACCGCGATCGCCCACATATACTTTAAATCGCTAGTCGGCGGTTTTTCGATCGTTTGGTGGACTCGTCCTTCCGCATCAAAATCAACCATCCCGGCTTTATGAGGCTGATCGTTCGGAAATAATCCCAAGACAATATCGGCGTTACCAACCGCAAGCCGTGCCAGTAGCCGCACAAAGGCATCTTCAGGCTGAAAAAGGATGTCGGGAAAGCCCAGTGCTACCACCGCGTCTTGCACGAAGGGATAGGCTTGATCCAAGGTATAAGGAACGCCATAAGGCAACCCCATCATGAGATAGCCCAGGTTCATGTCTAGCAGGGTGCCATCTCCAAAATAAGCCGGAATATCCCACTTTCCTGGACGCAGCACCGTGTATGCCTTCTTAATCCCTGCCAACCGCATTTTCTCCAGTAGGTAATGACTAACGACTTTGGGGCGTAAGGTGCCGCTATCCACCGGGCGAAATCCAATCGGGTACAACTCTTTGCTCATAGGTAAGGGGGCGATTCGCGTTGCTTGCCCTCCTGCTGGTAGCAGTCCAATTACTTCTCGCTGGTGAATGCGATCGCTGTTGGTCATAAAAATGCCGATTGCCGTGAAATGAAACAGTAGTAGCGCGTCTAGGCTAATTTGTTGGGTAAAGCAACGCCTATAATGCTTGCAAATTTTGATGAGAGCGAATTTTATCAACCCAGCATTTTAGCCTAGACGCGCTAGTAGGTTGGGTTGAGGAACGAAACCCAACACGCATAAGCATTTGTTGGGTTTCGTTCCTCAACCCAACCTACAACTTATCAACATTTGGTGGAGGAAGGGATTACTGGAAATCCGGAAATATTCAAGCCAGAAGAATTGCACGAACTAGCTTTACCGATTGTAGAGCCTCTGTTACAAGAGAATATTGAGGAGGTCGTAGAGGAATACAAGGAACTGGCTGGAAAAGATACAAGTCAGGACTTACGCAAAGCTTATACATATAGCGTTTTTTCGGGTTCAATCCCCCTGTGGTTGCCCTCAGATGGTAATCCCCCTGTGGTTGCCCTTACTATGTGGTGCTATTTGCGTAAGTCCTGCAAGTAAAGTATTCCACGATATCAAAGAAATCATCCAATCTGCTTATTATCAACGGATTGATTCTTTGTTTGTGGCAGTCGGTGAACAGCGTTGGGGTCACTTTGACCCAGAATCGATGACCGTAGATTTACACCCTGAACCACAGGCGAACGACGAAGATATGTTGGATTTTGCCGCCATTCATACGCTTTTGAACGGTGGTAAAGTCTATGCAGTGGAGCCGGAAAAAGTGCCAGATGAGGCTTCGGTAGCGGCGATTTTCCGCTATTAATTAGCGATTGACCGCGATTGGTCATAGCGTTTCAAGATTGCTAAGTTTGTCAACCCCCCTGCTTCCCCAAGGCGGGGGGGTTGCATATAAGCTAGTTCACTAAAGAAATCGTTCGGATCGGAATCAGGGGGGAAAATCAAAATTTCCTTCCCCTCTTTCAGTGCATTCCGGTGAAGCGCGATAGCTTCTACCAACGGACAAAACATAATTGGAATCCATCTGCCACTGTAAAAACAGACAACGACACGGCTCATTGTGTACTCTTCCAGCAGGAGTGGATTTCGCCAAGGTGAAATCACACGAATTCTATTAGTAGGTATACTCTACAGTTGTTTACTATTAGAAGCGCGATCGCAACAGTCTTAAGTAGTATCTATTAACCTTTATCGGAAGGGAATTATCGGAAAAATCGGTGGTCTGAAAACCCTGGAAATTGAGGTTCTAAATACACAGGACAAACAGTGGGAGTGGGTTTGAAACCCGTCCATATCTGAGACTTGCTGATGGCTAGCTATTGATTCAACTGACGACGGGCGGCTTGTAAGAGAAGGCGTTGTTCGGCACGAGCGATCGCATTATAGGTTCGCTCAACGGCATCTAATTCCACAGAAATTGAGGGAATGCCCCACTGCACGAGCTGGTCGATCAACTCTGGATATTGAGCCGGTGCTTGACCGCAGATGCAGCAGGGAATTCCTGCCTGTTTTGCCATTTGGATGAGTTGCGCGATCGCTTGCATGACTGCTGGATGACGCTCATCAAACGCCGCCGCCATCTGCGCTTGGTCGCGGTCAACTCCCAGCAGCAGCTGGGTGAGATCGTTGGTGCCGATCGAGATTCCCTGGACGCCCGCTTTCACGTAATCTGGTAGCAAAAATAGAACCGACGGCACTTCAGCCACGATCCAGAGTTGGAATTGAGGAGATTGGCTGAGTCCGGCTTGCTCAACGCGGCGGCGACAGAAGGAAAACTCTTCAACCGTGCGGACAAAAGGCAACAGCAGGCGGACATTGGTATATCCTGATTGCTGCACCTGCACTAAAGCTGCCAGTTCTAGATCGAACAAGGCGGGATTTGAAACATAGTTGAATGTTCCTCTCATCCCTAGCATCGGATTGACTTCGGGGTGCGCCAAAGAACCACCGACTAAGTATTGAAATTCATGCGATCGCAAATCTAAAGAGCGATAAAATACGGGTCGCGGCGCAAATGCCTCGGCAAACTGACACAGTTGCTGGGCAAGAATTTCTTTCAACTCGCCCTCACGCTGCTGCTGGAGCCATCGCTGAGGGTGTTGTCCCTGCAAAACTTCCAGCAGCATTAGTTCGGAGCGCAATAATCCTACTCCATCCACCGGCATCTGAGCCGCGCGTTTGATACTGCTGGGTTGACTGAGATTGACCAGCAGTTGAGTCGCTAGAGGAGTGAGGAGTGAGGGAAGAGGACTGAGGACTGAGTGAAGAGGACTGAGGGAAGAGGACTGAGGACTGAGGACTGTAGGCGCTTCGCCTTCCCGAAGGGTGGGCTGAGGAGTGAGGAGTGAGGAGTGAGGAGTGGGGAGTGGGGAGTGGGGAGTGGGGAGTGAGGGCTGAGTAAGAATTTTCCCTGGCTTTTCGGCTTGAACCTCAACGCGATAAATTGCTCCCTTGTCGCCATCTACTAGGACGGCGTCGCCGGTTTGAATAAGCTGGGTGGCACCGACAGCACCAACAACCGCTGGGATGCCTAATTCTCTGGCAATAATGGCGGCGTGACAAGTCATCGCACCCTGTTCGGCAACTACAGCGACAGCCTGTCTTAGCAGTACCATCCGATCGGGAGTAATGCTTTTGACGACTAAAATCTTCCCATTAACGAGCGAGTTTTCATCTCCACCGGCATCAGGAAAGTGGAGATGATGGGAATCGGTTAATACATAAGCGATCGCAATTGTCCGTCCCGCTGACGCTGCCAGTCCCTTGATCAAAGGCTTTAGGTCTGGTTCTGGCACTGTAGGCGCTTTTCCTTCCTGTAGGCTGTGCTGAATCTGGGGTGAAAAGAAGGATGACGGAGTGAGCATAAAGGAGGAATGACTGATATCTACTGAATGCTGTAAGGATTCCTTAACCGCTGCTACTTTAATTTCGGACTCCTTCAAGCTAATTGCTGAATGCCCAACGTTCGCTTGTGTGAGATACAACTGCTCGCCTTCATTTTCTTTGGCTGGAGAGAGAGTCCACTCCAAAGTAAAAGTTGGGCCGAGTTCAGCCCTCAGTTGCTTCGCCAGTTGAATGAGAACATCTAAGTGTTTTTCTTCCAGGGCGTAATATTGTTGTTGCTCTTCACTGAGCAGATAAGCTTCTAGACAGCCATCTACCATCAACCCACGGTGGGCGCTTGTGAAATTCTCCGTGCCGTTTGTGTGGGTTTGGGCGTCCCCAAAGTTCTCAAGACGATAGGCACGGGTTTTACTGCCCAGATACCGAGTTTGCACTTCCCCCGTTTCTGGTTGCACCTGGTAGAAATCTGGAATCACTTCTCCTAAGACTAGCGCCTTGCCCAGTCCCCAGGTTGACTGAATTTCCCAGCACTCTGGAGTCGCGTGGAGAGTCCCGGAAGCGATCGCATCTAAGACGGGTTGCACTAAAATTGCCAAGTTCAGCTGAGCAGTCTGGATACCCGAATACTGCCAGTAAAACAGACTTCTGGCGCGAAACAGCTCTGCCCAAGCTAGCTTCAAACCCATCGCCAAGCTCTCTGGCGACGCCAGACAAACGTGGGATTCTAAAAGCCCAGATGGTAAAAGCAACCCGCTCGTCGCCTGGACTTTGGACGCCCGACTCTCTAAAGCCAAAGAGGGGCGCAAAATCAGCACCTGAGTTTGCCAACGCGCTTGTGCCGATTCTATCTCCGACACCCAAGACGACGGTAGAGTAGCGGCTGTAATTTCCTGCCGAATCGTTTGAGCGACGCTCTGTAGCTGGCGGGGATTATCTACATCCAGATGCAGCGAAGAATAGGGCAGGTCTAAGCCAAGCGGTGCCGACCATTGAATACTTTCGAGAAATTGACGGGCTGCGGTTGCCGGAACGACAAAACCGGGCACGACCGGATAGCCGCGCTGCATGACTCGGCTCAAGTAAAAAGCTTTGTCGCCTACCACCGTGCGGTCAAAGGGTTTAATTTGGTCAAGCCAGTGGAGTTTGTCCACTCAGGTGAAAGGGTAAATAGGGAACAATGCATCATAACTTAATTATTTATTCATCATTCCGAATTTGACCTAGCGATTTCCAAAGATTCGCCACCACTGCTACCAACTCTTGATCGAAGGACTGAGTGAAGAGGACTGAGTGAAGAGGACTGAGGACTGAGTGAAGAGGACTGAGGACTGAGTGAAGAGGACTGAGGACTGAGTGAAGAGGACTGAGGACTGAGTGAAGAGGACTGAGGACTGAGTGAAGAGGACTGAGGACTGAGTGAAGAGGACTGA